>CAMYKI010000086.1 GCA_947258985.1 uncultured Acidimicrobiaceae bacterium
ACCTCTGCTTTGTCGGTGAGGGCTCCTACCGTGATTTCATCCGCTCCCGGTTCACCGATGCCGCCCGCCCCGGACCGATGATAACAACGGAGGGGGAGAGGTTGCCGGATCACGACGGAGTGGTCGACTTCACCATCGGCCAGAGGCGAGGTCTCGGCGTCGCACTCGGGGAGCGGCGATATGTGGTGGATATCCGCCCCGAAACTGCGACGGTGGTGCTGGGCAGTCGAGAGGAATTGCTGACGGCCCGGTGCGAGGTGGACGCAGTGACATTTGTCTCCGGAGTCGAACCGGAATACACCGAGGTAGACGTCAAGATCCGCTACCGCGCCGAACCGGTGCCGGCATCTCTCGTTCCCGGCCTCGCCGACAATTGGACGGTGCGCTTTGGTGAACCGCAACATGCGGTCGCCCCCGGCCAAGCAGCCGTCTTCTACCGGGGTGACGAGGTTCTGGGCGGAGGCACGATAAGGCGACCGATTCGATTGAGAGATGACGCCCGTGCCTGACATCGAACCCAGGGTGGCGGAAATCCGTAACGCCCTTCACCGGGCCAATCATCGGTACTACGTCCTCGACGACCCCGAGATCTCGGATGCCGAGTACGACGGCTTGATGCGCGAGCTGATTGCCCTCGAAACCGCGCATCCAGACCTCGTCACCGACGATTCGCCGACACAACGGGTGGGAACGCCGCTGGACGACGCATTTGCGCCGGTGACGCATCTCGAGCGGATGTTCTCCCTCGACAACGTCGAATCGGTCGATGAGCTGGAGGCGTGGCAAGCACGGTTGGCGCGTGCGTTGGGCCGCGATCCGGCCGGTTATGTGTGCGAGCAGAAGATCGACGGCCTGGCCGTTTCGATCACCTATGCGGACGGCCGCCTCGTGAGGGCGGCAACCCGTGGCGACGGCCAGGTCGGCGAGGACATCACCGCAAACGTGCGCACCATCGACGCCGTGCCTCTCCGTCTTCTCGGTACGCCCCCGGAACTGGTCGAAGTTAGAGGCGAGATCTACATGCCGGTGGCGGCGTTTGCCGCACTCAACGCCCGCCAGGCAGAGTTGGGGCAGAAGCCGTACGTGAATCCGCGCAACACCGCGGCGGGTTCTGTGCGACAGAAGGATCCAGCAAAGACGGCTGAAAGGGCGTTGTCGATCTGGCTCTATCAAGTCGGTCGAGTCACAGGAGGTCCCGAGCTGGCAACGCAGTGGGAATCTCTGCAATGGCTGGCCGACCTCGGCCTGCGGGTCAACCCGGCGAGCGAGCGAGTCGACGACCTCGTCGCTATCGAAGCGTATGTCGTCCGTACCGAGAAGGGACGTCATGCCAACGACTACGAGATCGACGGCGTCGTTGTCAAGGTGGACGATCTCGGGGAGCAACGAGAAGTTGGCTATACGGCAAAGAGCCCTCGCTGGGCGGTTGCGTACAAGCTTCCGCCAGAAGAGAAGACCACGACCCTGGAAAGGATTGAGATCAACGTCGGTCGCACCGGGGCCGTGACGCCCTTTGCAGTCCTCGAACCTGTTTTTGTGGGCGGGGTGACGATCACCAACGCCACCCTTCACAACGAGGGGGAGATCCATCGCAAGGATGTGAGACCCGGCGACACGGTCATCGTGCGCAGAGCCGGCGACGTCATCCCGGAAGTGGTGGGTCCGGTGGTAAGTAAGCGGCCCACCGACACACCACAGTGGCACATGCCGGCAAAGTGCCCGTTCTGTGGGAACCCGATAGTCCTTCCCGAGGGTGAAGCAAAAGCTCGCTGCACCGGGGGCTTCACCTGTCCGAGCAGACTGCGCGAGTACCTCTACCACTTTGCCTCACGGGGGGCGATGGACATCGAAGGTCTCGGCTACAAAACGGTCGACATGTTGCTGACCGAGGGGCTGATCAAGGATCCTGCGGACATTTTCACCCTCGACCCGGAGGATCTGCTGGCATTCGAAGGCTGGGGGGAGGTGTCCGTTGCGAATCTTCTCGGAGCGATCGACGGGGCCAAGGATCGCCCTCTCGGGAGGCTGCTTACCGCTCTTGGGATCGACCATGTCGGGGGGACTGTTGCTCGACAGCTTGCTGCCCGCTTCCTTTCGTTGCCGGCACTAATGGAGGCAAGCGAA
The DNA here is from genome assembly GCA_947258985.1 of uncultured Acidimicrobiaceae bacterium. Taxonomy (GTDB): domain Bacteria; phylum Actinomycetota; class Acidimicrobiia; order Spongiisociales; family UBA5794; genus JAAETI01. Next base: position 2,125 of record CAMYKI010000086.1, read on the forward strand.
GAGGAGATCGCTGGGATCGAAGGCATTGGGCCGGAGATTGCGGGGTCGGTGGCAATGTGGTCTCGAGATGAGGACAATCGAAACCTCGTCGCCAGGCTCGAGGCAGCCGGGGTCCGCCTTGTCGACCCCGAACCGGAACCCGCCGGCGCGACTGCATCTGAGCTTGCGGGGCTTTCCTTTGTCGTGACCGGAACCCTCGATGGTTTCAGTCGCGCCGGAGCCAAAGCAGAGATTGAGCAAAGGGGCGGCAAGGTGACAGGCTCGGTGTCCGGGAAGACGGCGGCGGTAATCGCCGGTGCCTCGCCCGGATCGAAGCTCGCCAAAGCCGACTCGCTCGGGATACCCGTGCTCGATGAAGCAGGCTTCGATCTTCTGCTTGCCGAGGGGCCCGGCATCCTGGAGAAGTGACCGGCGGCCAAGGCCTACTGAACTCGGAAGATCCACGTCCATTCGCCGGGGTCTGGCAAGCCGCTGACACGGTCCCATCGGACCCAGACCGTATGGAAGCCGGGCGTCCACTCGGGAATGATCGTGGTCTCGTTCGGCCGCCACGTGAATCGGCCGGTCTCCGGGATCCTGTCGATTTCGCCGTCGGGGATGGCGACACCGTCGATGACGAGGTCAATGTCGTAGTCGACCGGGAGATCGATCTGGACCTGGGTCTGGCGGAGAACGGTCGATCGATTTTCGGGGGAGTAGGACTCCAGCACTTCCGGAGCGACTTCCGGATTACCCGACGGTGCGAAGACGACAGCGCCGATTGCCACCAGCGCCAGGGCGAGGCCGAGAAGAGTGAAGGTGATGCGGTGGCGATTCACGGGTCTGGATCTTACGGTGGCCTGTCGCCGACCGGAATTCGGTTAGCGTGGCCGGATGCGACTCAATCCAGTCCTCGAGCAGCTTGGCTCCTATCCGATTGCCGTTGTCCATGAGCGGGCAAGAGCGATGCGGGAAGCCGGCAGGACCGTGATCGACTTCTCTATCGGGGATCCCCGCGAACCTACGCCGCAGCGCATACCGGAGGCGCTCAAAGCTTCGGTCCCTGCGGTATCCCAGTATCCAACCACGGCCGGTCTCGGCGAACTGCGGACCGCAATTGCCGATTATCTGCTCAGGCGCTTTGGTGTCAACGTCGACCCAGACACTCAGGTGATGCCAACGTCGGGATCGAAAGAGGCTGTGTTCAACACGCCGCTTGCCTTCATCGACCGCGCTGCAGGCGACGGCGTTATCTATGGCACCCCGGGGTATCCAATCTATGAACGAGGCGCTCTGTTCGCCGGCGCCCGTACCGAGCCGATAACACTCTCCGGCGACTTCGTACTTCGCGCCGACGATGTAACACCCGGGGTCTGGGATCGAGCACGAATCGCCTGGACTTGCACCCCGCACAATCCGACCGGTGCCGTCACGTCCGAATCGGACTTGGCGAACCTGTTGGATACGGCACGGTCGACCGACACCTTGTTGTTCTCAGACGAGTGTTATGCCGATATATACGAACCCGCCGTCTTCCCGAAAGGCCCGGTTTCGATCCTGCAACTGGCCGGACCCGGGTCTGCCGGCGTCCTGTCGTTCCTGTCGTTGTCGAAACGATCGGGGATGACCGGATATCGATCAGGAGCCGTCGTTGGTGATCCTGCTGCAATCGCGGCATTGAAGAAACTGCGAACCGCCACGGGAACAGCCTCGCCCGAGTTTGTCCAGTCTGCTGCAATCGCCGCCTGGTCCGACGATACGCATGCCACCGAACGACGGGAGGTCTTTGCTGCGAAGCGAGCGGTGCTCCGCCGTGCATTCGATAAGTTGGGTATGGATGTTGTGGCTTCCGAAGCGGGTTTGTACATGTGGGTTGAGACGGACGATGATTTGCAGACCACCGACCGACTGCTGGAATCAGGCGTTGTGGTCTCGCCGGGGAGGTTCTTCGGCACCGGCGGCGAGGGCTATCTCCGCCTCGCCCTGGTTCCGACTCTCGCGGAGTGTGAACAAGCTGTGGAGGTGCTGGTGCAGTGTCTGAGTTGACGAGCGACCGCAGAGTCATCGAAGAGGCGTACGCCGATCTCGAACTATTGGACAACGCTACCGGTGCCGTCGAACGGACTATCGCCGCGCTGGATCGTGGAGAGGTCCGGGTTGCCGAGAAGGTCGATGGCGAATGGCGTGTGAACGTATGGGTGAAAGAGGCAATCATGCTCTACTTCCGGCTTGCCCAGCTGGAGACGACCCACAGCGGCCCGTTCGAGTATCACGACAAGATCCCAACCAAGCACAATCTCGCCGGCGCCGGCATCAGGGTGGTTCCCCCGGGGACGGTCCGATATGGGGCGTTCTGCGAGCCCGGTGTCGTTGTGATGCCCGGTTACGTGAACATCGGCGCCTACGTCGGTGCCGGAACAATGGTCGATACGTGGGCGACTGTGGGGTCGTGCGCCCAGATCGGTAGCGACGTGCACTTGAGCGGCGGCGTCGGCATCGGAGGCGTACTCGAGCCACCGGGAGCGCGGCCGGTCATCATCGAGGACGGAGCCTTCATCGGAAGCCGCTCGATCGTTGTCGAAGGTACCCTCATCGAAGAAGCCGCCGTACTCGGCGCCAACACGACGATCACCTCGTCGACACCGATCATCGACATCACCGGCGAGGAACCGGTCGAATACCGGGGGCGGGTGCCCGCAGGGGCCATTGTCGTGCCGGGTACCCGACCCAAGGAGTTCCCCTCGGGTCGGTACGACCTGCAGTGCGCCCTCATCATCGGCCGCCGCTCTTCCTCGACCGACCGAAAGACATCTTTGAACGAAGCCCTTCGCGTATTTGAGGTACCCGTATGACCGCTCTGCATGAAACGCTCGCCGAATTGGTGTCGATCCACTCGGTAACCGGCAACGAGGGGCGGCTCTGCACTGCGGTAGCCAAACGGCTGCTCCCCGTCTGGACGATGCAGTCTGTGGCTCGCATCGGCAACACATTGGTTGTCGGTCAGCAGACCGGTCGACCGCTCATCTCGCTGTTTGGGCATCTCGATACGGTCCCGATTCAGGACAACGGAGAGCCCGTCATCGCCGATGGCCGCATGTCCGGCGTAGGTACGGCCGATATGAAATCGGGGCTTGCGGTCATGATCCACCTGCTCGAAGACGATGCGGTTCGTACCGGCCCCTATGACGTGGTCGGTGTCTTCTATGACAAGGAGGAAGGGCCTTCGGACGAGAACGGCCTGGAAGCCGTCCTCGACAAGGCTCCCTGGCTTGCCGAGTCCGAATTCGCCATCGTCCTCGAGCCGACAGATCTTGCCGTCGAACTCGGCTGCAACGGCGCCATGAACGCTGAACTGGGATTCGAGGGCAAGGCAGCGCACAGTGCTCGTCCCTGGCTCGGTGAGAACGCCGTTACCAAGGCCGGTGCCTGGCTGGCGCAGATGCACGAACGTCAACCCGAGCCGGTGATGATCGACGGTCTGGAGTTCCGCGAGGTCTTTTCGGTCACCAGGGCCGAGGGTGGTATCGCCAACAATGTCCTCCCGGCGACACTACGTGTCAACCTCAACTACCGATTCCCTCCCGTCTACTCGATGGAGGAAGCTGAACAAAGGTTGCTGGAGGTCGCCGCCGCCGCGGATTGGGTCGCCGTGAAGGACCGGGCACCTGCAGGGGTCGTCGTAGAAGAGAACCTGCACCTCGACCGGTTGATGGCCGTTTCCGGATCGGAACGGAAGGCAAAGCAGGGGTGGACCGACGTGGCCCGTCTCAGTGGTCGGGGGATCCCGGCGATCAACTATGGTCCCGGCGATCCGGCGCTGGCTCACCAGGCTGCCGAGTCCGTTGCACTGTCGAGTGTGGACACGGCCTACGAAGTGCTGCGAGAGTTTCTCGTCGACGGTCAGGAGGACTCGTCCGACGAACTGGCACGGCTTCTCGGTGAGGACGAAGACTGACAATCTCCAAGCTGGTGGGCCCTGCCTGCAACGGCGAGGGTGATCGGGCATCGGCATACTCCGGTACCATCCCTGAACATGCCAGTAGACATCGATATCGCCAAAGTGGCTCACCTTGCCCGTTTGGCACTCACCGAAGAAGAGTTGAGCGAATACGGAGCGCAACTCGAAGACATCCTTGAGCATGCCGAGCGCGTCGGGGCTCTTCCCACCGAAGGGGTCCCGCCGACGTCGCATCCGCTTCCGATGACCAATGCCTTCCGACCCGACGAGGTCAGGGCGTCGCTCGATAGGGACGAGGTCCTGCAACAGGCCCCCGACCGCGAGGGCGAATACTTCAGAGTGCCCCGCATTCTGGGTGAAGCATGACCGATCCAGCCGATCTCACACTTGCCCAAGCGGGGGCTCTCATTCGCTCCGGGGACCTTTCCGCCGTTGAGTTGGCCGATGCCGTCATTGCGAGGGCCGGGGTGACCGAGTCCCACCTTCACGCATATCTGACCTTTGATCAGGACTCGATTCGCGCCGCAGCCGGGGCCGCCGACGCGGCATTGGCGTCTGGTGAGGACCGGGGACCTCTGCACGGAATACCAATTGCCCTCAAGGACAACATGACGACCCGGGGGACAGAGACAACCGCCGGTTCCAAGATCCTCAGCGGTTACGTTCCGCCCTACAACGCCACGGTCGTCGAGAGGCTGCAAGCGCGCCACGCGGTTGTCCTCGGCAAGACCAACCTCGACGAGTACGCCATGGGATCCTCGACGGAGAACTCCGCATACGGTCCTACGAGGAATCCGTGGGATACCGACAGGGTTCCCGGCGGCTCCTCAGGGGGCTCCGCCGCTGCGGTTGCCGCCGGGTCGGCCCTGGTTGCGCTCGGGAGCGACACCGGGGGATCGATCCGTCAGCCGGCATCGATGTGTGGGATCGTTGGTGTCAAGCCGACCTACGGCCTCGTGAGCCGGTACGGCTTGATTGCATTTGCGTCGTCGCTCGATCAGATCGGTCCATTTGCCCGTACGGTCGCCGGTGCCGCCGCCCTCCTGGAGGCAATTGCCGGCTTCGATATTCGCGACGCCACTAGCTACCGCGGTGATCTGCCCCCAATCTCGGACGCCCTCGACAAGGGTGTCGCCGGGATGAGGATTGGGGTTGTAACGGAACTGTCGGGCGAGGGCATCGACGACGAAGTGGCAGCGGCTTGTGGCGCCATGTACGACAAGCTCTCCGCGGCAGGTGCCGACGTGGTCGAGGTGTCGCTGCCGGCGAGTGAATATGCCCTGTCGGCCTACTACCTGATTGCGCCTGCCGAAGCCTCGGCGAACCTTGCCCGATTCGACGGTGTCCGCTACGGGCTGCGAGTGGACGGGGAGACGACGGAGGAGATGATGGCGCGTACCCGGGCGGAGGGGTTCGGCCCAGAAGTCACCCGACGCATTCTTCTGGGCACATATGCGCTGTCGGCCGGCTACTACGACGCGTTTTATGGGCAAGCGCAAAAGGTACGCACACTGGTGCGCCGGGACTTCGCTGCTGCATACGAGGAGGTAGACGTGCTGGTGTCACCGACAAGCCCGACGACGGCGTTCCCGATAGGTGAGCGAACCGCCGATCCCCTCAGCATGTATTACGCAGACGTGTGCACAATCGCCAGCAATCTCGCCGGAGACCCCTCTGGGTCGGTACCCATCGGTC
>CAMYKI010000087.1 GCA_947258985.1 uncultured Acidimicrobiaceae bacterium
GCCGTTGGTAACACCTTCCCAGACCGCCGCATCGTTGGCGAGGACGTCGACAGCGCCGAAGTCGGCGAGGTGACGAGCGGTGATGCGGGCGTTGCCGGCTTCGGTCGCCGAGTTGTTCTCAACAAACACGCCGAGGGTCGGTGCGCCACCTTCCTCGAGGTATGCAGCGATGGTTGCGTATGCTCCGCCCGGGAGGTCTGTCGAGCCAGCGAGGGCCGGTTCGGAAGAGTTCGGGTCGGCATCAGCCGGGTAGACCTCGAGGGCGTAGGTGCCGGCGGGCAGCGTCAGCGGTCCGGCGACGGTCCCGAACTCGAAGTCCTCGATGGTGAGTTCACCATTGACGTATACATCGACTGTGAGATCGGGAACGCCGTGAACGACCACGACCTGTCCGTCTGAGGACTGGGCCGAGGCGGTCGCCGGCAGCAGTGCCAGCAGCAAGGCCCCGAAAAGTATGATTAGCTTGCGCATGGGAGTTTCTCCTTTCATGTCCCCACTGCGCTTGGTGCAGTCGGGGCTCTCCCTTGTATGCACCGTTTTCGGAGCCGTCCACGATGCGGATCAACTTTTAGCAGTAAAACCTCTAGGGGTACTAAAAACGGGCTAGGCGCGATCTACGGACTCAGCCGGCGAGTCCCCTATACAGAAACGCTGAAGACCGCGTCGCTGATCCATGAGGGTGTCTGGTTGAGTTCCGTCATCGGCGGCGTGCAACCGGGGCGGCCGTGTGATCGAATGTGCTACCGATTGCGATTGTGGAAGTAGGCGTCGGGTTGGGCAGCCATGGTGATTGTCGGAGGGATGGCATCCCATCCCGGCGGGTACATACAGCTGAGATCTGATGCGGATTGCTGCTCGGAGTCAGGTGTGCGCCGCTCTCGTGCGGAACGAGGAGCGAGTGCTCCTCCGACTATCCGGAGCAACCGGCTGACAAGTGATCTGCGGTCGTATCGATCGCCGGGAGTAGAGCGAGAGGTGACCACGAACAGCCTCCTCGATGCTGGCATATATCGATCATATCCGAAGCGCATGGGTCTGCGTAGTACGAGTTGTTGCTCTCATGGCGTCGCCGGCCGAACCGGGGATGGCGCGGTTTCGGGCGGTACCTTCGGGCAAGGCACACCATCCCCGGCGGCCGGGGAAGCCTGGATTTCGAAGGAGGTCGACTCGGTCGGCGCCGGGCCATAGGTCTTCCGGGCGTCAGAGCGACGCGGCCTCCGTTTCCAACATACTCCCCAAAGCCGGTTTTGGGTCAGGTACTTGTTGCCGAGGCGACAGATGTTCTGTCCTGAACTGCGCCCGGGGTGAGCGCTTTGGATGTCGGATCCGCAGCGCTGGATCTGACTGGAGACTTCGTGGGGAGACGAAGCTCGAATGCCGACCATCGGCCATCGTGGTGGTACAAGACAGACCCTCCCATGATCTCTGCCAGGGTTCGGGAGACGGTGAGTCCCAGCCCGATGGCGGCGGGCTGGCCGCGCACCGGTCCCGATGATTCGTAGGCTTCGAAGATTCGCTCCGCCAGTGCAGGGGAAAGCTCCGGGCCATTGTCAAGGACGCGCAGGACTGCCTCGTTCTTCGCCTCGGTGGTCTCGATACGAACCTCGTCTCCGCCGTATCGATCGGCGTTTGTCAGAAGATTGCGGATAATCTGACGAACCCGTATCGGATCAGCGTATGCCCTCGTCGATTCCAGATCGTACGACGGCTCGCCGCTGAGCCGGGGACCGATCGTTTCGGCGACGGCGACGGCTTCGGCAGCAAGATCCACCATCTTCGGGGCGGTCGGCACTGCTTCGAAGCTAGACCGGGCAGCGACCAGCAGATCGTCGATGATCGCGGCCATCTCAGAGCTCTGATCGGCTACTTCGTGGATCATCGGCTGAAGAGGATCGGCGGCGGGCATTGAGTCACGGACGACCTCGGCGAATCCCAGGACCGCCGATAGCGGTGTGCGTAGTTCGTGGCTCACCGCTGCGATGAACTGGTCCTTGGACCGGATCAGATCCTCCAGCCGTTGCCTCGCGTCGGTCTGCTCAGTGATGTCGAATGCCGTGAGCAGCGCGCGACCATCGGTTCCCGGGTCGCAAGTGAGCCGGTAGGTCCGGGTGCCCAGCACGACATCGTCGGTGACCCTCGAGCCGCTTGCGGCGGTTTCCACCACGCGTGCAATCCCAGATTCCACCGGGACGGTGTGTCCAGAGAGCTCCGACCAATCGCGAAGGTCGCCGGCCAGTGTCTCGAGCTTGCCGTTCTCGTCGACGGTTGCCAGCACCACCGGCGTCACATCGAGAACGGCGCTGAGCTGAGTTTCGCGACGGCCCAAGGCGATGCGTAGCTGGCGGGCCTGAATGGAGAAGAAGCCGAGGATGAACGTGCTGAGAGCGAGCAACAAGGCGATCAAGACAAGAGCCGAGACGTATTCGTCTACCCGATCCGAGGTGTTCGCGCCGATGACTGCTGCGGTCACCACAGCCGGCGTACCCAACACAATCGTGCTCGACAGAGCGAGTTTGCGGGGGGCCTGGAACGTCGCGGTTACGGCCAAACCTATGAACAGCATGACCGCCACGGTGATCAGTGGGGAAGCGGTGGCGGCGGCAACGGCAGTCCCGGACGCGAGTTCGTCCGCCAATGCCAGCGGGTAGGGCGGGGCCGCGCGTTTGGTGATCGTGCGGCGAATCGCCAGGATCAGCATCACACCGGCGATGCCGACAACGGCGATTGTCCTCCACGGCGGCATATGTACGGCGAGCCCAAGCGCCACCCCGGTGCCGTACGAGACGATTCGCTGGAGATCATGGGCGCGGCCGATCCCTGGCGAGTCCAGCAACTCCCGGTAGGGGACGGCGACAAGCATCGCCCACCGTTTCTTGAGCGTGATGATCACAGAACCTCTGTCGGCCGGTTGGAGCCAGAATTGACAGATCTGGCGCTGCCCGGTCGACGCCGCGTCGATACTGAATGCCGAGCTGGTCTCGCTGCGTGTCAGCGCCAGGCCTCGCGCCGGAGATACCAGCCGAATACAAAACCCGACTCTTCCCCGAACTCAGAGAACTGCGAGTCCGTATCGCGGATGCTCTCGATGCGGCCGAGGCCAACCGGCTCGTGTCCGACGGCAAGGCAATCGCGATCGACGATGCGTTGGCCGCGGCCAGAGCCTGGCTTCAAGAGAGCTAGCCGCGACTCTCTATTGGACGGCCAGGGCGCGGTAGAGGAAAGCCGCCATCTCGGCGCGTGATATAGATCGATTCGGGCAGTAGCGGTCGTTGGCGGGTGGATTGCAGCCGCGGGTGATACCGCTCTGGGCGAGAGCCTCGATGTCGGCTTCGAAGATCGAATCGTTGTCGTCGGTGAAGGTCGTTCCGGCTGGACCCGGGGGCAGGTCGAGTGCTCTGACCAGGAAGGCAGCCATTTGCTCACGGGTGATCTCACCATTGGGGCAGTAGCGGTCGTTGATCGGTGGGTTGCAGCCGCGGGTGATCCCGGCGACAAAGATCCTCTCGATATCCTGCTCAAACGGGGTTGCGTCGTCGTCCACAAACGTTTCCGACTCGTCGAACTCGGGTAGATCGAGCGCCCGGGCGAGGAAAGCCGCCATCTGTCCCCGGGTCACCGTGTCGTCAGGGCAGTAGCGGTCGTTGGCGGGTGGGTTGCAGCCGCGGGTGATACCGCTAGCGGCCAACCACTCGATGTCCCCGTAGAACAAGTGGCCGGACGGCACATCGACAAACGTGGTCGATGGGCCGACGCCGGTGCCGGGGAATTCGGTGCTCACCAGAACGTTGTCGAACCAGATGTGTTGCGTCTGCGGTGATCCCGGCATGTAGTCGACGATGGCGAACTCATTGACCCTGAGATCGTTGGTGTCGCGCCAGCGCATCCCGGTGACGTCGATCTGTAGCCGTCCATCGATCCACAGCCGCTGCCGGCCGTCGTATTGCCCGGGAGTACCGGCGTCGACGTGGATTATCAATTCGTGCCATTGTCCGGCAACGGTGGCCACTTTGGGTTCGTCCTGCTTGAACAGGTTGCCGTAGCAGCAGCTCATGTCGGGGAAGTAGGAGTAGAACATGAAGGGCCGCAGCGTCGGGTCGTTGTGAGGGTGCTCGGGGTCGACGGTGGTTGTGAAGAAGTCGTACCCGCTGGGGACGATCCCGGCTTGACCGTGCGAACTCCACTTGTTGTCGATGTGGTTGCCGCTCACCGACGCAAAGTGCATTCCGTTGCCGTCGCCCCGCAAGTTCTGGAACCCCTCCTCGAACATCACATCGAATCGGACGTAGATCTCGCCATAGCCCGGCATGAACCACTTGTTGATCTCGCCCCAACCCGGTCCTTCGGGAATCGTGCTTTCTAACGCGTATCCGCCGGTCTTGACGTAGGCCGGGTTGCTAGTGACGGCGTAACGGTCGGTGTGGACGTTGTCCCAGGCGGAAAGATCACCGGACTCAAAACCGTCCTCGAAGACGACTTCGGCAGCGGCGGGGACCGTTCCCAGAGTCGTCAGCAAAAGGACCACGGCCAGAAACGGGACGGTTCGTCTCATGAGTTCAAACTCCTGAACAGGAAGGCGGCCATTTGTCCGCGGGTGACGTTGTTGTCGGGGCAGTAGCGGTCGTTGACGGGTGGGTTGCAGCCGCGGGTGATGTCGGCGGCGGCGAGGGCTTCGATGTCGGCTTCGTTCGGGTCCTGGGGGGAGGTCGAGGGCTCGGGTTAGGAAGGCGGCCATTTGCCCGCGGGTGACGTTGTCGTTGGGGCAGTAGCGGTCGTTGACGGGTGGGTTGCAGCCTTTGGTGATTCCGGCTTCGGCCATCCATTCGACCTCTGCGTAGAAGAGATGATCGCCGGGGACATCGATGAACCGGTCACCGACGCCCTCCCACACCGGGCCGTACTCCGGAAGCGCGAATCCGTATTCGAATGCACCCATGTCGGGCGCTCCCACGATGGTGAATGCGTCGTTGAGGTTGTCGAGGCGTATGCCGCCGTCGATCGCCACGGAACCGGAAGCCGGGCGCATATCGGCAACTCCGGGAGCCACTGCAACGTCCCAATCGGCCGGCAGGCCGGCGCCGACCAGTTCCAGAAGCCCGATTTCGACGCCGTGGTCCTCAACTCCAGGCGGGAGGTCTGTGATCCCGTCGTAGCGGACGTTGTCCCACTTGAACCAGGGCCCCCCGGGCCCGATTTCGCGAGTCGTGCCCCAGGCGTTGTAGTCGAGGTCGCGGAACCCTTCATCGGCCTCCGTCGTGAACTCGAAGGCGTACCGCGTGCCGATGAACACGTTGTTGCGGAACGTGGCGTTGCGCCACATGGCTCCGTTGTCACCGTGGCCGTCGCCCACCTTGACTCCGGTGTTGTGAGCAACGACGAAACCGGTGGTGTCGTTGTGCATCTTGATGGGCACGCTCTCCAAGTTGAAGAACTCGTTGCGCACTATGTAGGCGGGCCCGCCGGCAATCGGCTGGACGCTTACCCCCATTCGCGCATTGGTGACCCGGTTGCGCCACACCCGGACGTTCGATTGGTTGTAGTCGATCTCGATTCCGTCATCGACGCAGAATGCGGCGTCATTGCCGTACACGTCGTTGCCAAACGAGTCCCCGGTGCTGGGTTGGATTGAGATGCAGTCACCGAAGTACCGAACCGTGTTGTGGCAGACAGTGTTACCGGTGCCGCGCAAGTCGATGCCGCGTTCGCCGGGGATTCCGGATTGGGGCCACTCGGTGCGGCCGACGATGACGTTGTTACAGACCTCCTGGCGTGCCTCGACAGCATTACCGCGCCGGTTGTAGACACCGAAGTCGACATCCCGAATCGAGTTTCCCTGGATCGAGATGTCCTGGGTGTTCTGCGCGTCAATACCCCAGTGGCCGTTCTGGATGGTCATGTCCGACATCAGCACATGCGATGTGTTGCGGTCGTAGCTGCCGATGGTTACGACACCCCGGTCGGTGTCGTTGCCGTCGATGACGACATGGCCCGAGCCGATGAACGCAATCGGGAAGTTCTCGCTCCCTGAGGTCATGATCTGGAAAGGCTCGTAAGTGCCGGCGGTGACGATGAAGGTATCGCCGGGTTGCGCCATGTCGGCCGCGGTCTGCAAACCGTGGATGGGGTCTTCGATCGTTCCGCTGCCGGTTCCTGAGCCCGGCGCGACGTAGATTGTTCGCACGGGGCTTGGCACCAGGCCGCGCGGTAGAACGGCGGTGGTGGTTCGGGTCTCGCCGCCACCGTCCGGGTCGGTGATGGTGGCTCGGAGTTCGTAGGTGACACCCTGGCTGAGGAACATGGCGCTTGCGGCCCAGTAGTTGAGACCCAAGGGCGCGCCGTTGACGATGATCGAGGGGTAGGCGCGCACTGCCACTGCCGCAGGAAGCCACTCGCCGGAGCCAGATTCTCTGAACTCCAATGTCATCGTACTGTCGAGGTTGGCGTCCCCAGAGACCGACCAGCGGACACCGATATTCTCGAAGGTGGCGTCGACGCGAAGATCGCCCGGGACTATGGCGTCCCCGGGTGCGGCCGCCGCCGGCACCGCGCCGACGAGTGTCCCCAAAACGGCAAGAACAGCAGAAATAGCGCGCAGACGAATCATGGTTGTCCTCTTCTTCGTGCCGCCTACCTACCCGAATGCAGCGTAACCAATCGTGGGGTGTAACCACAGCAGTCTTTGCTCAGGGACGCCGGAAATCGTCCGATAGAAACTGGTAATCGTTGCGAGCCGCGGCCGCGACGGAGCATCGACAGCTCGAGGACTGATGAATAGGGAAGTCAGGTGGCAGCCCCGCAAATGGGTTTCGCTGCTGTTGCGCGTCCTCGTCTTCGTCATCCCGCTCATCCTCGGGGTTGCCGCAGCGACCATCGTGGCCCGGCTGCTCCCCAGGTATGACTCGCTCATCGGCGGGGTTGCCTGGTGGGCGCTCGTTCTGGCCGTGTCTTTCCTGGTGGTCAACCTCACCGACCGCGTGACCAGGACATTCCTTCCGTTGGCGTCGTTGTTGTCGATGTCCCTGGTCTTCCCCGGCGCCGCCCCTTCGCGGGTCAAGGTTGCCCTCCGCACCTGGACTACCGCACAGCTCAAGGCCCGGATCCAGGAAGCCCGTGAGCAAGGCATCGACGACGACCCCACCCGCGCCGGGGAGACGGTGCTCGTCCTGGTCGCCGCCCTAAACGCCCACGATCGGCTCACCCGGGGCCACGCCGAACGCACCAGGGCCTTTGTCGATGTGTTGGCCGAAGAGCTTGGTGTTCCCCAGGAGGAGCGGGAGAAGCTGCGGTGGGTGGCGCTGCTCCATGATGTCGGCAAACTGAAGATCTCCGAGGATGTCCTCAACAAGGAGGGCAAGCTCAACGATGACGAGTGGGAAGTGATCAGGGAGCATCCGACGCTCGGCGACGAGCTCATCCGGCCGATCAAGCCCTTCCTCGGGCAGTGGGCGGACACCATCCTGCATCACCACGAACGTTACGACGGTGCTGGATACCCACTAGGCCTCGCCGGGAGCGAGATTGCCTTCGGTGCTCGCATTGTTGCTGTTGCCGACGCCTTCGACGCAATGACCGCCCGGCGCTCCTATCAAGCGGCTATGAGTCCCCGTTTTGCCCTGCGGGAGCTGAGCGACAACGCCGGCTCCCAGTTCGATCCGGTTGTCGTTCGAGCGTTCCTCAACATCTCAGCCAGCAGGCTGCGACGGCTTATGGGCCCGTTGACCGTGCTGGCGCAGGTCCCGTTCGTGGCGGGTTTCCAGCGAGCGGCTGAGTGGATGGGATCCGTTGCCAGCGGGAGCATCGCGGTTGCCACCGCGGTTGCAGCGGGGCTGGTCGGCCCGATCTCGGTGAGTCAGACTCCAGCCGACGTTCCGCCGCCGCCGCCGACGGTCATCGCTGCGCCGACAACCACAACCACGGCTCCGCCACCGACTACCACCCTCGCACCGCCGGCGACTACCACGTCCACAACTACGACTTCGACGACAACGAGCACAACCACGACCACGACGGCGCCGCCGCCAACGACGACGTCCCCACCGCCGTCCACCACCACAACGACCACGGCTCCGCCGCCAACTACTACGACTACGACGACGGCGCCTCCGCCAACGACGACAACCACGACCACGACGACTGCGCCTCCAAATACCGCCCCGATAGCCGTGAACGACTCAAGGTCGGGGAATATCGGATCAACGATCATGATCCAGGTACTGGACAACGACTACGACCCGGACGGGGACGCGCTATCGGTTGTTCCTCAGACCTCGGAAGCGAACGGTTATGAGTGTGACTCGAAGCGTTGCTGGTTCTGGGGTCCGTCCGGCTGGGACGGGACCGCATTTGTGTTCAGCTACACAATCGACGATGGCAAAGGCGGCACTGCCCAGGCCATGATCACGGTTACCGGGGTGTAGGGAAGTCTCCGACGGCAAACGCCATCCGGCTGCGAGGTAGCGCCCACTCGATGCCCTGCCCATCCCTGATCAGTACGTGATCTTCTGTGGACGCATCTATCACCCCGGTGACATCAAAAACACCGGCAGTTCCGACCAGCCGGATCGGGTTCTGGTCGACTTCGGCCCGCCCCAGAGCCGCACGGAACGAGCCAACCGTCCGATCCCCGCTCGATCCGGAGAAGGCCGCCTGCCGATCGCTGCGAGCGAAATCGACGGTAGTGAGATTGAAAACTACCTCGAATGTCTTGGTCGCTACGACCAGCAAATCGTTGACCACCGCGACCAATCGACCTTCGAACTCCTGGCCGCCCGCCGATACCGTTACCAAGTCCCCGCGGTTCATCCATTCGTAGCAGACGTCGACAAGTTGGCGCCTGCGTTTGCGGAGCAGTTCGTTATCTAGTTCTGCGGATAGCGTCTCTTGCTGGAGTTCCTTCCGCCCGCGACGTGCCACCGTCTCCAGATCTGGATGATCAGACCACCAGGAACTCATCGCGGCAACCTCACCCCGGTGGACGACTCAAGCCTCTGTAGACTCTTGGGCTGCCTCTTCCTCGTGAACGGGGAATCCTTTGAGCCACTCGAGTACCTCATCCCGGAAGAAGCGGAAGGGGCGCCCCCCCGGTATCCGGTAGCACGGGATCGAGCCTTCTCGTGCCATGCGGCGGACTACCTGAACGTTCATCCCCAACAGTTCAGCCACCATTGCGGTGTCGAGAACGGGCGGATAATCGGATGTCTGCGGCATGTCTGCTCCCGTGACGTCTTCTTCGATTGTACCCGCCGATCTAGGAACTAAAAAGGTAGTTAGTGGTATCGGTGATTACCTTATCGTCACTCGATCGACATCAATTCGATCTCGAACGTCAGCGCCTGCCCGGCGTATTGATGATTGGTGTCGATGGTGACCTCGGTTTCGGTCACTTCGATCACGACGCCGGTGGTCACTCCTCCGATCAGAACCTGGTCGGCGACCGCAACATCGTCCGGGGCTTCTTCTATCGGGACTGAGAACACGAGTTCGTCGTCTCGTTCTCCGTAGGCATCTTCCGGAGAGATCCGTACCGTGACGACATCTCCAACGACCATTCCTCGCACCGCCTCGTCGAAGCCGGCGATGACCTGATCCGAGCCGACCAGGAACACAAGCGGCTCGTCCCGGTCGCGGGATGAGTCAAACTGTGATCCGTCGTCGAGGGTGCCGACGTAGTGAACAGTGACCGAATCGCCATCCTGGGCCGCCGCCGCGCTTCCTGACGCCTCACTGGTTGTGTCCTCAGAACCTGGTGTTGTGGTCGTCGTCTGTGGAGACGGGTCAGTGGTAGTTGTCTCGTCGGCGTCGCCATTGCAGGCGGCCAAGACGAGGGCAAGTAGCAGCGTTGTGGCAGCGATTCGCATTCAATCTCCGGATCGACGGGATCAGAGCATGTTACGCCCTCGGTGAACTACGAGTATCTCGAGAATGCGAATTCCTCTACTCAAGAAAAGATCACCGCGTGCCGAAAATCCCCTTGAGAAGGTACGCAGCAGAGGTGCTCAATGTCTGGTGACTCCGCCAGCAAGAACGAAGAAGAGCTCGTCAGCCAGATCGACGAGCTCAAGGCTCGCATGGACCGGCTGATGAGTGGGGGTTCGTCAACGTCGAATTCGGCGCTGCTCACTGAGAAACCCGAGGCGACTCCGCCGCCGCCACCTCCGGTGGCCCCTCCCGCGCCCGATCGCACGCGCGTGCGAGATCTAGTTGATACGGGCGACACCGAGGTCATCGAGGCATATCCCGGGCCGAAGGAAGTAGTGCCTTTCCCGGGCAAGGACGGGAGTGCCGCAGCTGAGGCGGAGACTCCGGTCGATGATGAGCCGGTTGCGAGATCTGAGCACGCCCCGGGTTCGGTTATCTCCGTCGAGGAAGACGAGAAGGAGGAGCGACCGCAAGTCGCGAGCTTCGACGATCTCGGCAGCGCCATCCAACACGAACTTGCCAGGGATGAGTCGATTCCGCCCGCGGAGGCCAAGAAGGGGCCTGACCTAGCGAGCCGTTTTGGCCCGCTCGACGGACCTTCGGATCCCGCCGCCAAAGGGGAGGAACCGGCCGAGGACGAAGAACCCGAACCTCCTGAGGTTGCCGAGGAACCTGAGGCGACTATCGATGACGAAGAGCCCGAGGTCGAAGCCCTCCCGCCGGCTAGGGACAACCGCGGCGCATTCGGCAAGGTCGCGGCTATCTGGGCTCTCACCGCCGTCGCCAGCGGAGCAATCGCAGCTCTCCACTTCATGGGCGTTATCTAGCTCAGAGCTGCCCGGAGTCCTCCGTTGCGCCCACACTGCGAACGTAGGCAGCGTCCTCGTAACGCCTGAGATCGAACGAAGCTGCCCAATCCGGGAGGGTCAGGCCTCCGACGGCGTGCGCGACCAGCTCCCCTACGCCGCAAGCGGCCATGATTCCGAATCCTGATAGCGCCCCGCACACATACGATCCATCGGGGCCTACCGGGCCGGCGAGCGGTCGGTTCTCCGGGGTCTTGGTGTAGTAGCCCGCATCCACCACAGTCTCCGGTAGTCGATCGCGGTAGCGGTCCAGCTCCGGGAGGATCGTCGATAGACCTCGGAGGACCACCTCCGGGTACAGCGGGTCCGTGGGGATCGGCCAGCGGGGCTCGATCACGGGGGAGTGGTATTCCCACAGTCCCAGACCCCAGGGAGAGTCCGGGCCGCCCTCGGGTCTCCCGTGGCATCCCGCCGGGAGCGGGTCGAGCAATTCTGATCTTCCTTCGGCTCGCAGATATGCAGCCTCGTCGGTGGTCCAGTCCAGCTGCTGAGGATCATTCCAGATGACCATGGGGAGATCGCGGGGGAAAAGACCCCGATGGTCCCGGAACGCGGTCTTGGCGTGGACCTCCGACGTCACCGGCAGCTCGACCCCGACCAGTCTGCCGACGGTCCGTAGGTGAGGCCCGGCGGCATTGACGAACGTCCTTGTCTGTACCACCGTTCCGTCATCGAGCCCCACGGCGGAGACACGGCCGCCGCTCGTATCGACTGAAGACACCGCGGCGCGGTGAAAGGTTGCGCCGGCGGCGATGGCCCGCTCCATGAGCCACATGCCGAGTTGTTGCGCCGACATCCATCCAGCCGTTCTGGCATGGAGGCCCCCGACGACTTGTTCGGCGACACTGGGGAAATGCCGACGAAGCAGATCCCCTTCAAGGAACAGATCGGCACCAGGAGGAGCGGATTCGTAACCTTCGAGCTCGATCGGGCTATACGACGATGAACTCCCGTTGTGGATACGGAGATGACCTGCGCCGGCCGCCGATGCCAACTCCGCCTGGCGTCCCATCGTCTCGAGACGGTTCTGGTCGCATGTGAGATAGAGATAGCCGCGTCGGTTCAAGCCGAAGACGTTGTCCGACTCCCGGGCATACTCGTCCATTCGTTCGATGGAGCGGCTCATGAGCTGCACCATCGGTTCGTTTGGCCACCAGTTGCGATAACACTCGGTCGACTTGTCGCTGGTCAGGCTGAGCGGGGGCAGCGGATCGACGATGACAACTTCGTTGATCCCGACGCGGGTCAGGTGGAACGCTGCCGAAACACCGGCGATTCCCGCCCCGCAGACTACGACCTGGGTCATGGGAGGGAAGATAACGCGTCTGGCGTTCGTGGTGGCGGTATACCGCCACCACGAACGCC
>CAMYKI010000088.1 GCA_947258985.1 uncultured Acidimicrobiaceae bacterium
TACTAAGGGTTGTAATCCGCCTACCAATGACCTGTTTTGTCCGAAGGATGGGGTGACCAGGGAGCAGATGGCCAGCTTCCTCACCAGAGCCCTCAAACTCGATGCCTCGCCGCGGCTGGTTGTGTCCGAGGTGCAGAACCTCGGTGGGGTGACGATGGGGACCGCAGAAGCGGAAGCGGTGGCGGATTTGACCGCCCTATTCGGGACGCCGACCGACGACTACAGGCTCGGTTGCCCATACATCGTCGATCCGCCAAATGTCAGGTATGTCGAGTGGGGGTCACTGACCGCGGCGATCCGGGTGATCGATACCGGCGCCGGTCCTCTCGGTCTCATGGGATGGCGCTACAAGCTCGACCTCGCCGGCGATCCGCTCCCTGGGGGACCGCTCCCCAGCCACGTCCGGATGCCGGATGGTCTCGAGATTCTCGACCCGATTGGTGACGCCGCCACGGTCAGCGGAAACCCGATCAGGACGACTCCTTACTCGTGGACCGTTGTCAACCTCGGGCACTTCACTGTCGAGGCCACAGGCTTGGTCGTCGACGCCACGGCACCTATCGACGGGGTACAGCAGGGGCTCGGTTTCGACTGCGAATAGGGGTCTGCCCTAGTAGCGGTAGGTCCAGCTCCAGGTTTCGGATTCTGAGCCGTCGGCGTCGGTGATGGTGCGGGTGACCGTGTATTTCCTGCCGCTAGATGTTGTCTCGGTTGCCACAACACGCGCATCGCCGCCACCTTCGGCGAGAAGTTCGAGGACCGCCCCATGAGTTGCGGTGTAGTCACCGGAAACGCTGCGGCCGTCGTTGTCACCCCACAGCTCAACTGTCACAGAGGTGCCCGTGTAGTGCGAGCGAATCTCGAGCGGATGGGCGGTGTCGTTGGAGAACCGCATGTCAACGGCTCCGGGGATGAGCGTTGCTTCTATCGCCTGCGGATAGCGGGCGAAGTCGACGCTGTGCGGCCGGTGCTCGATCTCATCGAGTCCGCCGTACCAGACCGCATTGAATAGCGTCGTGGTGGTCTGGCAATTCCCGCTGTCGACCTGATTGCCGAGAACCTTCAGCATGGAGAACTCATCGCCGGGGAGCAGCACGATTCCGTCGATCTTGTCGGCAACCTCGCGCACATAGGCGACGCGTGTCTGGCAACACGCGTGGTAGGTGGTGAAGCTCGAAATCATGTGGAAGGGCGCATCCGGCGGCTCGACGATCTCCAATCCGAGTGCCCGAGCCAGGAACGATGCCATCTGCTCCCTGGTCACGTGGGAGTGCGGGCAGTACATGTTGCCGGACTCGTTGCAGCCCTGAGTGATGCCGGCAGCGGCGATCGCGTCGATATCGGCAGCGTGAACCGAACCGTCGGTGTCGACGAACGGTCCGTTCGGTGCGGTCGGGAAGTCGAACGCCCTGACGAGCATCGAAGCCATCTCGGCGCGGCTGATGAATCGATCCGGGCAGTAACGGTCGTTGCTCGGTGGGTTGCACCCGGTGGTGATACCGACAGAGGCGATCTGGCCGATTGCCTCGTCATGCACGGAACCGTCGGTGTCGACGAACGGACGCAAGCTGGCTCCCGTCAGATTGAGCGCCCGGGCCAGGAAGGCAGCCATCTCTCCCCGGGTCAGAACCTGTTCGGGACAGAAGCGGTCGTTGGTTGGCGGGTTGCAGCCGAAGGTGACGCCTGCAGCAGCGATCGCCTCGATGGCACCTTCATGAGCGCTGTCGTTGTCGTCAACGAATGCTCCACCCGGCGGAAGCTCAGCGGCCTCTGCAGGAGTACTAGCCGAGCCGATGCCGGCTGTGACCGACGCCACTATCAGCATGCCGAGCACCAGGGCGGCGCGGCGCTGTGCTGCAATCCCTCTCACTGTCTGTCCCTTCGCGATGGATCAGTGCAGAATCCATCGGTATCCCGGCGATGTGGCTTTAGGCAAGCGTAGTGACCGGAACCTCCACGGGACACAACCTCGCAGCGCTGATGTGTGAGCGCACCCGGGGTCGCCGAGTGCGCTCACAACGATCGTCAGTCGGTGCCGGCGTACTTGAACGACACCTTCAGTTTGGTTCGGTAGGCGACAACTTGCCCCGTCTCGTCGATGTTGATGTCCAACGCATCGACCTCAGCGATGCGAAGGTCGCGAAGCGAGCGCCGCGCTTCGGCAAGGGCCACCTGGGCGGCCCGCTCCCACGACTCCGAACTGGTTCCCACCAGTTCGATGACTTTGTACGTGCTCTCCATGACATCTCCCTTCAGTCCCGGAGTGCTCACCTCTGATCATCTCCAAAGCCGGACCGGATCACAAGCAGAAGTTGTTCGAAATGGAAAAGAGGAGCCGCCCGAAGGCGGCTCCTCCTTCCGTCGTCCAGTGGTGAGCGTTAAGCCGGTGTCTTCTCCTTTTCGAAGAAGTGCGCGTTGTGGAGGAAGCCGTGCACGCTGAATGGCTTCTCCGCTTCGTCGTGATGTGGCGGGAACACCATGTACGCCGCTACAGCACCGAGCAGACAGAGCACGCCGGTGATGGTGAACGCAAGCGGGAAGTTGTCGACGTCGCCCAGCCAACCGCCGAGGATCGGGAAGATGATCCCGCCGGCGCCGTATGAGAGGAACACCCACGGGTAGTTCTTCCCGACCGACGCATTGCCGAATTCGTCTGCGGTCAGTGCGGGGAAGAGGGCGAAGTTGCCGCCGAAGTTGAAGCCGATGAGGGTGGCAAACAGGTACAGGGTGTACTCGTTGCCCGCCATCGAGGTGAACAGCAAGAGGAACAGACCCTGGGTGGCGGCCATGGTGACCACGGCTTGTTTGCGACCCATTTTGTCCCCAAGGATTCCCCAGGAGAGCCGGCCGATGCCGTTGGCAAGGCTGAAGAAGACCGCCATGGCGGTGCCGGCGATGGCGTCGGCATTGTCGACGGTAAAGCCGTTGGCCTCCAGCGCTTCGGGTGGGTAGAGCTTCATGAGCCCGATAGCCATGAGACCGGCGCCGGCGCTAACCAGGAACGTCAGAGAGATGAGGTGGAACTGCGGAGTCCGCAACATCTCCTTCGGCGTGAACTCGTCCCCTCCGGCGCCCGCGGCCTGCGGGGGTACGAACCCCTCCGGGGTCCATCCTTCCGGCGGCATCTTCATCCACATTGAGCCGATCACAACCAGCACCGCAAACGCGATGCCGTACACGATGAAGGTCCCGTCGAGACCGATCGAGTCGATCAACCCGCCCCAGGAACCGGCCAGCTTGACCCAGCCCATCGCCCCGAAGCCGAACCCGGCGACAGCAACGCCGCTGATCATGCCTTTGCGATCGGGGAACCAGCGCATGCCGACGGCAATCGGTACGACATACCCCAGCCCGATGCCGGCTCCGCCGATGAATCCGACGCCGAGCAGAACGAGCCAGAAGTTCGTTCCGCCACCGAGTCCGGCAATCACGTAGCCGACGCCGAGCGTGAGACCACCGGCAAACGCAAGACGCTGCGGCCCCCAGTCGGTTAGCTTGCGGCCGGCGAATACCATCACAATGGCGAACATGGCGAGGCCGACAGAGAACACGACCTGGGTCCTGGCGTTCGACCAGCCTGCGTCCTTCAAGCCTGGGGTGAACACTGACCAGGCGTAGATAGCGCCAAGACACAGCTGAATGAGTACAGCGCCGACGACTACTTTCCAACGAGTGGCCGAGTCGGCCATGATTGATTCCCTTCGACTTATGTTTGTTTTCCACGTAAACCGTAGGGATTAGCCACCCGTCCCGATAGGGTCCAACGGGCCGGTGATTGGGTCATTCGTCCGGGTCTGTCCCGGGAGGAGCAGGGCACTCGTGGGTCGGTGGATTACCATCCCCCTCGTCGATTCACCAGAGGAACCGATGATTCCAAGAAACGTTGTGCTGACGGGCTTCATGGGCACGGGCAAGACCACGGTCGGGCGCCTGCTCGCCACCGAGCTGGGCTTTGCCTACGTCGATACCGACGAGGTCATCGAAGCGCGTTTTGGGCCGATCTCCGACATCTTCGCACGAGGTGGCGAACAGGAGTTCCGCCAGTTGGAAAAAGTGGTTGCCAGGGAGTTGGCGTCGTCGGCGATGTTTGTGATTGCTACCGGCGGTCGGATGATGCTCGACCTCAACAATGCGGCCGTCCTGGGCAGTTCTGGAAGGGTGTTCTGTCTGGCCGCATCACCCGAGCAGATCGCCGGCCGTCTCGATGGTGATGGAACCGATCGGCCCCTCCTGGCCGGGTCGGATCCTCTGCAACGGATCGAGGAATTGCTCGCCGAGCGAGAAGACGGCTACTCGCGGTTCGAGCAAGTCGAAACCGACGGACGAACACCCGAGGAAGTCGTTGAGGATCTGCTCGAGCGGCTCGGAGTGGGCTCCGGTTGACCGCGCGATTCCCCTAATCGCCGACTAGCGGCAAAGATGGTTCTGGACAACGCGAGAAAGGTCTCATCGTGACGATGCAGTATCGACGGCTCGGAAACGCCGGCATCAAAGTAAGCGTGCTTTCTTACGGATCCTGGCTCACGTTTGGTAGCCAGCAAGCGGTTGAGCAGAGTGTCGAGTGCATGGGCGCTGCCTACGACGCCGGGGTCAACTTCTTCGACAACGCCGAGGTGTACGCCGGCGGTCAGGCTGAGACGGTCATGGGGGATGCTCTCAAGGAGCTGGGCTGGCCTCGCCACACTTACTTGGTGTCTACCAAGTATTTCTGGGGCATTCATCGCGATGTCCCCAACGCCTATTTCACGCTCAACCGCAAGTACTTGATGGAGGCGATCGACAAATCGCTGGAGCGGCTTCAGATGGACTATGTCGATCTCGTCTACTGCCACCGTTCCGATCCGGAGACTCCCATTGAGGAGACGGTATGGGCAATGTCCGACATCGTCGCTTCGGGCCGCGCCCTCTACTGGGGCACCTCCGAATGGTCCGCTGCCGACATTCGGGCTGCCTGGGAAATTGCCGAGCGGCATCACCTGCGCAAACCGGTCGTTGAACAGCCCGAATACAACCTGTTCAACCGCACCAAGGTGGAAGAGGAGTTCTCCCGTCTCTACGAGGACATCGGGTTGGGTCTCACCACCTGGAGTCCATTGGCCTCAGGATTGCTCACCGGCAAGTACCTGAACGGGATTCCTGAAGGAAGCCGCGCCGAGAACGTCGAGTGGCTTCGCGAGGTGCTGACGGATCAGGACGCCAACGCCAAAGTGCAGGATCTGCAAGGGATCGCCGACGAGATCGGGTGTTCGACGGCGCAGCTGGCGGTGGCGTGGACGGCATCGAATCCGAACGTCAGTAGCGTGATCCTGGGCGCCAGCCGGGTTGATCAACTTCAGGAGAATCTGAAGGCGCTTGCCGTAATGGAGGAGCTGACCGAAGAGCGCAAGGCCCGGGTCGATGAGATCTTTGCCTGACGCCGGGCGCGTGTTTGGAGCCGCGGGTTCTCAACGGGCGGGAACTCAAACCGGCCCGTTTCCGACTCTGTGGCCGTCATGAGGAACTGGACGAAGGCCTTGCCGACCCTTCTGGGATTCGTGATGCTGCTTGGGGCTTGCGGCTCTTCCGAAGCCGATAGAGAACTGTCCGCAGCGGCTGCCGCCGGCCGGGAAGTTGCACTGGACAAAGGCTGCGCTGCTTGTCACGGGGACAACGGCGAGGGGAGTATCGGTCCTCCCTGGATCGGGCTGGCCGGCAGCACCGTGGACCTCGAAGGCGGAGGCGCTGTAGTCGCTGATGCCGACTATCTGCGCCGTTCAATCGTCGATCCTCAGGCTGACATCGTGGCGGGGATGACAGTGAAGATGCCGGTCACGGAACTGTCAGAAGCGCAGGTGGACAACCTGATTGCGTATATCGAGGAATTGCGTTGAGGCGAGTTTCTGTTCTGATGATCGCGGTGACCCTCGTGGTGGCCGGGTGTTCCTCCGAGCCGGAGGAGCTGTCCGGGTTCGTTCGCACGCCTGCGCCAAACGTGGCTTCCGCTTCCCTGCCCGATGTGAGTAACGGCGGCACCGATTTCGCAATGCAGGCTGCGGCCGGGGAGATACTGATCCTCTACTTCGGTTACACCTCCTGTCCCGACGTCTGTCCCACCACCCTCGCCGACCTGCGGTCGGCTCTGGGGGAGGCGGGTGACATTGCGGACAGGGTGCAGGTTGCGATGGCGACCGTCGATCTGGAGCGTGATACCGATGAGGTTCTCACCGGCTACGTCCAGTCGTTCATACCGGATGCCCACGCATTGCGAGCCAACGGTGACGATGAGCTTCGGGCGGCCGCCGAGGCGGTCGGCGCCGACTACGACGTCACCGTTACCGAAGACGGCAAGTACGAGGTGTTCCACACCGCACTCCTCTACGCCATCGACGATGCCGGGCTGCTGCAGGTGACCTGGGCATTTGGCACCGAACCGGAGAGTATCGCCCGTGATCTCGGAATCCTGTTGAGCGCAAAGTGAGGCGTTTTCTTGTCGTCCTGGTCGTCGTTCCGGCGTTGTTGGCCGGGGCTTGTGGCTCCGACGAGCCTGAGCCGCTTTTCAGCGACGACGGTGCCACCGGCAACGCCGACTATTCGTTCACGATCCCGGCCGGATCCGGGGAGGCCATCGATGCGGGAGAACCCCTCGACATTCTGCCGCAGGCTCTGGAGGTTGAAGTGGGTGAGCTGCTCGAGCTGATAAACCAGGATGATCGCGGCCACCTCATCGGCCCGTTCTTCGTTGGTGCGGGGGAGACGCTGCGGCAGCGGTTTAACGCGCCCGGGTCTTTCATTGGGGCCTGCACGGTGCACCCGTCTGGCGAGTTCGTGCTCACCGTCGTCGAATGAGGGTGCGGCGAGCGATCACCCTTCTGGCTGGTATCGCTGGATTGGTTCTGGGCAGCCCGGCCGCCGCCCTTGCGGATCCGCCCGGTCCGACCGACTACCTCAGCGAGGTGACTGACGTCGATCCGGCAACGGGCGGTTTCGAGATCGAGGTCATCGGGGGCGACTCGTTCGTGCTGCTCCAGGCGGCTCCGGGGGCGACCGTTGAGGTCATCGGCTATCACGGCGAGCCCTATCTCCGGTTCCTCCCGGATGGGAGGGTGGAAGAGAACGCCGCCTCTCCGTCGAAATATCTCAATGAAGAGCGGTACGGCGGTGATCTTCCCGCAGCCGCGAATGCAGCTGCCCCGCCCGATTGGCGAACCGTGGGGGAGAGTGGTTCATACGCCTGGCACGACCATCGCACGCACTGGATGAATCCGCAGCCGCCGCCGGGCCTTGGGCCGGGAGATCAGGTGGCGGAAGGTGTGGTTCCCCTGCTTGTCGATGGCGTCGAGGTGGATGTGACGGTCAAGTCGGTTTGGCAACAGCCACCTTCGCCTTTCCCGGTGGTGGTGGGATTGATTGCAGGCCTTGCCCTGGCCGCCATCGTCTTGACCAGGTGGCAGCGTCATGCGGCGACGGTGGTGGTGCTGCTGGCTGCGGCGGCGACTGTGATGGGGTCGATCGCGTACCTTTCGGTACCTCCCGAGACCAGTCCCGTGTGGAGCCTTTGGGTTCTGCCGGCGACGAGCCTGTTGGCGGCGGTGGCGGTGGTTGTCCGCAACGGA
>CAMYKI010000089.1 GCA_947258985.1 uncultured Acidimicrobiaceae bacterium
GAACATACCTTCTGGGTTGCTAGAGCATTCAATGAGAAGCCCTATTCCAAGCACCACATTGAAAGCTAGGTAGGCCAATCCAATGTTGCCCAGCCAATTCGCTCCCCGTTTCTCGATCTTCTGAACCGAGTCAATTGGGATCGCCGCTACTTGGTCGCTGTCTGAGATGGTTCCCCGCAGGCTGTCGGCTTCGATCTGAGGATCGTGGATCACTACCCTCGTACCGTCGTTACCTGTGATCCGGAGCTTCTCGTATTCGCCCTGCGATGGTGCGTACGGTAGTTCGAGTGTTTTCCACTTGGTGCAGGCGGACAGGAAAGCAACGAGCGTGAGCGGAAGAACGAAGCGGCGAAGCAACCAAGATCCTCTGACGTAGAGCATGACAGCCTCCCGAGGGAATGGCAGTGTTGGCTGTCTGTATTGTTCCCGTTTGCGGTCAAGTGAGCGTCAAAGCACATGCGCCCGACCGTGGTGCCGGGAACGGCGAAGATGCCCCCCCAATGGAGACATCTCGCGACTCGCGGCAATAGCGGAGCAAATACAGTAGATTCCTTGGAGGGGGAAGAGAGGAGAAGCGTGGGTCAGCGAATCGCCATCAACCGCGACGGCGTCTTCAAGCTAGATGATCGTGCGTATAGGATTCCGTGGACGTTCTCCCGGCGGCCCGTGCTAAGCTACCGTCTGCTCACAGAGCCGCTACAGGCGAGTCCCAGCCTGAAGCCGCTGACCGCCGAGCAACGGATCGATACCCGTAAGTACCTCCTGTGGCGGGCCGCCGCCTGCCTGATTCCCGAGTTTCGGGAGACGGACCCGAAGTCGCTGTCGCTGGAAGACCTCGACCGCCTGCACGAGTGGATCGCCCGGCACCGCCCTGAGCTATTTGCGAGTTAACCGTCAGGGCGGTTGAATTTATTACGCATCCACGCTCTCGACGAAGGGCCGGCGCCCCCATGCCGCCCGGCGCACCGCGGCCGGAAGCGGCGAGTCCACCGAACCAGTCCTCCGGGTCTTCCTGGCCCCGAACGTGACGACGCACCAGGTCCGGATCCGCGTTTCGCCCCTGGCCGTTGTCCTTTACGTAGAAGCCGCCAACCCACGCCTCATTCCCCAGAACCGTGCGCAGCAGCGAGACCTTCCGAGCGAAGCGAGGACTACCCGCAGGGTGAGAAATCCCTGCGGTGCGGGGTGTAACGGAGGGGCAGGGATTCGCTGTCGAGTCACGTAGTGACGAGACATTGAGCGAGTGAAATGAGCGAACTACCCGCAGGGTGAGAAATCCCTGCGGTGCGGGGTGTAACGGAGGGGCAGGGATTCGAACCCTGAAGTCCTTGCGGACGCCGGTTTTCAAGACGGATTCGTGGTTGTCCCTGTAGGTCCCCGTGAGTCCGTAAGTGTCCGTGTGAGTCGGATCTGCCGCAACCAAGTGGTCCGTGTGAGTCCGTCTAAGTCCCTGTAAGTCCGTATATGCGGGTAACAGTTCGGGTAACACCCCTGATCAGCGATCCTCTCGTGGTGCGCCGCATCCTGCGCCACCTGGAGCTCCCCAGCGAGCCGCCGCCCATCGCCGCCGCACGGCCGCCGCCGCAGAGAGCGTTCGCGTTCTGAAGGGCTGAAGAAGCTCTGAAGCGGCGCCTCGCTCCTGATCGGAGCCATAGCCGTCAATTGGGTCTACCTGTCGCCGCGGACCCGGGCGCTGAAGTGGATCATGCCCGGGCTGATCTTCATGTTTGCGTTCATGGTCGTCCCGATCGTGTACACCGTCTACATCTCGTTGACCAATTGGGAAACCGGGAATGTGCTTCAAAAGGACCAGGTCATCGAGAACCTGGAGTCGCGTTCCTACGTGGACCCCAACGACCCTGGGGAGTTGTACGACCTCGAAGTCTTCCGGGATGGAGAGGAGATACGGTTCCTGCTGATCGGCTCGGAAGGCCAGCAGCTGTATGGCGAGCCACGGTCCCGTTCCGCTGAGGCGCTCTCGGAGTTTGCGGTTGATCCCGAAGAGTTGGGAGTAGTGGACAACGACGGCGACGGCGTCCCCGAGATGGTCGGTACGTTCACGAGGATGGAACGACGCGATGTCTTCGCCTTGGCCTCGACGCTCGACTTCGGGGATCAGGTTCTCGATGTTGAAGCGGGGCAGGTCGAGATCACCGGTCTATCGCAAGGCAGAGTTGTGCTTGCCGCACAACGCTACGTGTTCGACGACGAGACCGGGGTGCTTACCGATACAGTGGCAGGCCAGGAGTGCCGGCCGGGCACCGATCTGCAGACCACCGGCAACTTCGTCTGTGATGACGGCTCCGTCCTCGATCCGGGCTGGGTGACCGTTACCGGGTTCAATCACTATTCCGACGTCCTAACCAACGAGACGATACGTGATCCCTTCGTTGGCGTCTTTGTGTGGAACATGGTCTTTGCGCTCGGGACCGTGGTGTTTGCCTTTGGCTTCGGGCTGATTCTTGCTCTGGTACTCCAACACGAGCGAGTTCGCGGGCGGATCTTCTACCGCTCGCTCTACATCCTTCCCTACGCCATCCCCGGGTTGCTCTCGATGCTGATCTGGCAGGGTCTCCTGAACGAGCAGTTCGGTGCCGTCAATGACATGCTTGCTGTTTTCGGTATTGAGCGGGTTCCCTGGCTGACAAACGGCAACTGGGCCAAGGTGGCGTTGCTGATCGTAAATACTTGGCTGACCTTCCCGTACATGTTCCTGATAGCTACGGGTGCACTGCAGTCGATTCCGGCGGAGCTACAGGAAGCCGCTCGTGTCGACGGCGCTAACGGGTGGCAGGTGTTCTGGAAGATCACCTTCCCACTGCTGATGGTGTCGTTAGCGCCATTGCTGATCGGCTCCTTCGCCTTTGCGTTCAACAACTTCGTTCTGGTGTTCGTGCTTACCAATGGAGGCCCGCCGATCCTCGATGCGGCGGTGCCCGTTGGCTCGACCGACATACTGATCACATTTACCTATGACATTGCGCTTGCCGGTGGAGTGGGCAACCGGTTTGCGCTTGCAGCGTCCTTCAGCATCTTCATATTCCTGATTGTGCTGGTCATCGCCAGCATTAGTTTCCGCTTCACTAGGCGACTCGAGGAGATCTATGGCAGCCTCTGATCAGAAGATGGGCATCACCGATCGAACTCGCAAGCGCCTTGGCATGTCGCCACGGGAACCCAAGATCAAGCTGCCGCCGCTGCCACCCGGCAGGTGGATCCGGGAAGTCGGTTGGCGTCATCTCGTGGCCTTTGTCGGTGTTGCATTTGCATTGTTCCCGGTGGTTTGGATGATCTCGGCATCGATCAATCCCACCGATACTCTGTCGGGCGGTCAACTCGTTCCCGACGGGGCAACTTTCGACAATTACCGGAAGATCTTCGACAACCCGCCGGAATCGCCGTTCATGACCTGGCTGTGGAACTCGTATTACATCTCGTTCATAGTGGCCACCATCGGTCTCGGGCTCACCGCAATGGCGGCTTTCGCCTTCAGCCGTTTCCGGTTCCGCGGACGGCGGATAGGCTTGCTATCGCTGCTGGCGGTGCAGATATTTCCGCAGTTCTTGGCATTCGTAGCCATCTTCTTGCTTCTCGATCAGATAGGTGAGGTCTTCCCGGCGGTAGCGCTTGATACCCATCCCGGGCTGATCCTCGTCTACCTGGGTGGGTCGATCGGGTTCAATACGTTCTTGATCAAGGGCTTCATGGATTCCGTGCCGACATCGCTGGACGAATCGGCCGTCGTCGATGGCGCAACAGACGCCACCATCTTCTGGCGGATCATTCTGCCGCTCACCCGGCCGGCACTGGTGGTGATCTTCATCATCACGTTCGTGTTCGTATTCAACGAGTTCATCCTCTCGCGGACGCTGCTGACGTCGGTTGAGCAACAGACCTATATCGTCGGTCTGCAGACGTACTCGACATCCAACTTTGCCTCCAACTGGGGCCAGTTGGCTGCAGGCGCCATGGTCGGCGCGGTGCCCATCGTGATCACGTTCCTGTTCCTGCAGAAGGGCATTGTCAGCGGACTCACCCAGGGCGCTGTCAAGGGCTGATGCAATCAGCTTGGAGTTCGATGCAATCGAACTCCGGCTAGTGCTTGGCGCTCTTGCTTCGCGAAACCGCAGGCAGAGCACTTCTGGCGTCCGAGAACGGAATATGTTCCGCTGTGGAACGCCAGAACGGGAGAGAAAGGGACTTTCGGCAGTCGTCTGATTTCGTAGCGTGTCCTGGTAACACCCGGGAGGTGGGAAGTGACGCGCACTCTGCGTTTGGCTCTCGTTCTGTTGCTGGCGACGGCGGTCATGGTGGTGATTCCCGGCGAAGCCTCGGCTGTGGTTCCCGGTGATATCGGCCGGATTGTGTTTGTTTCGGATGCGGTTGATTCGCAGGGCGACATCTATGTGCGCGACTTCTCTGGGAGCAACCCGACACCGCTGGTCGCGAGCTCCGAACCCGAGTACTCGCCGCGGTGGTCACCGGACGGGACCCGGATTGCCTACTCCCAAGCCTATGGGGGACCCGGTGGTAGCGACCTATTCGTGATCGATCCCGACGGAACGAACAAGAAGAACCTCAGCAACCACGGACCTGGTGGGGCAACGAGCATTCCGCTCGACTGGTCGCCCGACGGGCTGCGAATCCTGATCAGGTCGGATCGGGGCGGCCAGTGGGACCTCTGGATCGTGCGGCCAGACGGCTCCGACCCAGTTCAGCTGACCAATACTCCAGGCACTGAGGCCCATGCATCCTGGTCCCCGGACGGGACTTCGATTGTGTACGAGTACAACTCGGACATCTGGCTGATGAATGCGGATGGCTCTGACCAGCGTGCGTTGGTTGCCCGGCCCCGGGATGACGCCGCCCCAACCTGGTCCCCCGACGGGACTCGCATCGCTTGGGAGTCATCCTTCGTCGGCGACCGTGACATCTGGGTAATCGCCGCTGACGGTTCGGGAACGGCAGCGAATCTGACCAACACCCCCACATTCCGCAATACCGATCCTCGATGGTCGCCAGACGGCAATCTCATTGCCTTCACCTCGAACCGTGACGGCGACCTGGATCTGTGGATGATGAACTCACGCGGTTCCGATGTGGGCCACCTCACCAATGCTCCCGGCGGCGAGTGGGACATGGATTGGGAGTCGGTGAATCGAATGCCGGTTGCGGTGGATGATCAGGTCAGTGTGATGAACTGTGGGATGGTCATCCTCGATCTTTTGGGCAATGACTACGACCCCGATGGGGAGCCGCTGCTGGTGGTTGACGTCGTTGGTCCGATGGCGGGCACGGTGGGAACTGATGCGGCGGGCAACACCGTATACATCCATGGTTGTTTGCAGCCGCCACCATCCGGTACTCGGACGGACTCGTTCACCTATCAGGTGGAGGATCCTCGCCATGGCTCCGATTGGGCGACGGCGACCATCACGATCTACCCGGGTTTTGCCGACGTGCCGGCGTCGCACCTGTTCTTTGATGACATCGCCTGGCTTGCCGACCAGGGGATTACCCGCGGCTGCAATCCGCCGGACAACACGCTGTTTTGTCCCGATGAGTTCGTGACCCGGGGTCAGATGGCGGCTTTCCTGGTGCGAGCCTTGCACTACACCGCAGGAGCCGGCGCCGACCTGTTTGTCGACGACAACGCTTCGGTGTTCGAGGACGACATCGACCGGCTCGGCACCGCCGGGGTGACCCGAGGCTGCAACCCGCCGTTGAATGACCGTTTCTGTCCGAACGGGTTGGTGACCCGGGGGCAGATGGCGGCGTTTTTGGCGCGGGCTTTCAATCTGACCGACCTGGGGATGGTGGATCTATTTGTTGATGACAACGGTTCGGTCTTCGAGGCTGATATCGACAAGCTGGGTGCCACGGGCGTCTCTCGAGGGTGCAATCCGCCGGCCAATGATCGGTTCTGTCCCACTCAGAACGTGACCCGGGCACAGATGGCTGCATTCATCAGACGAGCCGTGGACTACATCACATGAGCTGATTGAGGAGGTGGACGGTGACGTCCCTGCTGCGTTTGGTTCTTGGTCTGTTGCTGACGACATCAATCCTGGCGGTGGTACCCGGCGATGCAACAGCGACGGTCCCGGGCGGTATCGGTCGGATCGTGTTTGTTTCGGAGGCGCAGGATTTCAACCGAGATATCTATGTTCGCGACTTCGCTGGCGATGCCGCCGAACGTGTTACCACGAGCAGCGATGCCGACTTCTCTCCGAGCTGGTCCCCCGACGGGACACGGATTGCCTGGGCGCGGTCTCCGGCGGGCGAGGCCGGAACTGATGTGCACGTGATGGATCCCGATGGCTCGAACAAGGAGAACATCACGAATGGGAGCGGCACCACCAACCATCCGTTGGACTGGTCGCCGGATGGCACCAGGATCCTCATCGCATCAAACCGCGGCGGCCAGACCGACCTATGGACCGTATTCCCCGACGGGTCCACGCCTGTGCGATTGACCAACGACGCTGATCTGGAGTTGGGTGCATCGTGGTCGCCCGACGGCTCGACGATCGTCTACGGGCGTTCCACTCCCGGTTCGGGTACCGATTCGTGGGCTGTTAATGCTGTTGGTTCGACTACCGATCTTTGGGTCATGAATGCTGACGGCTCGGGACAGGTCAAACTGACAGATCGGCCCGAGAGCAGCGATACCGGGCCGTCTTGGTCTCCCGACGGAGCGCGGATTGCCTTCGAATCGGACTTCGGTGGGCAATGGAACGTGTGGGTCATGAATGCCGACGGGACAGATCTCATCAATCTCACCAACCGGGCCACCAGCCTGGACTACGGGCCGGCGTGGTCGCCGGACGGTACGAAGATTGCCTTCCAATC
The DNA here is from genome assembly GCA_947258985.1 of uncultured Acidimicrobiaceae bacterium. Lineage (GTDB taxonomy): Bacteria > Actinomycetota > Acidimicrobiia > Spongiisociales > UBA5794 > JAAETI01. The sequence continues at coordinate 6,853 of CAMYKI010000089.1, forward strand.
CAATCGGGACGGGGATGAGGACCTGTGGATGATGAACCCGGATGGTTCCGAGCCGGAGTATCTGACCAATCGCCCGGGGGATGAGGCAAGCGTCGATTGGGAGGCGGTGAACCGGCCTCCAGTCGCCGAGCCCGACGAGTCAGCGGTTCACAGAGGACACGTGGTGGAGATCCCGGTCCTAAGCAACGACACGGATCCTGATGGTGAGGAGATCGCATTGGTGGATGTGGTCCGGATGCCGGAGCACGGCAGCGTGACGATCAACCCTGAGGGGACGATTGCGTACTCCCACAGCGGTGCTGTCGTTCCCCATGTCGATTCCTTCGAGTACGAGATTCAGGATTCACGACTAGCGCCGGGGCGCGCCGAAGTCGTCGTCACAATCCTGCCGTGGTTCGAAGACGTGCCGGAGCCGAGCACCTTCTTCGATGACATCATCTGGTTGGCATCGCAGGGGATTACCCGAGGCTGCAACCCGCCGGACAACACGCTGTTTTGTCCCGATGAGTTCGTGACCCGGGGGCAGATGGCGGCGTTCTTAGTGCGAGCCTTGCACTACACCGCAGGAGCCGGCGCCGACCTGTTTGTCGACGACAACGCTTCGGTGTTCGAGGACGACATCGACCGACTGGGCACCGCCGGGGTGACCCGAGGCTGCAACCCGCCGTTGAATGATCGGTTTTGTCCGAACGGGTTGGTGACCCG
>CAMYKI010000090.1 GCA_947258985.1 uncultured Acidimicrobiaceae bacterium
TCCGCTGTGCCCCGCCCCGGCTAGACACGCCGCTCTCGGCAACACGAACCCGCCCCGCCGGGAGCCGACCCGAGATGCGCTCCGCGACCGCCAGGTCTGTTGCGAATGTCTTGAGATTGCGGTTGTTGATTCCGACTATCCGGGCCCCCGCTTCCACGGCTGTGATCGCTTCCGCCTCATCATGGGCCTCTACGAGCGCCTCAATGCCAACGCGCCGACACTCTTCGAGAAGCTCGTCGAGTTCGCCGCGGTCGAGAGCCGCCACAATCAGCAGCAGCGCATCCGCGCCGATGGTCTTCGATTCTTCGACCTGGCGAATGTCGACGATGAAGTCCTTGCGCAGCACGGGCAGCCCTATCGACTGTTTGACCCTCTGTAGATCGCCGATCGAGCCACCGAAGTATTCGGGTTCGGTGAGTACCGAAATCGCGGCGGCACCGCCCCTCTCATACGATGTCGCTTGGGCGACGGGATCCAGATCGGGTGCCAGGTCACCGGCGGACGGTGACCGTCGTTTGATCTCGGCTATGACCTGAAGCCCCGGTGCGGCCAGGGCGGCGCCAAAGCTTCGACCCACCGTGGGGTCGCCGCTCTCGACTACTCCCTGGGTGCGCAGCCGTTCTCGTACCGAGTTGAGGATTTGGGTGAGCATGAAGCTCGCATAGTAAGGCGCCCGGTCGAGGAAGCAGGCAGCAGTCTCCATGAACAACACACCTAGGAGCCCGCTGAACAATGCGAGTTTCGACTCGAGGACTACTCCGGGAGCAGGCACTTCGTTGTTCCGGCGAGCCTGCACCGCATTTGTTCAACAGTCACCTAGTCCGCCAATGAGCGCACGTAGACAACGAGGCTGTCGACCTGAGCGGGGGTTAGGCGGCTGAATCCCGGCATATTCCCGGGGCCGACGGTGATCACGCCGGCAATCTGGTCGTCGCTGAGGTTCAGATCGGTGTTGGACCCTTTGTCGATCTCGCCTGCGATCTCTCCACTCCCATCCACTCCATGGCAGGCGGCACACGACCTGTCGTAGAGGTCCTTGCCGAACACGTTCTCGTCGGTCCCGGCGCACCCGGCGGCGAGGAGAACCGACACAAGAAGGGAAATCAGGCGCATCGGCGAGAATCTAGCGTGCCCTCGGTTTAGTTCGGTGCCCGTCCACCAACAGGCCATCCGGGCGTCGGGGCAACCGGATCATTACCGTCGTCCCGACGCCCCGATTGCTGGTCACTTCGATGTGACCCCCAAGGCTCGAGACCAGTTCCTTCACAATCGATAGCCCAAGGCCACTTCCTTCGGGGCGCACGGGCTCATAGCGCTGCGCCACATAGAGGCGATCAAACACGTGAGGCAGATCAACATGGTCGATGCCGATTCCTGTGTCGGCTACCCGGAGAACCACCCACTCGTTGTCGTTGTCGAGACTCACTGTGACCGTTCCCGACTCCGGGGTGTAGCGCAGGGCGTTGTCGATCAGGTTGCCCAGGATCTGTCCGACCCGGTCTGGATCGACATCGACGGAGCCAACGGGGTCGAGATTGGCGGCGAGACCAACATTCATGGTCTCGGCACGCAGCCGCTGCGCCTCGATCAACCCGCCGACATGGGCCGTCAGATCCACAGCCTCCGGGCGCAGGGTGAACTGACGCGCTTCGAGGCGGGCGAGCATCATTAGGTCCTCGATCAACCTTCCCAGCCGATCGGTTTGCCGAAGCAGAACGTCGCCCACCCTCTCGAGATCCTCTCTTTCGACGGCACCGCTGTCGATGGCTTCTGCATAGCCCTGCAGCGTCGTTAGGGGCGTGCGCAGATCGTGGCCGACGCTCATGAGAAAATCCCGCTCCCTCTCTCGTCCTTCGTCGAGTTCCGCGGCCATCTCGTTGAAGGCCCTGCCGAGGCGAGCGACATCGTCATCTCCATCGTCGGGGGCCCGCACGCTGAAGTCTCCACCGGCAATTGCTCCCGCTGCGGTTTCGAGGCGCTGCAATCGTCGCGACACCTGCCCGGCCACCCAGTTGGCAAGAGCCACGGCAAGGATTCCGCCGATACCCAGCGATATCAGAAGCGGCCTCGTCAGAATGTTCGTTGCCAATAGCGGTTCGGTCCTTCCGATGGCTATCAGCACCGTTGCCCCTGATCTTGCGGATACGGGGACCGCACGGACGTAAGCGAGAACGGGTTCTCCTCCGACCTCCGTCTCGGTCACGGTGTTGAGTTCGGGGTCCTCTCCCAGGCTGTCCAGGAGTGGCGTCGTCGGTATGGCGGGAAGGTTCGGGCGACCCAGAGGAACGTCGACGACGCGCGCTTCGACGTAGTCATGGCCGCCGACACTCCTGGCTATCTCGAGCGTCCGACCAATCGGTGTCGCGTCGGTCCTTTCCGCCGTTGGCAGCGCGTCCCGGATCGATCGCTGCACCAACGCAGCCGTGGCATCGGCCTGGCGCAGGAGCTCGGCTTCGCTTCGTCGCACCAGCTCCTGTTGGATAGCGGCCCCTGCTAAGACCCCGGCAAGCAGCGTCACCGCCGCCACCGCCAGGGCCGCCCACAAGATCTTGCGACGCATGATTCAGCCCTCGATCCGGTATCCGACTCCCCAAACGGTCTCGATGGGCAGGTCCATCAGCTTGCGCCGCAGTTGTCTCACATGGACGTCGACCGTCCGGGTTTCCCCGAAGTAGTCATATCCCCACACGGCCTCGAGAATCTGTCCCCGGGACAACGCCAGCCCGCGGTGTGTGCCCAGGTACCAGAGCAGATCGAATTCGCGAGCCGTGGGTCGAATGATCTCTCCGCCGGGCGTCGTTACCTGCCGGCGTCCGCTGTCGACCAGGAACCCGGCCACTTCCAGGGTTTGAGGTGCGACCGGTCGCTCCTCGCTCCTTCGCAAGACCGCCTTGACCCTGGCGACCAGTTCCCGAGGCGAGAATGGTTTGGTGACATAGTCGTCGGCACCGATCTCGAGCCCGACGATCTTGTCGACTTCCGAATCACGAGCAGTGAGCATGATGACCGGCATGTCCGAGGTATCCCTGATGCGGCGACATACCTCGACCCCGTCGATGCCGGGAAGACCAATGTCGAGCAATGCCGCCCTGACATCACCCTGTTCCAGCCGCGCCAGCCCTCGCTCCCCCGTGGTTGCATGAACCAGCCGGAAACCTTCGCGCTCAAAGTACAAGCGCAGAAGATCCGCAATCTCGTCTTGGTCCTCGATGAGCAGAACCGTGCCATTCGAAGTCACAGATTCACCTCCGGGACACCAGAGTCGGCGGCGAATGTTTGAGGAATGTAAGAGAAGTCCTAGAGCAGCCGAAGAATCATCGCCGCTGCGGCAGGGCCCGGACGATGCCGGGCACGCCGTCGGCGACGATTTCAGATCCGTCGTCAACGTCGGTGCGCAACATCCCGAGAGCGATACCCTCACCGTGCTCAGCGGACCGGCCGACCGATGTCAGTCGCCCGACGACGCGTTCCCCGACCACGACGTCGCTTCCGGTCTCGGGCCGAATGCTCCCGGGAAAGGTGAAGCCGGCAAGCCGCCGGTTGACATGCCCTCGTGAATCGATGCGCGCCACCAGCTCTTGACCCAGGTAGCAGCCCTTGTCGAAGTCGACCGCCGTCGACACGTCGACGACTTCTTGCGGAATGACTTTGTCATCGAGGTCGACACCGGCGACCGGCTCGCCGAGTTCTATCCGAATCGACTCGATCGCTTCCGCGTCGGTCTCCGCCGTTTGCGGCTTGGCGCCGCTAGCCACGAATCGCGGCAGATCCGAACGTTGCAGCGGGTACGCCGCGACGATGCCATCCCCGCGGATCTTCACCCCGGCACCGTCGTAGCCAACCGCAGCGGCTGCCGCTGGTCCCCACACCTCCCACACTCTCTCGGCAGTTGCGCCGATCTCGACATCCACGCGGATCTTGAAGCGGCTCAGATCGCCAACAACGGTTTCTACGACGGCCGTGTCGCAGAGGAGCCCGATTCCGCTGTCGACGCGCAGCACTCGCAAGATTGCCCTCAACTTGCCATTGGGGGCAAGCAAGAGAGAACGAGCACCCTCACCGACGGCGATCGACGCTACGTTCTGACTCAACAGCCCGTCGAGGAAGGGAACCGCGTCGGGGCCGGTCACCCAGATCAACGATGTGCGATCCGCAATGACGGTGGCGGCCGCAGGGAGTTGGGGGTGATCAGACATCCCCGGCGGCCTCGACCGCGGCCAGGACTGCCGCCGCCTTGTTGATGCATTCCTGATACTCGGCCGTCGGATCGCTGTCGGCGACGACACCGGCGCCGGCCTGTACCCAGGCCTTGCCGCCCGCAGCCACCATGGTCCGCAGAGCGATGGCCGTGTCGAGATTCCCCGAGAAGTCGATATAGCCGACCGCGCCTGCATAGGGGCCGCGAGCCGTAGGTTCCAGCTCGTCGATGATCTCCATCGCCCTCACTTTGGGTGCCCCCGAAACCGTCCCGTGAGGGAAGGTGGCGCGCAACACGTCGACGGGGCCCACTTCCGGCCGGAGGGTGCCGGAGACCCCCGAGACGATATGCATTACATGTGAATACCGCTCGATGACCATGAGGTCGTCGACATGGACCGAACCGAACTCGCACACCCGCCCCAGGTCGTTGCGTGCCAGGTCGATGAGCATGACGTGTTCGGCACGTTCCTTCGGGTCTGCGAGCAATTCCTTCTCGAGGTCCTGATCCTCGGCCACGGTACGGCCCCGGGGCCGAGTCCCGGCAATCGGTCTGCTGGTGACGGCACCCCGTCGCGCCCTGACCATCAACTCCGGCGACGATCCCACAACGGCAACGTCATCGTGACGGACAAAGAACATGAACGGCGATGGGTTGACCAACCGCAGCGAGCGATAGACCAGGAAAGGATCATTATCCAGTTCGACCTCGAGACGAATCGACGGGACTATCTGAAATGCGTCCCCGCTCTTGATGTATTCCTTGGCGGTCACTACGGCCGATTCGAATTGTTCCTGGGTCATATTCGCTGTGGCCGGAGGACGGCCATCGAATGCAGGCCGTGATCTCGGCGTGTATTCGATAGGGGCGGCGAGACGGTCGGCCGCCGCCGCAAGTTCAGCGACGGCCATGTCATATGCCCTGCCGGGGTCGTCGCCGACGAAGATGTTTCTGATCAGGTGGACGGTCTCGCGAAACCGGTCCACGGCTGCAAGAAATCCGAAGAATTGCCACACCATCTCGGGGAGGTCTCGATCGTCCGGCGGGCGATTCGGCAGTCGCTCAACGTGCCGAACGCTGTCATACGCCAGGTAGCCGACGGCACCCGAGTGAAGCGGCGGGTGGTCCTCTCCGTATCCAAGTTCGGCTTCTGAGGGAACGGTCAGATCCCCAATGACACTCTCTAAGACACTGAGCGGATCTCCTGGCGGCAATGGCAGATCTCGGCCGGGCGCGGCGGAAACCCCGTCCCGGGCAGTCAGGGTGAACACCGGATCGCCACCGACGAACGACCACCGGGCCCACCTTTCGCCACCCTCCACCGATTCGAGGAGGAAGCCGGCCTCCCGTCCGATGAGCTTCTCGAAAACCGATACGGCGGTCTCCCTGTCGGCGAGGACCTCGATAGATAGCGGCACGACCGCATAGGACTTGGAGAGTTCGAGGAAGCGGTCGCGCGAAAGGTCGGGTTGCATGACGAGAGGTTAGACCCGCCGGACCCGGCGCTTACACCTCAGCCAGACCCTCGAGCCCCAACTTCACCAGGATCTCAGAGAACCAGCGGTTGAGGTCGGTGATCTGCCCGGTGACCATGAGGAACCCGAACCCGGCAAGCAGCAGTCCGGAAACGATGCTGATCGGAGTGAGGAATCGTTTGACCCCGTTGAATACCGAATAGGCCTTGGCGAGGATCAATGCGGACACCAGGAATGGAATTCCCAGACCGAGCGAGTAGAAGCCGAGAACAACCATGCCGCGGCCCATGGTCTCGGCATCGGATCCGAGAGCGATCGCCGCGGTGAGGAAGGGACCGATACACGGAGTCCATCCGAAGGCGAAAGCCATCCCCATCACCGGCGGGGCGAAGACTCCGAAGCGGCTCGGTCTGATGTCCTTGCGCCGATCCTTCATCACCGGCAACAGGAAGTCGGGAGTCCACACTGCGGTGACTGCGATGAACAACCCCATGGCGATGATCACCCAGCCGGCAATGGTCGTAAAGGCCTCACCCTGGAGCAGCTTGCCGAGCGAGGACGCCGCTCCCCCGAAGAGGACGACAAATACAAGGGTGAATCCGAGTACAAAGAACAAGGTTGCCCTGGCGATCTTCCACATCGACACGTTGCCTTCTGCGATTTCCCGCGTCGAGTAACCCGACATCAGGCTGAGGTATCCGGGAAGCAGAGGTAGAACGCACGGTGACAGAAAGGAGGCGGCACCCGCAAATACGGCAGCGATCAGCGTCGTATCAGCCATTTCACCTCCAACTCGTTCGGTCCCTCGGCGTCAACATGACGCCGATACGTTTTGTTCCCCAAACCCATATGCCGCCTCGACCGGATGAGCAGATTAACCTCGGGCCGCTGATGCAACATTGTCGAGAACACAACAAACCGTGGCTGCGGTAGCAGAATTCACGATCAGGGACAGGCGGGTCCTCACCCTGATGGTGTTTGTCGCATTGGTGACCGGCTACGGAGGTAGCCAGCTGAGTCATACCTTGCCGTTCGCTCGGGCGGCCCTTGGGCTCAGCGAGGGCGGCATGAACTGGGTGTTTGCTGCCACCAGGCTGTTGTCCCTGGTTGGCCTTCTGTTCATGGTCTACGCCGACCGCCACGGCCGCCGGCTCCCTTTCCTCATAGCGTTCAGCCTCATGCCGCTCGCAAACCTGGCCACTGCATTCGCCCCGGAACCGGTGACCTTCACGATGGCCCAGAGCGGAGCCCGAATCGCCGTCATCGCCGTCGCCGGTCTTGCCATCGTGATACTTGCCGAAGAGTTGTCTCCCCGAGTTCGGGCTCTCGGCATCGGGATATATGCACTGGCAGGTGCTGCCGGGTCCGGCATCGGATTGGCATTACTCCCTATTGCGGAAAACTCGGAGACTTCCTACAAGGCACTCTTTGCGTTCACGGGCGTCGGCCTATTGGTGCTGCCGTTGCTCGCCCGGTTCTTGACGGAGAGCCGGGCCTACGTTCAGTACGAGAACAGGGTCTCGTTCCGCACCGCGCTCAAGGCCGGACTCGGTCGCCACTTCTGGCCGCTGGCGGCCATCGTCTTCTTGATAGCCGCCTACTCGTCTCCGGCCACCGCCTTCGTGATGGAGCGACTCGTAGATGATCTCCAGTGGGAAACCGCCCCGGCTCGTTTCCTCCTCATGGTCTTCAGTGGTCTGGGAACGGCGGGCGTGATCATCGGCGGGCGCATGGCCGACATCATTGGCCGCAAGCGGACAACCATCACCGCCATGGTGCTGGGCGTCACCGG
>CAMYKI010000091.1 GCA_947258985.1 uncultured Acidimicrobiaceae bacterium
CGCAAGATCACTCAACAACAGACCAAGAATGACACTCGACTGGGAAAACCCAGCCGAACGACTAAACCAACTCGTCGCGGCCAACCCTTGAAACCGCCCGGCACCATTTACGCAAGAACGGTGGGGTCCGCCGGCTTGACCGTCAGCTAGGCCGGTGCCGACTCGTCCGTTTCCGCATCACCGTCGGCATTGCCGGCGGTGAGCACCATTGCCGCCAGGCTGTCGCCCCGCAGGTCGATGAGGTCGGTGGCGGGTTCCAGCGTCCAAGATTCGTCCAGTTCCCCGGCGGTATCTGCGTCGATCAGGATCTGGTTGGGTGCGGCAATTCCGGCCAATGCCAGCGCCGCCCGTGGTGGGTCCCCGAACACACCGTACGTCAGTTGCTCAGCGGACAGAAGCCCGGCAATCACATTGCCCGCACTCATCCCGGCCCGGTAGGTGATATTGATGCCCTGGCTCTGCCCGAGGTCCTCAATCGCCGTGACTGCTTCCAGGGTGAACCGGGCGGCAACATTTGCTGCGGTTTCGGGGGTATCAAGGCCCGCCGCGAATACGTGCTGTTCCGTTGACGACCTCACGCGCTCGACTCCAAGTCTCTCAGCGATCAACTCGATGTTCTGAGAAAGTTCGGTGGAGAGCTCGACTCCTGACTCCTCGTCAATTTCCGCTCCGTTTACCATCCCGTCCACATCGAGGGCGACCACCGTGGCGGTATCGACTAGGTCCAGCAGCTTACGGTCGCCTTGACGGAGCGCCGCTACCAGGCGGGTCGGCAAGACCGACAGGAGGAGTCGCTTGATCTCTTGCTCCTCAGCGGCAAGTGCGTCTTCTTTTTCGCGCAACGCCGCAGTGAGCCGGTTGAGACGCCGAGCCACGTCGCCGAACTCATTGCGTCCCAGGTCGGGAAGCGTTGTGGTCAGGTCACCTCCAGCCACGGCGGCTGCTGCCTCGACGACTGGGCGGACCGGCTTGGTCATCCGATCGGCAAAGAATAGGGCGAGCACTATGACGATCGGGATGAGCAACAAGCCGGCAATCAGAATGCTCGTGACGTATGAAAGTAGCGGGTCGTTCGCCTCGGCTCTCGAGATTTCGGCGACGACAACCCAATCCACTTGGTCGGCGCCAACCGGCCCGGCGGCCGACAACGAGCTCTGCCCGAGGTAGTTGGTCGTACCTCCCAGGAACTGCTCGCCATCGAGGGCTTCCGCGACCGCTTTCGTTTCGACAGGCTGGAGAAGGGCCGTCGAGCCGAAGGTCTCGATCAGGTTGCCGACGAGCGGGTCGGTCCCCTCGCCGTCGAGTTTCCGCAAGTACTCGGCGGGATCCTCGATCCAGAGCCGTGAATCCGTACGCATGAGATTGTCGCGACCGACGACGTACACCTCTGCCGTGTCGCCGAAACCATTTTCCTGCCAATTCCCATCGCCGATGGTCAGGTCGTTCAAGGCTTCGATCGGAATCTCTACCAGCAGCGCTCCGACGGTGCGGGCCTCGTCGCGGATCGCAGCCGCTACGAACATGGATGGCTTGGCGCGTGCCGGCAGATACAACTCGAACCCAACAAATACTGCGTCCCCCACGGGGGCTGCGGCAATGCGGCTGGTGACGGCCTCTGCCATGCTCGAGGTGCGATACGGGCCGGTCTGGACATTGGTGGCAAAGTCGAGACGCTTGGCGGTGGAATAGACGATGTTGCCAACGGTGTCGACGAGCAGTAGATCTCCGAAGCCGAGCTGAGAGCGGAGCTGGTCCAGGGCCGGGTGACGAGCCTCGTGAATCGCCCCGTAGTCGGACGCATCATCCGGGGCGCTGACCAGGTCGCTACGTTCCTCGTGTGGATTGCTGACAATGTAGTGATACTGCAAGTAACGAGCAGCGTCCGTACCCGGGTCAAGGTCGTCGGGCGCAATCGACTCCACACCGGCCTCGCCGATCACAGCCGTGACAACTGAATAGAAGGCATCGAACGACTCGGTCTGGGCCTGATCGAGAACGTCGGTTCCATCGAGAGCGTCGTATGCCGCGGCAAACTCGATCACGCCTTCAACCACTCGGCGGCTCTGTGCGCTGACTACGACTGTCTGCTCGAGCCGGTCGATGCCGTTTCGGATTGCGCGTGCCTTCGCTGTCTGCTGGTTGACGAGTTGGTCGCTGACCGATTCCGTGAGCATCTCGCGGGCCTGGAGATAGTTGAGTACGCCGAGAAGAAGCACGGACATCAGCGACACGATGGTGAATGTGATGACCAGGTTGCGGCGCAGACTTCTGGGCTTGGCTTCGTGTTGCTTGGCGGCGCTCATGAGCCGGCACCCTCCGGACGCTCGGCAGTCTCACCACGCGAATCCTCGAGGGCGACCCGGCGGGCGGCACCTTCGATCACTCGATCTACGCGACGACGGCGGGCGCTCATAACCTGGTTGAGTGCGGTCGCCAGGGGTGGGTTGTGACTGGTCACGGTTTGCGCCGCGGAACTGTCGACGATCACGACTTCGCAGTCGCTTACGGCAATCGTCCGCAGTGGATTGGGCCACTGATCGGAGCGACCTACCAGGCCGAAGACATCTCCGAGTGCTAGCTCGGCGACTTCCAATGACATTCCCCCGGCCTCGATCGACATTCGGGCTGATCCCTCCCACAGGAGGTACAACCCGCCGGTCTCCCGACCCGTCTCCAGAATCACCTCGCCCACCGCAAAGCGATCGGCGCGAGCTCCTGCCGCGAGACGATCAAGAGCATCGTCGTCGACCTGTTCGAGCAACGGTGAGAATCGCAGCCGTCTCCTGATCTCTGCACCGTCCGGCTTGCCAGATTCGCCGGCCTCAACGCCGTCATACAGGTAGAGATCTTGGGCCGGGCTCGGCAACGGCACATCGTGACGGTGCGAGGCGTACCAGGCCAACGTGCCAAATGCGCTCGAAACCCGCGGTGCATTGCGGAAGTCTTCGATCCACATGTCAACTTCGTACCCCATTAGCGGATCGTCGATCTGTACAACGCGTACAGATGGGGGCGGGTCTTCCAGGACGCCGGGGGTGGAGCGGGCGGCGTCGAGCAGCATTTCCTTGGCCAATGTGGGCGGATTCACGTAGGCCACTTGGATCGGAACCACTACCCGGTGGAGTCGCGACGGCTCGACGTAATTGATCACCTCGCCGTTTGCGAGTTGGGCGTTCGGAACGACATGGAGGTCACCGTTCCGATCCTGGATGCGCGAACTGCGCCAATTGATATCGACGACGGTTCCTTGGAGATCGCCGAATTGAATCCAATCGCCGGGTTTGAACGGGGCGTCGGTCAAGAGCAGCGCTCCGGAGGCCAATCCACTGAGTGTGTCCTGAAGGGCAAATGAGACGACGAGCGACGTAACGCCCAACGCGGTCAGCGCCGCCGAAAGATCTACTCCCCACACCCCATCGATCAGGAACCAGGCAGTCGCGATGATGACCCCTACCCGCGGGAGTGCCAGCAGCAGCTGGGGAATGTCCCGGCGCTCGTCGTCGTCGCTGCCCCACGATTTGAGCCGATTCACCAGGATTCGCACGAGGGCTAGGGAGACAGCTGCCGCCGACAGGAGAAAACCCGTGCCGAGGATTTGGACGAGAAGGTTGTCTCCATCTAGCCCAAACAGACCGCGGGTGAGCGCCCATGCCGCGAAGAACGGGATGGTCCAAGACCTGAGTGTCGTAACTATCGGCGTCAGCATCGAGTCGCGCTGACGGAGGCGCTCCTCGAACTCCGCTGTCCCGATTATGGCTACCGGGAGCAGCACAACCAGGATCAGGGCCCATACGGCGGCTGGATCGGAGAGAAGGTCACTCATCGGTCACCGTTTCCGCTACCTGCATTCCGAGGACCCGAAATACGGGGCCGCCAAGTTCGTCGTCGGATTGCCTAGATATCGCAATGTCGCTTGGAAGCAATCGGCGAATTTCATCCGTGACGAGGATTTCGCCGGGCCGGGCGCGACGTGCCAGGAAGTGGGCAACCCTGACGGTTTCGCCCCACAAGTCGTAAACGAGCTTCACACTGCCGGTGAGGCCGACGGTCACGGGTCCGGTGTGGACGCCGATGCCGGCTCGCAATGGAGTGCCGTGGCGCGCATTGAGTTCGTCGACGATGTCTCGAACGTCTAGCGCAAAGTTGACCGAGCGTGGGACGTGATCAAGATACGGTTGGCTGAGGCCGCAGCCGGCGTAGTATGCGTCGCCGACCAGCTTCACTCGCTCCAGACCATGGTGAGCCGCGGCGCCATCGATCTCTGCGATCAAGGTCTCGAGCACTTCCTGGGTCCGGCCGATCTGCTGGGCTCCGACCAGCTCGCCAAGACCCTCGGTGACGAGCACGACTATGCCGCCTTGCGGGATGCGGTCAATGACATCCCGGTCACCGCTCTCGACACGTTCGGCGATGGCCGGCGGCAGCAGGTTGCGTACGGTCTCGACGCGCTCCTGGGAGGCGCTCTCGAGGGCGGACTGGCGCACGCTCAATGCTGTCAGCATTTCGTCGATGTTGTCCGACAGGTTCGTGAAGTCGGCGGGGGCTCCCTCCATGTCCTCCGGCTCGGGGACCGGTTCATCGTTCTGGGCATGGCGCAGTCGGTCGCTGATCCCGCGGACGGGTCGGAAGACGGAGCGAGCCCACGATACGGTTCCGAAGGTGATGCCTATGACGAAGATGGCGACGGCGACCAGCAGCGCTTGGCGGAAGTCGGCGATCGGGCCGCCTACCTCTTCCTCAACCACTTGGGAAACAGCAAACCAAGAGAAATCGCCGAGATCGATTTGCTCCGTGGCAGATACCACGGGTCGCAACAGGTAGTCGGTCGTTGTCCCGGTGGCGTCGTCGGACGAGGCTGCCGCTACCAACTCGCGGCTATCGGAGGCTTTGAGGAAGATGGCGGTCGTCCCGACGCCTTCGATAGCCCTTTGTTCTGTCTGTGTTGCCGTGCCCGCGGCTTGGAGATCCGCAAGGAAGCCAGAGGGATTTTCAACGAAGGGGCGAGCCACGGAGCGCATCCGGCCGTCATGGTCCGTGAGGTATACCTCGCCGGTGTCGCCGAATCCCTCGTCGATCCAGTTGCCCCCCGATGTCATGATGTCGTCGATGGGGTCGCTCGCGAGCTTCACCACGAGAATGCCGGACAGCCGATCGCCGTCGAAAACCGGAGTCGCCATGAACATCATCGGAGCCCCGACGTCCGGTGCGTATGAAGCCATGTCGATCAACGTCACAACGCCCCGCTCGGGCGAATCGCGGACTGTTCTCATGACGGTGGCGAGCGTGGTCCCGCTGTGTGGTCCGAAGTCGAGGCTCGTTGCGAAATCGGGCCGTTTGGATACCGAATAGATGATGGTTCCGTTGTCCGGTTCGATCAGATAGAGGTCGGCCGCCCCAAGGCGGAGAGCCAACTCATACAGGCCCAGATGCGCTTCGCGATGCACCTCGGACCAGGCGCTGCCGTCTCCCGCATCGTCAATCAATCCCTCGTTGCCCTCATCGATTTCGGCTACGTAGTGGCGCTGCAGGTACACGCCCGCATCGGTGGTCGGTACCAGGGATCGCCAGCCAACCGATACTCCGAGAGCTTCCTCGAGTGCGGGAGCAAACTCGTCTCGATAGAAATCGGCGAGCACGTCTTCAGATCCGTCGGCTGTCGAATCCGTCGTGCTTGCCAGCTCCTGGTACGCGGTGCTGAACAGGGAAACCGTCTCTATGGTCCCTTCGCCGGCGGCAATGGCTGCGGTTTGGTTGCGCATTGCCCTGATGTAGCGAGACACTTCCTCTGCTTTGACCGATGTTCGTGCGCTCAACTGCCCTTCATACAGGTTGCTGGCCAGATCCGCGCCGTAAGTGAGACTGAGGATCGACGTGATGACCAGGGAAGTGATGGTCACGACGAGTACGGCGACTGCAAGCCAGCTTGCCATTGAGATGTTTCGCGGTGAACCGAGAAGGCGTCGCAGACGCGATGTTGGCTCGGGTTGCGGGGCCGTCACAGGACTACTCCTTGGGGGCGCGGTGCGACCGAACAGGTGGATGCTCGCATCCGCCCGTTTGGTGTGCGCAAACCTGTGCCCGGAGTCATCGGTCGTAACATAGCGAGCGCCCGTCGTGGTTGCCGAATGCTCTGTCTGCGTTGCAGCGTGACGCTACCATCCCGCTGGCCATCGCCCGGATGGCTCAGAAACGCAGTTAGGGAGGCGTTGTGACCACGCCCGACGGAACCCAGAGTCCCGAGAAGGCTGTGTCAAACGATGAACAATCCGGGGTGTCGCAAACGACCGTTACCAAGATCGAAATCGAGGCCAGGATCATCTGGCAGGCGATCGGCGCGGTGCTCACGACACTGTTTCTCTTGTGGGCTTTCAATCAAGCTCGCGGCATCGTCTCCATGGTCGCAATCTCGTTCTTCTTCAGCCTTGCGCTCGAACCCGCCGTCCGGAAGCTGACGGTACGCTTCGGTTGGCGCCGTGGCGCCGCAGTCGGTGCCGTTTACGTAGGTGGAGCGGTCTTTGTATTCCTCCTGATCGCAGTGCTGATTCCGACGATTGCCGAGCTAGCGAGGACTATTGGCGCCAACGGCGCTCAGTGGATTGATAGTGCTCTCGGTTGGGCGGAGGACGCCTTCGACCTCGATCTCGTGGGCGTGGAGACCGCCTCCGATCTGGCGGAGCGAACCGATGTCGTGGTGGCCGATTGGGCAGATGATGTCTTTGGCGCCGTTCTGGGCATTGCCTCGTCGGGCATCGGCCTGATCTTCAACCTGGCGACGATCGCCATGTTCACGTTTTACCTGAGCGCCGACGCACCGCGCGTCCAGGCGGCGATCATGAGGCTCTTCAGCCCCGAAACCCAGCAGCGGATAGGTTGGACATGGGATCAAGCGATTGAGCAAACGGGCGGCTACTTCTACTCGCGGATGATCCTGATGATCATCAATGGCCTTGGCTTCTTCTTCACGATGGTTGCGGTCGGTGTCCCGACGGCCATCGCCGTTTCCCTGGCTCTGTTTGGTGGTTTTGTTTCGGTCTTCATCCCCGCTATCGGCACCTACATTGGTGGTGCCATCCCGGTGTTGATCTCATGGGCGTTACAGGGGCTTACTGCGGGCTTGATTGTGCTCGGTTATGTGCTCGTCTATCAGCAGATCGAGAATTACTGGCTCAGCCCCAAAATCAGCTCGGACACGATGACGCTTAACGGCGGGGTGGCCTTCGGGGCCGCGCTTGCGGGTGGCGCCATCGCCGGTCCTATGGGGGCGTTCACCGCTCTGCCGGTTGCGGCGCTCATCTCGTCGTTCATCTCGA
>CAMYKI010000092.1:0-7097 GCA_947258985.1 uncultured Acidimicrobiaceae bacterium
GTCGGGAACGCTATCGCCGCGTCCTCCGGATAGGCTTCCCGCATCCAGATCCCCAAGTCCTGTTCAAAATCGTGATACGCCCAGCCGGATGAATTCGCCCATTCCAGCGACCAGAGCAGGTCATCCCCTACCTTGACCCAAAGCTCGTGGATCTCAAACACCGCTCCGGCCTTCGTGTAGAACTCGTCTGTGTTTCGGCCTTCGCATCGCACCTCGCTGGGATTGGCGGTCTCTTCGCACACCCTTTCGTGGTACCGACCCTGCGCCCAGAACCACTCCGCGACGTCATCGGGCGGTTCACCGAAGAACGCCTCATAAGTGGCCGGGTCGTGACTGTTCCTTGCCGCATACATGGCTTCAACGGCAGCAAGTGTTGACATGCCGGCAACGTCGGCCCCAGAAGCGACTGCCTCCTCCGGGTCCGCGCTTTGAGCAACAAACTCCTCCACGTAAGGAAGAACAGCGACGACATCATCGGAGTTGCTTGCCAGGTAATGCAGGCGACGAGGATTCTGGATGGTGCTGACAACCTCGGGGTAGCTTCGCTGCACCCAGCCGAGCAGGTCGGCTTCGATCTGTTCGTAGCTCCAGGTGGGGGCACTTCCCGAAACCTCGAGAATCTCGCCCGGGCAACGGCCGGCGAGACAGCCGGGGAGCGGCCAGAACGAGTCATCGTCGATTTGCAGCAGTTTCCCGTCCCGCTCGAAGTACACGTAGATGGCCCTTCCGGAGGCCCCCGCCGGCCCGTGGAGCGCGTCGGTATACGTCTCGACACAGCGGACTCCCCCCGGATTCGCCGTGGCAGGGACGCACTCCGCCGACACCTGCTCGTGCAATGTTCCGATCCAGAACTCGAGATTGGGTGCCGGGGTTTCCCTCATCAGTTCAGAGAGCATGCCGATTGCCGCCGCTGCATCGCCACTGTTGTAGGCGGTGTAGTACTCGTCGAGCAGCGCCTCCACTGCGTCGGTCGACACTTCGGTGGTGGTTGTTGCGGCAGGTGCGGCTGTGGTTGTCGTTGTTACCGCGGCTTGCGGGCTTGCTGTTGGTTCCGTGAGCGGTTCGTCGCCGCCGCAGGCCGCTGCCAGCAGGAACAGGGCCAGAGAAACTTGCCACAACCGCAACCGTCGTATTGTCGTAGGCTTGGTGCTACGCATCGTGCTCTCCTCATACGGGACCGATGTATGCGGGGTGAAGCCATGTCGGGCTTCGCCCCGCCCTAGTTTTCGAGTTCGTTGATCAGATCAGGGCTCCTCGGGTACTCGATCGACTGGCTGAGAAACTCGTCTAGTCGGGTGACGGCGATCGCCGCCGCCTCAGGGTTCCGGGCGAGGCGGGCACCGGCAAAGGCAACCTGGTGATCGTCTGCGTAGGCGTGCCTCATCCAGTTGCCAAAATCGATCTCGAGGTCTTGGTACGCCCAGTAGGCAGATGTCTGCTCCCACTCCCGGGTCTGCAGCATCTGGCCGTCGGAGACACTCCACAGCGCCCCGTAGTGGAACTCGGCGCCGGCCCTGGTGTAGAAGTCGTCGACCATCTCTTCCTCGCAACGCACCAGGTTGGTCTCGCCGGAGACAGCTGCACATTGCGCGTGCCACTCGGTCCCCATCTCCCACAGCCACAGAAGCCCGTCGGCCGCCGGTTCGCCAAAGAATGAACCGTAAGCGTCGGGATCTCCGCTGTTCAGCGCCGCGTAGTGCGCCTCAACAGCTTCGAGTGGCGTCATGCCCGAGATCGCCGGCGAGCCCGATCGGTCCCAATCGGGGCTCCGGACCACGAACTCCAGGGCAAACGGCAGCGCGACGGCCACCGCGTCCGCATCCGCGGCGAAGTACTTGAGGCGATTGGCAGCGGTAATCTCTTCGGCAACGTTGGGGTGGGCTACCTGCAGCCAGGTGTATAGATCGGTGGTGAAAGCGTCATACGCTTGCGGGCACCGATTGCTGAGACATCCTGGATACGGGTACGTGGTGCCTGGATCCGGGGTCTGGAGGAGTTCTCCGTCGCGCTCGAAGTAGATGAAGGAAGTTTTCAACGACAAGCCCGCTACTCCATGGAGCGGATCCGTATACGACTCTGCACACACGATCCCGCCTGGATACTCGGGAGAGGGAATGCAGTAGGCGTCGACTCGCTCCCCCAGGTCCTCGACCCAAAACCGCAGATCTGAGGGTGATACCTCGCGAATCGTCTCCGACAGCAGATCGATGGCCCGATCAACATCACCGGCGTTGTAAGCAGCGTGATATTCCGATACCAGAGCCTCCACAGCCGCGGTCGACGCGACCGCCGGCTCTGTCGTGGTGACCGGCGGCATGGTTGTGGTGACCACCGTCGACGGAGGCTGGACCACGCCGTTGCGAGGTCCCACGAGCAACACGGTGCCACCTATCGAGACTAGCGCCACCACTGCGGCGACGACAGCCACCGCCCATCCCGGCACGCTCCGCTCGAGAGCCGGTCGAGCGACGGGACCGGTTGGGGACGCTCTGTCTTCGATCGCCTCCCAGGTGGGTGCATCCTCGGCAGACATGGCCAACTCGACCACCAGTGCTTGGATCTGAGGATCGCGCGAATCAAGCATGCAACATCCTCCTCAGGCAAACTTCAGCCCGCGCTAGGTGGCGGTGCACGGTGCTTTCGCCGATTTCGAGTCGCCGGGCGATCTCGGCCGGCCGCAGATCCTCCCAATACGCGAGGAAGACAACCGCACGTTGTCGGAAGCTCAGCGTGGACACGGCTTCCAGAACCTCAGGATGGAGATCCGGAAGGCTGGACGCCCCCAGATGTGCCGCAGCCCTGATCTCGCCCGCGCGGCGGCGCATGGTCTTGCGATGATTGCGCTTCGCCTCGTTGAGTATCGTTCGGTAGAGGTAGGCGCGCGGGTTCTCTACTTCCTCCCAGCGCTGCATCGCCAACACATTCACCATGGCGGTTGCCACCAAATCGGGGCCGTTGGTCGGTCCGACAAGACCGGTCGCAAAACGAACAAGTTCATCTGAGTACTTCTCATAAGCCTCGGCTCGCGAAAGCGCCGTCATACCCATAGGATGCATCGAGCGTGCCGAATCCGCGACATCTTTCTTGGACGGTCCTATCCCCAGTGCTGCCGGGAGTAGTCGAACGCTTCGTCGGTGAGGAGCTTCCGGGTCGAGTTACCCATGCGGACATACATGTCCGCTTCGCGGTTGCCACCCGGTTCGTCGAGGAATACCGGCTCGGGCGATGCTTCTACGTCGATCCGACAGACCTGGTGTCCCTGCCTCCCGACTGCTTCGAACGAAACCGCGACGGAGCGCAGGGCCGGCTTGCCCACACACCGCTCCAGGTGATCGCCGAGCCAGAGCTCATAGCGGTCGAGATCGGGTTGCTTCATCAACCGAAGATCGTCATCGAGACCGACCGTGTCCCCATCGTCGTTCACCCCGATGAGGAGCGTGCCACCATCAGCGTTGAGGAACCCGGCAACGGTCTTGGCGATCACCAACTCGAGCTTGGGATCTCTCCCCCCGGTGTGCACGTTCCAACGAGCAGTCCGCTTGAACTCGACCGATTGGCTCTCGCCGGCGACGATGAGTTGGCCTGCGGGCAGCCGATCCGTTTGCGGGTGGCGGATTCCGAGCCGGTTCATCACGAGGTTCACCACAACGAGCACCAGAATCGACCCCCCGAGGACGCCGAGCATCGTGCCCCATTGAAACTCGGTTGGTCCGCTACCCGGTGTAGCCAGATTCACGCCGACACCACCGACGGCGGCACCGGCGATACCGACGAGAGTGGTCTCAGACCACGTCAGTCGTTGGCTGCCAGGAACGATTAGCCGCGCCAGGTTCCCGAAGACGAATCCTGCAACCAGAATT
Organism: uncultured Acidimicrobiaceae bacterium; assembly: GCA_947258985.1. Taxonomy (GTDB): domain Bacteria; phylum Actinomycetota; class Acidimicrobiia; order Spongiisociales; family UBA5794; genus JAAETI01. Next base: position 3,861 of record CAMYKI010000092.1, read on the forward strand.
CCGATGATGAGCAGGCTTGCTTGCATGCGCTGATTCTATGAGGTCCAATCTCAAGGTCGTCGGGACAATCGTCGATACCTCCACATGGCATCAATTGGTTGGTATTTCATCATCTTCGGAGCTGGCTCCGGCCTCATGTCGTTGTTCGACTACGAGTTCACCCTGCTCGGCTGGATCGGCACCTGGGGAGAAGGCATCGCCTGGCTGATCCGGGGAGCATTCATCCTGGTCGGCATGGGTCTTGTCTCACGTGAACAGAAGAAACAGGCCGAACAGGCACAAGCCCAGGCACGGGCAGCACACCAGGTCACACCACAAGGTCCGATCTCTTAGAGCCTCCTTGCGGTCTGGCGTATCTGGTGGCGGTATACCGCCACCAGATACGCCAGACGCGCCGAAGGGCCCGATTCGGGCCCTTCGATACGGCGGAGAGGGAGGGATTTGAACCCTCGAGGGAGCTTTAACCCCCTATTCGCTTAGCAGGCGAACGCCTTCGGCCGCTCGGCCACCTCTCCGGGTAATGGAGATTATCAGGTCTGCGCTCCGCCGATCATTCGCAGGCCTCGAACGTGAGGGCCCCTCCCCCCGCAATGTCGTCGGGCCGCACCGGCGAACCATCATCGAAGAAGTTGCACTTGAAGAAGTGCGGCCCGGGGGCGTTGAGCAAGGCGACACGGTTCACGCCCTTTTGAATGGTGTTGTCGCGCACATCGAGCCTTGCCTCGTTGTAGGCCCGCAGGGTGTACCACCCGTGCTCGGCTATGTAGTTACCCGTCACCTCGATATGCACCTCGGCGAAGTTGGTGGCGAACACGAGGTCGGTCACGCCGATGTTGTCAGGGATCTCATCGAAGTAGTTGTAGGAAATCTCCATGTTGCCGGTGGTCACCCCGAACTCTCCCAGCTGGAATCCATCGAGGTGCGAGCTCTCATCGCCCAATGGGTCATGCCGGTAGTTGCGGGTGAACACAAATCCGTCGAGGTTGCCGTCCGCGAACACCGTGTCGTCTCCACCCATCAGTTCATTGTCGGCGATACGGACGTCGGTGATGTTGTTGAGCAAGAAGAGCTTCGCATCGATGAGACCGTTGATGCGGGAGTGATGGATGTTGAGGCCTGCCCGTTGTCTGGATTCGCCGGCCTTGATCGGGTAGTAGCCGGCACAGTTGATGACAACGTTCCGAATGGTCACGTTGTCGGCCTCAATGGTCACACACCCGTCCACGACGACGTTCTCGAGCACAGTTCCATCCGAGGTGATCTTCTGGCTGCCCACGGTCGTTGCGGGTGCGGGGGCTATCACGCCAACGCCGATGGTCACGCCTACGTCTTCCGGGGTTACGTATCCGGCCGGCACCGGCGGTGGGACGATTGGTTCGAGACCGAGTGCTCGGACTAGGAAGGAGGCCATCTGGGCCCGGGTCACAGGATCGTGCGGGCAGAACCGGGTGTTCGAGGGCGGGTTGCAGCCGAGTGTCACCCCGGCTGCGGCGATCGAGTTGATTGCCGACTCGTGAACCGTGCCGTCATCATCAATGAACCAATTCTCGCCTGATTGCGGATAGCCGAAAGCCCGGTCCAACATCGTCGCCATCTCACCTCGGGAGATTGAGCGCTGCGGACAGAATTGGGTGTTCTCCGGTGGGTTGCAGCCGACCGTCAACCGGGCCGCCGCAATGGCGTTGATGTCATCCTCGAAGACGCTGCCGTCGTCATCTGAGAAGAAGTCGAGTGGTGTGCTCGCCGGCGACAGGGCCCTGTTGAGGAAGGCAGCCATCTGACCTCGGGTGACCGGAGCCGTCGGACAGAACCTGTCGTTTGCCGGTGGGTTGCAGCCGGCTGTGATGCCTGCAGCTGCAATCGCCTCAATCGAGCTCTCGTGGACCGACTCGTTGTCGTCGACGAAGGTGCCCCCGGGGAGCAGCGGGGCGAGAAGGGCAAGGGCAATCAGCGTGTTCAACATGCATCCAGCCTAAGTACGTCCGGTCTCTTAACAGACCCTGAATTCGGCCACCCGGGGAACAGTCTCCGTCGGTATTGAGTTGTTTCTATCGATAGGATCACAAAACACCCACTCGGAGAAGACCTCATGGAATTCGACAAGATCGATCTGAAGCAGCGCCTCAGTCCGTTGCAGTACAAGGTCACCCAGGAGTCCGGTACCGAGAGAGCCTTCACCGGCGAGTACTGGGATACCAAGGATCCCGGCACCTACCGGTGCGTCGTTTGTGACGTTCAGCTGTTCTCGAGCGACACCAAGTACGACTCCGGCAGCGGCTGGCCGAGCTTCTTCGAGGCGCTCGACGACAGTGCCGTCGAGCTACACAAAGACAGGAGCTTCGGGATGACTCGCACCGAGGTCACCTGCGCCAACTGCGGCGCCCATCTCGGGCACCTGTTCCCCGACGGTCCCCAGCCCACCGGACAGCGGTATTGCATGAATTCGGCATCGCTGAAGTTGGAAGCAGACGAGGACGCCTAGAGCTCGAACGACGATCGCTCGACACGCCCTAGCCTTTCTCGTGTGACGAACGAAGAGCAGACGTCGGGCCCGGCCCAAACCAAGATCGCCGAGATCTGCCGTTGGCTGGACTCGGCTCTAGCCAACGGAGATCGTTGTCTCGTCGGGATCACCGGCGCTCCCGGGGCGGGGAAGTCGACCTTCGCCGTCGAACTCGCCGACACGTTCGGCGGAGCCCCGGTGGTGGGGATGGACGGGTTCCATCTCTCCAACGACCACCTCATCGAAATGGAACTGATCCACCGCAAGGGCGCCCACTACACGTTTGACGCCTGGGGTTTCGTTGCCTTGCTGCAGCGCATCAGATGGCAACCCGCACACGAGGTGGTGTACGCACCCGTGTTCGACCGTTCCATCGAAGACTCAATTGGATCAGCGTTGCCCGTGTCATTGAACGATCGGCTGGTTATCGTCGAGGGCAACTATCTCCTGCTCGATCTGCCGCCGTGGAGCGAGATCGGGTCGCTGCTCACCCGGAGCGTATATCTCGACCTCGACGAGGAAGTGCGGCTACAACGTCTCATCGATCGGCACATCGCATTTGGCAAAACCCCCGACCATGCCAGCAAGCACGTCGCCGAGTCGGACCAGGTGAACGCCCGGCTCATCGCCGAGTCACGTCGCCACGCCGATTGGTTCGTCCGAATGCCGTGACCGGACCTGGTTCGCCGACCCCGTCCTGGGTGAGACTCTCTACTTCGAGGGCGAGTACTCCA
>CAMYKI010000092.1:7143-9092 GCA_947258985.1 uncultured Acidimicrobiaceae bacterium
TCCTTCGATTTGGCGGGGGAGCTCCACCAATACCGAAACTAATCCCGCGGCGTCTGCGGTCTCGTAGTAGTGGCAGTATGACTGCCACGGTACATCAGGACATCCGAGACGAGGTCACCGACCTGTTCATCGGCGAGCGCACCTTGGGTGATTCCATTGCCCCTCCCCTGTTGTTCGTCGCTGCGGAAGCAGCTTGGGGTCTGTCGATCGCCGCGGTAGTCGCGATAGCGTCCGGTGTCGCAATTGCCGCGTGGCGGATCCGAAGGGGCCAAAAACCCATCTATGCGATTGCCGGTATCGGCGGTATTGCCTTCGCCGTTTTCCTGGCACTCCGCTCTGGTCGTGCCGAGAGCTACTTCCTGCCCGGCATCGTGACGACGCTTCTGTATGGCGCGGGGACGCTCGTGTCCATCGTCATCAAGCGACCCCTGTCCGGCTGGACCGGATGGATCCACCGGGGATGGCCGCGTGATTGGTTCTGGCGTGATGACGTTCGCCCCGCCTACAGCCATGCGTCCTGGTACTGGTTCTGGTACTTCGCCATCCGGGGTCTGGTGTCGCTCTGGCTGTTCTCAAACGGATGGGTGGAAATCCTGGCGCTGTGGAAGACGCTCACCTCGTGGCCGACCATCCTTCCGTTGTTCTATCTCAGCTACCGCAATGGAGTCGTCAAGCGAGATTCACTCGGAGGCCCGAATGTCGTCGAGCACCTGGCGGGAGCCGAGCCGCCCTACGTCGGAGGTCAGCGACGCTTCTAGCATTGGGGCCGATCCCGAGAAAGGCCCCTTCAAATGACAGGTAGCGACCTCATCCGGCAGGCACGCAGCGCATCGATCGGAACCCTGCCGAAGTCGCCGCGCAAGAACACTGCGGTCATTGCGTGTATCGACGCCAGGATCGAGCCGAATCGGATCCTCGGCGGGGACCAAGGGGACTTCCACGTAATCCGCAATGGCGGCGGCCTAGTCACGGACGACGCGTTGCGATCGCTCATGGTTTCTCAGTATTACGGCACCTCGCGCGTCGTCGTGATGATGCACACCGACTGCGCCGCTATGGCCTATCCCGCAGTTGCCGAGAAGGCTCGCCTCGAGGACGAGACCGGACAGCTAATCGACTTCGATCTGCATCCCTTCGGCGATCTCGAGACTGAGTTACGGCGCGGTGTGGCCCGGCTGCAAGACACACCGTTTCTGCCATATCGGGACGACATCAAGGGCGTAATTTACGAGGTGGAGACCGGGCGGGTCCGGACCGTCGTGGAGTAGGCCCAGCTCTCGTCTGAGGTCGGACAAGCCAGGGGGATCGCCGTCGGCGCCGCCGAGCAAAGCCTTGCGCGCCGCCCAACACCGCCGACAGTACCGGCGATACGACCCCCCACCCCCAGGAACATCATGGATTCCACAGAACTCCGGATCCTCAAGGAAATCGAGGCAGGTGCCCACGAGGAAGACCCCGCCTTTGCCGAACGTCTCGCTGCCGGACCCGGTCTCTCCGTAGGCAAGAAGACAGGCTTGTCGTTGGCCGCAGGAACCGGCATTGCCCTGCTCATGGCATTCCCGACAAGTCTTGTGCTGGGCTTGGTGGGCTATCTCGTTCTGGTAGTTGCGGTCACCGCAGCATTGCGGCACCGCCGTTGGCAGCCTGCAGATGGCTCGCCGCTCGAGTTCTTCCACCGCCTCACCGCCGGCCTTCTCCGGAACACGGACACTGCACTCGAATCGAGCTACGAGTAGTTGACGCGTCTGGCGTTCGTGGTGGCGGTATACCGCCACCACGTACGCCAGATTGCGAGAAGCCCAGCTAGTGCTGGGCTTCTGCTGCGGAGGGAGTGGGATTAGATCGCACGGAGGATTTACCTCAAAGGTTTTCAAGACCGTTCGGGGCTGTTCTCGGGGAGGCAACTGCTCGCTGGCGATTCGGCCGCAAACCATTGTGGCACAATTTTT
>CAMYKI010000093.1 GCA_947258985.1 uncultured Acidimicrobiaceae bacterium
AGGCGCTCTTGACGTCCTTGCCTGAGGTGAAGCAGTGCCTCGGACAATAGATCCACCGCACGGAGCACCTCAGCGGCCGAGAGCGTTTGAGCGTGTCGCCGCCACTCATCCAGCGTGTCGACCGGCTCGTCGGCGATCTCTTCGAGATTGGGGGCATATTGGGCGAGAAAGATTCCCCGGAAGAACCCCATCGCCTCGGCGACGAAGCGCCTCAGATCCCCGCCGCGAGCCGCCAACTCGGAGACGAGCGCAAGCGCGGCTGGGGCATCCTGGCGGGCGACTGCGTCTGCCAGCTTGGCGAAGGCGTCGCGGTCTGCCAGACCGAGCGCCCTGGCCACGATTGCCGATTCAACGGCGCCGCTACCCAGGGCCGCAACCTGCTCGAGAAGGCTCATGGCATCGCGCACCGACCCCTTGGCGTGGGTAGCCACCCCGGAAAGGCCATCTTCAGTCGCGGTGAACCCCTCTCTCTCGGAGATTTGCCGCAGGTAGTCGATCAGGACCTCGACGGGTACGGGGAGGAAATCAAAGCGCTGGGCACGGCTGCGAATCGTATCGAGCAGCTTGTAAGGCTCCGTGGTTGCTAGAACAAATACCACGTGTTCTGGAGGTTCCTCGAGCGTCTTGAGCAGCGCGTTGCCTGCCGCCCGCGACAACATGTGCGCCTCGTCGAGTATGTACACCTTGCGGGCGCCGCCGGCGACGGCGACCGTGCCGACGTTGGCCCGGATCTCGCGGACATCCTCGACCTTGTTGTGCGACGCGGCGTCCAGTTCGATCACGTCGAGGGAATTGCCTTGGGTAACCGATCCGCAGGACAAGCAGTTGTTGCAGGGCTCACCGGAAGACGCCAGGTTCTCGCAATTCAACGCCTTTGCCAGGAGGCGGGCGGTGGTCGTCTTCCCGGTGCCGCGCGGCCCGGCGAAGAGGTAGGCATGGGCCACCTTCCCGTCGACAACTTCTCTTGCCAGCGTGGTGGTGATGTGGTCCTGTCCGATGACCTCATCGAACCGCTGCGGCCGGTATTTGCGATAGAGCGCCTGATAGTCCATTGCGAGCGATGGTACCCGAGCGGGGTGACATCCTGCCCGGTGAGGCAGACACTGTTGAAACGGAAATCACACGTATGTGATTTGGTGGGGCTTACTCTTGCCCGGTGAGTACTTCCCCTGCCGCTCCGGTCGTGCGCTCTCACGAAAGGGTGCGGGCCACAAATGTATTCAGGCTGTTGCTGGTTGTCGCATCGCTGCTGAGCGTCGCGACAGCGACATCGGCCATCACGGTTGCCGACGATCAACCTGCCGTGCCGCCGCTGACTGCCACTGCAGCGCCGACGCCAGACCCCGGCACTTCAGCTCTCGTCCTTCCCCCGGTAGCCGCCGCCGACTCTGTGCCAGACAACGAAGGCTGCGTACCTGGATCGACCGGTTGCGCTCCTGATTCGCTGGTTGATGCGGTCGAGGAGGCTGTCACCCCGTCCGGCGGACAGAGTGCAGCCAACCCCTCATGTCGGCTCGACACCCAACACCGGCCCCAGGGAACAACCGGGCCTGCCATAACCGACTATCTGGCACCGGATGCGGCCCGGGTGATCCGGGTCCGCATTGAGGTCGAGGACGGCATCGCCATCGACACCGGATGTTTCGCCGACACTGTCGCAAGAATCCTCAACGACTCCAGGGGCTGGGGAGCGGAGGGTGCCCTGGCATTCCAACCGGTATCCGCCGATGACGCCGACTTCCGTCTCGTGCTCGCCTCTCCCGACACGACCGACCGGCTCTGCTTCCCGCTCCGTACGGGTGGCAAGTACTCCTGCAGGAACCAGAGAACCGTGGTGCTCAATGTGGCCAGGTGGGAGTCCGGTACCGAGGAGTACTCCGAAAACCTGGAGATCTACCGACAGTATCTGGTGAACCACGAGGTCGGTCACTTCCTCGGGCACGAGCATGTCCGGTGTCCGGGACCGGGAGAGCCCGCCCCCGTGATGATGCAACAAACCAAGGGTCTTGGAGAATGCCTACTCAATGGCTGGCCCACCCGTGACGAAAGGTAGCTATGCGCCTTGGAATTGATTTAGACGGTGTTGTGGCCAACTTCAACCTTGGTTGGATAACTCGCTACAACGTCGAATTCGGTACAAAACTGACGGAAGATCTCGTCGATCACTGGGATGCCGCAGGAGACCTGACCCACTTCCCGGATTTGAGCGAATTCTGGGATTGGGCGGGAGCGGCCGGCGGGGGGCCGTCCGTGTTCAGAAACCTCACCACCTACCCGGGTTCTCTGGCAACGCTGAACGAGCTGGCAATGAATCACGACATCGTGGTTCTGTCCATGAAGCCCGATTGGGCCGCGGCGGACACCTTTGCCTGGGTCGCCGATAAGCGGATTCCTACCCGTGAGATCCACCTGCTCCGCGATAAGTGGAAGGTCGATTGCGATGTCTACCTGGACGATTCATATCAAGCCGTACAGGCTCTGGTCGAACACCGACCGGACTCGATCGTATGCCGCTTCGTGAGGCCCTGGAACGAGCCCGTCGCCGGAGCCCGCGACATCCACGATTGGTCCGAGTTCTGTTCCTTCATCAAGGAGGAAGAGTGTGTCTGGAGCCAACCCGCACCGGTGTAGCTGAGATCGCGAAATGGCCTCTTCTCAAATAGGCGGAGCGGCCGCAGGGGTCTAGTGTTCATACCGTAAGGGTGAGTGAAAAACACTGGGCTACCTATAGGAGTGCATCGCGATGAAATTTCGCAAGCTTTTTGCGCTACTTGCCGTAATGGCGTTGTTGATGGCGGCCTGCGGAGACTCTGACGACTCTGCAGACGAGACCACAGCAGCACCTGAAACGACAGCAGCACCTGAAACGACAGCAGCGCCCGAGACGACCACGACGGCAGCGCCGACCACGACTGCGGCACCGGCTCCGAGCATCGGTACCGCCGATAGTCCGATCGAGGTTCTCTTCGTCCCCTCAGTGAGCGCTGAGGAGATTATCGCCGGTGGCGACCTGCTCAAGGCGGCTCTCAACGAGACAACCGGACTCGAGTTCAATGTCTCGGTTGGATCGTCATACGCCGCGACGATCGAGGAGATGTGCGCTTCTCCGGAAAACACCATCGGGTTCATCCCGGCGCAGGGCTATGTCCTTGCCAGTGATCTGTGCGGCGTTGACATCCAGCTGAAGTCGCTCCGGTTCGGGTTCACCGAGTACTGGACAGAGTTCATCGCACCTCGCGACAGCGCTCTGGCCAGCATCTTCGACCTCTCCGGCAAGAAGTGGGCATATCCGGATGCCACCTCGACGTCCGGGTTCCTGGTTCCGTCCGGCATCTTCGAGAAGTTCGCCATCAATGTCGGCGAATCCTTCGAGGCCGGGGGCCACACCGCCGTTGTCCGCGCCGTGTACAACGGTGAGGCCGATTTCGGCACGGTGTTCTACAGCCCTCAGATCGATGCCAATGACGAGGTCATTTGGGACGCCACGGAAGCAGGCGCCGACATCACCGCGGAAGCGGTAGAGACATGCGTCCTGGATGCCGATGGAGAGATCGAGTGCAGCGGCGAGTACCCCCGGGACGCTCGGCGTAACATCCGGGAAGAGAATCCCGACGTCATCCAGAAGGTGAAGATCATTGCTCTGTCCGATCCGATCCCGAACGACGGGATGGCCTTTGGACCCGAGTTCCCCGCAGATCTCAAGACCGAGATCGTCGCAGCAATGGTTGCCTTCGCGGAGAACGACCCGGACACTTTCGCGGCGGCATTCGACGCTTACAGCTGGAGCGGCGTCGCCCCTACAGATGACTCCGAGTTCGACTCGATCCGTGCTTTGCTGCAGGCTCTGGGCTTCACGCTCGAAGACTTCTAGGCAAGCAAGCTCGATCTGCACGATCGAGCTAACCAGCACTGCCGATACGGGCGGGGCACCAGCCCCGCCCGTATCGCTTTTTTCGAGTGTATTGGCGAGAATGTGCGCAAGCGCGAGGAAGGTTGCCTGTGCTCAAAGTCGAACACCTGACCAAGATCTACGAAGGGGGCACCCTCGCTCTCGAGGATGTGTCCTTCGAAGTCAAGGACGGAGAGTTCCTGGCAGTTATCGGTCTCAGTGGATCAGGCAAGTCGACCCTGCTGCGTTGTATCAATCGACTGATCGAACCGACCGAGGGCACGATCACCTGGAATGGAGAGGACATCACGCAGGCCTCCCAAGAGGACCTGCGCAGGATCCGGCGCCGCATCGGGATGGTCTTCCAGCACTTCAATCTGGTCAACCGCTCCAAGGTCACGACAAATGTTCTCTCCGGACGGCTGGGCTACACAAACCCGGCGTATTCGCTGATCAACCGGTTTGCCAGGAATGATCACGAACGAGCCCGGGCACAGCTGGAGCGAGTAGGCCTCACCGACCGAAGCACCTATCGGGCCGACGCCTTGAGCGGCGGCCAACAACAGCGGGTTGGCATCGCCCGGGCCATGATCCAGGAGCCCGAGATGATCCTGGCGGACGAGCCGGTCGCCAGCCTGGATCCCGTCCTGGCCCACTCGATCATGCAGTACCTGGAGCAGATCAACAAGGAGGACCGCGTGACGGTGCTGTGCAGCCTCCACTTCCTCGACCTGGTGGAGAAGTACTCACAGCGGGTGATCGCCCTCAACGAGGGCCGCCTCGTGTTCGAGGGTACGGCGAAGGAGCTCGATGACGAGCGCTTCAAGGACATCTACGGACGGGAGGCGGAGCGCATTGGCTGACAAGGAACGCAAATCGCGACGCCGTCTGTGGATAATCCTCGGCTTGATCGCCGCCTTTCTGCTCTACGGCTATGCGGTGCAGGAGACGCAAGTTGATCTGGCGGAGGTGCAAAGCGAGACCCGGCGCGCCAGCTTGGTTCGCATCATGCGCAATCTGGCCAGGCCCAACCTGATCACCTACGACAGTGAGGAGGTGACGATCTCGGCGGATGTCCTCGTAGCCTGCCCGGAAGGTGGCGTCGGACCCGAGGCCGACACCTCCGCAGCTACCTATCTCGTGGTCGAACCATCCTGCGCCAACCCCGGCGATACGGTGACGATCACCGGCGTGGGGTTCGCAGTCGACTCGAGCGGGATGACCCGATTTCGCCCCGACTCGGAATTTGACGTCACCCGATCGTTGGAACCGTTCACCCCGGATTCCGAAGGCAATTTCACAGTCACCGCTGAGATCCCCAACCGTACGTCCGACGAGTTCCAGCAGATAGAAGCGACAACACGCGTCCAGCGCGGCTCGTGGCTCAATCGGCAGGTGGTGTGGACGGATCTCAACAACAACGGAGTCCGTGACGAGCAAACGATGCCCGACAGCGGAACCCTGGCAATGGTGGTTACCGAGCTGCCCACCATCCCGGGTGCCGGCCTGGTCCTGGTTGTTGGCGAGGACGTCGTGCAGACACTTGCCCTCGGTGACGACTTCATTGCCACCGGCGGTCCGGCGGAGGGGTTGGCCATGTCGACCGGGATCGTTGAGGAATCGGAGTTGCTGATCGTCAGTGCCGATCAAGCGGGCGAGATCGTCATCAGCGGTCCCGCCGGGGCCGACCTCAAAGGCGTCCAGGTGCTCCTCTACGACCCGCAAAACGGCAATCGGGCGGGCACCTACTTCGTCGCCGACCGGTTTGCGCATTCTCCCCGGCTCTCCGACAACGCCCTGGAAACCTGGGACAAGATCCTCGAGACGGTGTTCATGGCCTTCCTGGCAACCACCCTGGGAACCATGATCGCCCTCCCGCTTTCATTCATGGCCGCACGCAACCTGATGAAAGACATCCGGACCACCGTCACCAACCTGTCACTCAATCTGCTTGCCATACCAGTTGGGGGGCTGATCGGCCTGTACCTCAGCCGGTGGGCACGATCCTGGACGAGCAATATAGAGAACGACTGGCTGCGCCTGATCCTGGTGATTTTGATACCCATCGGGCTGCTCTACGCCCTACGCGCCATTCTCAAAGAAGAGGACACCGAAGCGCCGACCAGCCGGGAGCGGGCCGTCACCACGATGGTCTTCATTGGCGCAGGCTTTGTAGCTGCGATGTGGGGCTTCATCCTCGCCTCATTGCTGACCAACGTCGGCACCACCATGGGCTGGAGCTTCATCGGGAACTTCGTCGCAATCATCGGCGAGGTAACCGGATTGCTGCTGCCGGTGTTCGCCATTGCCGGCGCAATCGGCATGATGATGAACCTCGGCTCCAAGGTGGGCTTCGCTCTGAACGACCGCTTGTCGGAGAGCTCGATTCGGATGGTGAACCTGCCGCTGGCCGCAGCCGCCGGCGCGATCATCGCCGTGATGATCGGCGCGATCATCAACTGGTTCTATGAGTTCGAAAGCCTGTGGGTCAGTCGATGGATCCCGGCAATTGTCGGGGCGTTGATCGGGGTGTACCTGGCGGCCCGGGTCAAGAGATCCCGCGGGGTCGGCGTCGGCATGATCGTGTACTACATGGCCCGTACGCTATTCAATACGCTGCGGTCGATTGAGCCGCTGGTGATGGTCATCGTGTTCGTTGTCTGGGTCGGCTTCGGGCCGGTCGCCGGATCGCTGGCACTCTCGCTGCACACTGCAGCGGCGTTGGCGAAGCTCTATTCCGAGCAGGTGGAGAGCGTCATGACCGGACCAATCGAGGCGGTACG
>CAMYKI010000094.1 GCA_947258985.1 uncultured Acidimicrobiaceae bacterium
CCATGTCGGCAAATGTCGCCTCGGCTGCAACTAGATCGCCCTTCCGCAACTGATCGAGCAGGCGCCTCCGCAACTCTCCGACCGCCTCGCCGAGACCTTTCAGATACGGCACGGCATGAAGACCGAGATCGGCAGGAAGCGGCAGCGGCTCATGCAAGACCAACGCCTTGGTCAATTCGGCTTCTGCATACTCCTTGACGGCGTCGTAGAAGAACCCGGCGTGGTAGATGTCGCGATGCTCGGTGAGCGGCGCCTCCGCTTCGGCAATGAGCGCACGCACGCCGGCTATCAACTCATCGGCAACGGCGATGTCATCGCGGTGCAGGGCACGGATTGCCTTCGATGACCCCTGGATGATCTTTCGACAGTTCTTGAGGGCCAGTTCCCGAGCCGCAAATTTCTCATCGAGCTCGCCGCGAACCGCTGCTTCGAGTTGGGCGAGATCGAGAACGTCGGCCATATCTCTCAGCCGGCGACTATGCGAACGGTCGAAAGAACGTCAGCCTGTGGGACATCCTCCCGGGAGGCTGTCCCGAGCGGCACCACATTTGTCGTCTTCGTGAACCGAGCCGCTTTCGCTTGGAGAAGAGCTGTGACGAAGGCAGCGAGAAGAATGTCGAACACGATGGTGATCGCAAGCCAGATTGTGTTCCCGGTAAGCACAGCTGCCGCCAGGGAGCCGAGTGCCCCGGTTCCCAGAACCGCAACGGTGCGCCGGCGACGGCGACGTGCGTGGTTGGCCGCGCGAACTTCCTCGGCTGAATGCAGAGCAACCGACGCCAGCAGGTCGTTGCCACGTGCAAAACTCCGAGTGGAACTGAGCGATGCGCTTCGTTGGCTCTCGAAAAACCCCGGCAGCAGAAAAACCGCCCAGACGCCTCCGATGATCAAGAAGGCCAATATCTCCATGTATTCCTTACTCCGTCCGCTACCGAGCGTAGGCAACGCGGCGCGCGCAACCAAGCATTTCGGCCCGTTCGTCCCACCGGTGATTACGTATTGTGGTCCGTTTCGACCGCAATGAGCAATTCGATCGCATGACGGAGAGCCGGACCGACCACATCGAGGGACTCGTTGACCGCCTTGACCGACCCTGGGAGGTTGACAATCAGCGTCGATCCGGCGATGCCGGTCACCCCCCGGCTCAGCATGCCGTGCGGCACCTTTCCGAAGGTAACGGCCCTCATGGCCTCCGCAAGACCCGGAGCTTCTCGGTCGATGACGAGCCGGGTCGCCTCGGGAGTGACGTCGCGCGGAGCGAAACCGGTCCCTCCCGTCGTAACGACAAGGTCGTGGTCGGCAACGAGCTCGACCAGTATCCGGCGCACCGATTCAACACCATCTGGCACCACGACAACACGCGCCTCCGGGAACCCGTACTCATCGAGTTTCGCCGCCGCTGCCGGACCCGAGGCGTCGGTTGCTTCGCCGCGACTCACTCGATCGCTAACGGTGACGACGACGGCCTTCACCGCTGCCAGTCCCCGCTCTTACCGCCGGACTTGCGGAGGAGTCGCACCGGACCCACCTCGGCACCGCGGTCTAATCCCTTCACCATGTCGTAGATCGCAACGGCTCCGATCGACGCCGCGGTGATGGCCTCCATCTCGATGCCGGTCTTGGCGGTAGTGCGTGCAGTCACCTCGATCCGCAACCCCAAGGCGTGCTCTTCGATGCCGACGTCGATGCCGTCGATCGGGATCGGATGACACAACGGCACGAGGCTCGACGTCTGCTTTGCGGCCATGATCGCCGCGATACGAGCGACCCCAAGGGCATCTCCCTTTGGCAGATCGCCGGCGAAGAGCCGCTTTCTCACGTCCTCTGACAACGTGACAAACGATTCGGCAACAGCGATACGGACGGTGGTGTCTTTGCCGCTCACGTCGACCATGTGTGCGTTTCCCTCAGCATCGAGATGGGTGAATCCGTCAACCACCGATGACCTCCATTGCCGATCTTGCCTCTTCCATGCGGATCATCTCCAACTCGACAAGGGAGCCGGACGCCAGCCCGGCGGTACCAACCGGCACTACTGCGAGAGCATCTGCAGCAGCCAAGGCCGTGAGAATGTTCGAACCTTGGGCGCCACTGAGGCTTGCGGTCAGCCTCCCGTCGGCACCGGAGCCCACATTGACCCGTAGGAACACCGTCTTCTCTGGATCGGTTTCCACGGCATCCTCGAGCACTCCCCAAACACGGGGCCGGAATAGTCTCTCCGCACCCATCATGTGGAGCAGCGCCGGCCGCAGGAATTGTTCGAACGCGACGGCCACAGAAACCGGGTTACCGGGCAACCCGAAGAAGGGAGTGCCCGCCACTCGGCCGAAGGCGAAAGGTTTCGCCGGCTTCATCGCAACCTTCCAGAAGTCGACGGAGCCGAGTTCGGAGAGGAGCGCTTTGACCAGATCGTATTCGCCCATCGAGACACCGCCGCTCGAAACAACTGCATCGGCTGCGGCAGCCGCCTGCGCGAGCCGGGCTCGTAGCTCGTCGGCGTCGTCACCGACGATCCCGAAGTCGATGACACTGACGCCAAGTTCCTCTAGTGCGCCACCCAGGGTGAAACGGTTGGCGTCTCGGATCTTCCCCGGCTGCAGATCCGGGGTGTTGGGAGGAACTATCTCGTCACCGGTGGACATGATCGCAACGCGGGGGCGGCGCCCCACGAGGGGTTCGTGATAGCCAAGCGATGCACACACTCCGAGGCGAGCCGGGGTGAGCCTCTCCCCCGCGGCGAGCACCTGTGTACCGATGGCAACATCCTCGCCCGCCGGTCGAACCGACGTACCGGCCGGCGCCCCGATGCGGATCAGGACCTCGTCGTAGCCGGGGTCGGTGTCTTCGACCTGGACTACTGCATCGGCCCCGGCCGGGAGCGGCGCTCCCGTCATGATCTTGATCGCCGTCCCCGGAACCACCTCTCTGGTCGGCACACTCCCTGCGGGAACGTCCTCCAGCACCTTCAGTGTCACCGGAGCGATTGCCACGTCCGATGCGATTACGGCGTATCCATCCATGGCCGAGTTGGCAAAGGGGGGCAAGTCGTGACGGGCAGACACTGGCTCGGCGAGTGCCAATCCCAGTGCTTCGGCAACCGGCACACGCACCGACTCCAGCCGCTGAACAGCTGCCAGCACATCACGTTGGGCGTCACGCAAGGGTTTCAAATCGTCTCCACTGTTTGTTCTCCTCCGCTAATCAACCGGCGGATGTTGGGAGCATGCCGGACAATGACAAGAGCCGCGGTGAGTCCGGCCGCTACCAATTCCCATCCTCTCCTCCCGAACAGGGCATATCCCGGGACATAGAGAAGCATGGCACCGAGCGACGCTATCGACGCAGTCTTTGTGATCACCACCGTTGCTGCCCAGCCCAGCGCCAGAACGAGACCGAACCAGGGCTCGAGCCAGAGCACGGCGCCAATCGCCGTCGCCACCCCTCGTCCACCGCGGAACCGGTGCCAGACGGGGAAAACGTGACCGACCACGGCCGCAAAAGCCGCCCAGAACCCGACAACGTCGCTCACCATCCACGAGCCGATGCCCGCCGCAAGTGCACCCTTCACCGCGTCGGCAAGCATCACTGCGGCACCGGCCTTCTTGCCCAGGGTTCGCATGACGTTCGAGGCACCGGGGTTGCCGCTGCCGTGGGCATAGATATCGATCCCCATGAGGCGCGGGACGATCACTCCCGAATCGATGCTTCCCAGGAGGTATCCGATAACGAGGGCGATTCCTGTCTCCACGTTGGAGCAATTCTAGGAGATGCCGACCGAAGCGCTCCGACGTTGTTGCCGAATATCGTTGGCTACGGAGAGCGCGCAGCGTAGACTTGGCTCAGAAGGCGTTCCTGTGCGCTTTGGGTCACACGTGAGGGAGGCGCGGAATCGTAACTTACGTCTCTGCCGATTCTTCGTTTTGGCGTGCCTCAACTGGGCGTGGACAGCTTTCTCTGACGACGGGAACCCGCTTTGCAGGTTCCCTCCCCGTGTGCCGAACGTAAGTCCCCCACCATTCCCCCTGCTTGCGTGAGGCTCCCCCCTCTTCGGAGGGGGGAACACGGGGAGGGTCTTCCAACCGGCGAGCAGTGTCGATACCTTCGACTCATGTACTGGCTTCGTCGACCTCCCTACCTACGCTGGATCGCGGCCGGCATCATCTTGATGGCCGGGTTGGCGATGGACCTTCGCGGAGGAGACGTCGAGAGCTATCCGTTTTCCGCCGAGGCTATCCCTGCCGGGGAGTTGGTTGACAGCGCGGTCGAGTGGCGCGATCTCCCGTCAGGAGCATTGCCGAAATGGACTGGGCCGGTGTCGGGCTTTGCTCGATACGACATCGCGTCCGGGGATCCTCTGCTTCCTTCTTCGGTAGCTCACGTCGTGGTGCCCGACGGATGGTGGTCCGTCGCTATCCCACTCCCCGTCGTTGCGGCACCTGGAACGTGGCTCAGGGTGCGCTACGGGTCTGCCACCGACCTCGTGGATGGAATCGTGATCTCCAGCGGAGACGGCAACTCATTCGAGCAAACCAGCATGGTGGCCTTCCCCGAGGAGACCGCGCCCAAGGTGGCATCCGCCGCAGCCGATGACGCATTAGTCGTCATGGTCGGCCACAACAGCGGCGCTGCACCGCCGGCCGGTTAACCTGCCGCCTCATGCTCGAAGCTGCCTTCTGGGGCCTCATCCAGGGTCTCACAGAATTTCTACCTATCTCATCAAGCGGTCACCTCGTGTTGGTGCCGGTGCTGCTCGGCCAGGAGCCCCCCGACCTGGCCACATCTGCGATGCTTCATATGGGAACTCTCGTTGCCGTGCTCGTCTACTTCCGCAAGGAGGTCGTCGAGGTCGTCACGTTCACTGAGCGAGGTCGGCGTTTGCTCCTCCTTCTGCTCGTCGGCACGATCCCGGCCGCGGTGCTGGGCCTTACGCTCGAGTCGCAATTCGAAGCCCTCAACGAGAATCCCCGCGGGGTTGCCATTGCTCTTGCCCTGACGGGAGTCGCCCTTTTCGCAACACGATGGATCCCGCGTCGCGATAAGACGGCCGAGAACGCCACCATGACCGACACCATCATCATGGGCTTCGGACAAGCGCTCGCCCTGATACCCGGCGTCTCGCGATCGGGCTCGACGATCAGCACAGGGCTGCTGCGCGGTTTCACCGACACCGAAGCCGCCCGCTACTCATTCCTGCTCGGGATTCCCGCCATCGCCGGTGCGGGTGTCTTCGAAGGCAGGGAGTTGCTCGATTCTGGTTCGACCGTCGGCGCTGAAATCTTCGTCGGTGTGGCAGTAGCGGCGATATCGGGCTACGCCGCGATAGCCTTTCTGCTGCGATTGATAGGACGTACCGGTCTTTCGCCGTTCGGCATCTACTGCATGGTTGCCGGTGTAGTTGCGTTACTAGTGGTCTGAGGAGACGATTATGGGACACCGCAAAACGCTTGAAGATAGTTCGGAGGCTCGTGAGCGGCTCGAGAACGAGGCCATCATCTGGCTGACGACGGTTCGTAACAATGGTCAACCACAAACTTCACCGGTCTGGTTCCTCATCGAGGGGGATGGGTTGCTCATCTACTCGCTGCCCGACACGGCGCGAGTGGCGAATATCGATGCCAACCCGAAGGTCTCTCTCAACCTCGACGGCAACGGGCAAGGAGGGGGGATCGTGACCCTAGAAGGACGGGCGCACATCGACCTCGACTACCCGGACGCCGATCGGATACCCGCATACGTCGAGAAATACCGCAGCTTCATGGTTCGCAACGGATGGACACCTGAAGTCTTCGCCGCCCGCTACTCGACACCTATCCGGATCTCGCTCACCCGGAGCCGCGCCTGGTAGCGCCCAGTTGGCATTTGGGGCCGCCTGATTAACAATCAGGGAATAATCGCCCTACCGTCCCGGTTGCTCGCCAACAGCGCCCACTTCGAGGAAACAAAATGCCCGTCTTTGCCCGCAAACAGAAACCAACGAGGTTGCAGTCGTTGGATGAGCTCGACCCGATGCTGCGATCGGGCAAGCCGGTGCTGCTCGACTTCATGCAGGTGGGGTGTGCGCCGTGCAAGGTTATGGATGGCATCGTCAATGAACTGGCTGTCGAATACGGCGACAGTGCCCACATCGTGAAGGTCGACGTCGGTAAGGTCCCCGGGGCAGCTCAGGCGTTCAAGGTGCGGTCCACCCCCACTTTCGTTCTACTCGGTCGGGCTCCTGCCAAGATGTCGAAGAAGGCTCGCCAGCGCGCCGCCAAGCAGGGTGGCGGGCAGCCCCGCAAGAAGAGCGGTCAGATCACTCCCCGGTGGCGCACCAGCGGACTCGTCAAGAAGGATGCGCTGCGCGGAGTGCTCGAGAGCAACGGGGCTACCAAGGTCTAGCCTGTAACAAGCTTCAAGCTACGGCGCCAGCACTTGAGCGGCTCGCCACACGTGATCCGTCGGATCTCCGGTAGCGCAGTCGAGCAGGTAGCCCGCGGATGGCATAGCCCACTCTTGTTCTCTGGTCATTAGCAAAGACCTCGTTGGCTGTGTCGTAGGCATCGTCGGCGCTGCCGCGCCGTATGCAGTAGGCCAGGACCTCGCGGAAGTACCGGGAGTACAGCTCGTCGA
>CAMYKI010000095.1 GCA_947258985.1 uncultured Acidimicrobiaceae bacterium
CGAACTGGCGTCTGCCGGGCGCGGTGTGCGTCGGCTCCCGTGGGATGCCTTCTTCCTCGGTGTGAAGTAGACGGCCATCGCCGACGACGAAATCATCACCGCCGCCATCGTCCCCGACGACCTTCCCGAAAGCCGCGAGTTCGCCAAGATCGGTGTGCGGACCGCCATGGTCATCTCCACCGTGTGCGCCGTCGTCATGAGGGGGCGCTACGGCACTACCCGAGTCGCCCTCGGTACGGTGGCGCCCACCCCGATGCGGGCCCGTGCGGCGGAGCAGATGATCTCGGCCGAGAAGACACCGTCGCCCGCCGCGCTGGCGGAGTTTGCCCGCCTCGTGTCGGAAGAGGTTCAGCCCATCACCGACCACCGGTCCACTGCCTCGTATCGCCGCCACGCCTCGGGCGTGCTGGCGCGCCGTCTCCTCGAAAGGTGTCTCGCCGCATGAACGTGCAGCTCAACGTGAACGGCGAGTCCCGGTCGGCAACCTGCGCCGGCTGGGAGAGCCTGCTGACTGTGCTGCGCGACGAGCTCGATCTGCTTGGTTCGAAGAACGCCTGTGAGCAGGGCGAGTGCGGCTCGTGCTCCGTCATCCTCGACGGCGACCTGGTGTGTTCGTGCCTCGTGATGATCGGCGACTGTGAGGGCTCGGACGTCACGACCATTGAGGGCATGGGTTCGGCCGACCGGCTCCATCGGGTCCAGGAGGCCATGGTTGCGTCCGGCGGCGTCCAGTGCGGTTTCTGCACTCCCGGGTTCGTGGTCGCCGCCAGCCATCTCCTGGCGGACAATCCGCATCCGGATCGCGACGAGATCAGGGAGGCTTTGTCCGGCAACGTCTGTCGGTGCACCGGCTACGGCGCCATTCTGAGGGCGCTCGAGTCGCTTGCCGGAGATACGCCATGACGGTCGAGGCCCCAGGGAAGACGCGCAAGGGTGTCGGCGCTTCGCCGGCGCGGCCGGACGGTATCCCCAAGGTGACCGGGAACTTCGCGTACGCCTCCGATCTGTGGGCGGACCAGATGCTGTGGGCTGCCACCCGCCATGCCCCGTACGCCTCTGCCCGCGTCGTCCGGATCGACACGACGCCTGCGCTGGCGATGGCAGGCGTGCAGGCGGTCATCACCCAGGAAGACGTGCCCGGTAAGAAGACGTTCGGCCAGATCGTCCAGGACCAGCCGGTGCTGGCGGACGATCTCGTGCGGTACTGGGGCGAGCCGGTTGCCGTAGTGGCGGCCGACGATGCGGAAACGGCCCGCCTGGCCGCCGCTGCGATCGAGGTCGAGTACGAGCAGTTGCCTGCGCTGACCGACATCGAAGAAGCCGAACGCCGGGGCAGCACCTTCAAGGAGTACCGCATCCGGCGCGGCGACGAGGCCGCCACAGGCTCCGTTGTGGTGGAGGGCGTGTACGAAACGCCGTTCGTCGATCAGGCCCCGTTGGGCACCGAAGCCGGTCTGGCGATACCCGACGGCGAGGGCGGTGTGGACCTCGGGGGCATTTTCCGACGTCTTGCTTTTGCACTCCGATTTGCCGATCTCGACACGCTGATATCGAGCCAGCTCACAGCCGACAGCAAGGTGTTGATGGAGCGCAACATCATCGACCGGGTCAACCGTCTCGCCCCGTTCCTCTACACCGACGCTGATCCTTATCTGATTCGCACCGATGAGGGGCGGTTGGTTTGGATGGTCGACATGTACTCGGTGACGAATAACTATCCGTACTCGCAGGCGGCTCCAACGGGGCGGCTCAACAGGGGATCGGCGCTGCCGCGTGATTTCAACTACATCCGCAACTCCGTAAAGGCGACTGTCGATGCGTTCGACGGTACGGTCACGCTGTACGTATGGGATGCCGATGATCCGGTCATCAAGACGCAACAGAAGGTGTTCCCCGGCGTGTTTGTCGACGGTGCGGAGATGCCCGAAGACATCCGGAGCCACCTCCGATATCCGGAGGACCTGTTTCGGGTGCAGTCGGATCAGTACACGCTATATCACATCACCGATCCGAGGCAGTTCTTCTCCGAGGTCGATCCGTGGGAGATTGCCCGGGATCCCTCGACCGCAGATCGACCGCAATTACGCAATGAGCCCGGGGATGGTCAGACCCGGCCGATGCTGCCTTACTACTTGCTGATGAATCTGCCGGCGGAGGAAGAGCTGTCGTTCATCATCATGCAGCCGTTCACGCCACGGGCCCGTCCCAACATGGTGTCGTTCCTCGTGGCCAAGAGCGATGCCGATGAGTACGGCGACATGATCGAATATCGCCTGCCCGCCGGGAGCCGGCAGGATGGCCCCGGCCAGGTGGGCGACCTGATCAACCAGACGACGGAGATCTCTGCTGAGTTCACCTTGCTCGGGCAGGGCGGTTCACGAGTCATCCAGGGCAGCATGCTGGTCTTGCCGATCGAGCAGTCCGTCATGTATGTGCAGCCGATCTACATCCAGGCAGAGAACTCGACGGCATCTTCGAACCAGAACACGTTTGGGGCTCCGGCAGCGCAGGACACGAGCGGTATCCCGGAGTTCAAGAGGGTGGTCGTTTCGTACAACGGCGACATTCAGATGCGGGACTCACTCGGCGAGGCTCTCGACGCCGTATTCGGCGCCGGCAGCGGAGACGGCGTTGATCAGCAACCGGACCCGGGCGGCGACCCCGGGGTCGAGGTCCCCGAACAGGTTGCGGCTCTCGTGGAGGCGGCAGAGGCAGCCCTGATTGAAGCCGACGCTGCATTGCGCGCCGGCGACCTCGGCACCTACAGCGAAAAAGTCGTCGAAGCCCAGGACCTCATCACAAGGGCCACAGCCCTCATCGACCAGGTAACGGCCGAGGAATAACGCGTCTGGCGTACGTGAGCGCCTTATAAGGCGCTCACGTACGCCAGACCGTGGGAACTCAGTTGTTTGCGGCCTTTTTCAGGGGGCGCTTCAGGTGGTTTCGCTCGATGAAGTCGTTGATACGGATGAGGAAAGCATCATGGCCGTGGGGAGCATGGATTTCGCGCAGCTCGCCCCGAGGCAAGGCTTGCGCAACGGAGGCGACCTCCTCCGCGGGGTAGAGACCATCGCTGCTGACGCTTATCACCAGCGCCGGTTGGTTGATCGATCCCAGTGCATCGTCCACCGACCCCCGGCCGCGTCCGACATCGTGGCTGTCCATCGCGTCGATCAGGGTGAGGTAGGTGTTGGCGTCGAATCGATCGACCAATTTGGTGCCCTGGTGGCGCAAGTAGTTCTGCACCTCATAGTCGCCTTCTCCGTTGGCATCCCTGCCGAATCGGACGTCAAAGTTCTGCGGGCTTCGGTAGCTGATCATGGCCATGCTGCGAGCGGCGGCCAGCCCCTGTGCCGGGCCCGAACCCAGTGAATAGCGCCCAGCGGCGAAGTTGGCATCGGCCTTGATGGCCTGACGCTGGGCCTCGCTGAGGGCGACTCCCCAGGCCGACTGTGTCGCCCCTGCGGCAATCGGCGCAATCGCATCGACCCGGTCCGGATACAGCAGCGCCCATTCGAGTACCTGCATGGCTCCCATGGACCCGCCGACGACCAGATCGAGAGTTTCGACACCCAACTGATCGAGCAGTCGCGCCTGGATATGCACGATGTCGCGAATCGTCACGGCGGGGAAGCTGCCCCCGTACGGTTCGAAGGCACCCACAGCCCGGCTGGTGGGGCCTGTCGTGCCGTAACAGCCACCGAGGACGTTGGCGCACACGATGTAATCCCGATCGGGGTCGAGGGCCCGCCCCGGGCCGAACAGGTCGGCCCACCAGTCGTCGGCGTCGGCGGAACCGGTCAATGCATGGCAGACCAGGGTGGCGTTGCGTCGCGGTCGCCCCCAGGTTCGATAAGCGACACGCACCTGGGGGAGAGACTCGCCGCTCTCGAGGCTGCAGGGGCCTTCGAGGTCGAGGAACTCGGTTTCCTCCGAGATCCAGCGCTTCAGGCTCATGCGGCTGCCCCCTTGAGGCCGGCCCGGGCGAATGCCGTCTCGAAGTCCCCTTTGATGTCGTCGATATGCTCGATACCGACCGACACCCGGACCAGATCCGGGGTAACGCCCGAAGCCAGTTGCTCGTCCTCGGCGAGTTGCTGGTGGGTCGTCGAAGCGGGGTGGATAACGAGGGTCTTGGCATCACCGAGGTTGGCCAGGTGAGATGCCAGCTCCACAGAGTCGATGAAACGTTGCCCGGCAGTTAGGCCGCCTCGAATTCCGAAGGAGAGCACCGCTCCGTATCCGTTGCTGAGGATCCGGGTGGCCGTCTCGTGATAGGGATGGCTCTTCAGCCCCGGGTAGCTGACCCACTCCACCGAGGGATGGGCTTCGAGCCATTCCGCCAGTTCAAGAGCGTTGTCAACGTGCCGCTGCACTCGAAGCGAGAGGGTCTCGAGGCCCTGCAGGAACAAGAAGGAGTTGAATGGACTCAGCGCCGGGCCGAAATCGCGGAGACCTTCCACGCGGGCGCGAATGATGAAGGCGATGTTCCCAAACGGGCCATCCGGCCCGAAGACCTCGGCGAACTTGAGACCGTGGTAGCCGGGATTTGGTTCGGTGAACGTGGGGAAGCGCCCGTTTGACCAATCGAAGTTGCCTGAGTCGACGATCACGCCGCCGATCGACGTGCCATGTCCGCCGATCCATTTGGTAGCCGATTGGACGACGATGTCCGCCCCGTGCTCGATGGGCCGGCACAGGTAGCCGCCGGCGCCGAATGTGTTGTCGACGACGAACGGCACTCCGGCGGCGTGGGCGACATCGGCGAGCGCCGGCAGGTCGGGCACGTTGAACCGGGGGTTGCCGATAGTTTCGACATAGACCGCCTTTGTCTTCTCGTCGATCCGTGCGGCGAAATCTGCCGGGTTGTCGCCCTCTACGAACCGCACCTCGATGCCGAGACGTTGGAACGACACCTTGAACTGGTTGTAGGTGCCGCCGTACAGATAACTCGTGGAAACGATGTTGTCACCCGCCTCGGCCAGGGTCGTCAGGGCAAGGAATTGGGCAGCTTGCCCGCTGGCCGTGGCCAGGGCGGCGACGCCCCCCTCCAGGGCGGCGATGCGTTGCTCAAAGACATCACTGGTTGGGTTCATGATCCGGGTGTAGATGTTCCCGAACTCCTCGAGACCGAAGAGGCGGGCCCCGTGGGCACTGTCGTCGAACGTGTATGACGTCGTCTGGTAGATGGGTACCGCGCGGGCATTGGTGCCCGGGGCAGGCTCCTGCCCGGCGTGCACCTGCAGTGTCTCGAATCGGTAGTCGTTGCTCATGGTCGGCTCCTCAGTTGGTCCGACCGGCTTCCGGGGTTGGGGTTCAACAAACAAGAAACCCGCTCCCGGCTGAGCCGGTGCGGGTGTTTGCTCTCCCTGGTGAGATGTTCGTTACACGTCGAATCCGCACGGCTCATATGTGGCCATGCACATCATTCGGGTGGACGTAACGTTTCTCATTGGCGGCGAAAGTAGCTCTGTGTGGGACTCCTGTCAAGGTATCTCTCGGCACCGTGCGGTGTTCCTCAAGCTGACCGGGGCGATCTTTAGGCGCGGTTGCTGGAGCGCCGACCTCGAGCGAGACTTCCTCGGCCGCGTTGCGACGTGAGGCGTTTGTCGGCGGGGCTCAGCTTCCCGGCCTCACCTCGTAGAGCTTGTCAATGAAACGGCGCAGCAGGTCTCCGACTGCACGACGAGCCGGGAACGTTGCCGCCATCCCATACATGGGGGCAGAACCTGTCTGCGGTCTGCTGCCTGTTGCCTTCGCTTCGTGGACCGCTTCCGCGAGGTCGCTCAAGAACGTCTCAGCCACACCGGGTTCGGTATGGCGGAGGGTGAGGGCGATGTGAACTGCCGGTGGCCGGTGCAGGCCGCTGAGGCTCCAGCCGCGCTGCGCCATGCGTGCCATGACCTCGTAGATGTTGGCGTCGTCCGATCCAAACGCGATCACCCACATCGGGTCACCGAGGATGCGCAGGCCTTCGATAGCTTCAATCCCCTGACGGACGTAGGAACCGGTCTCGAGGATGCGTCTCGTGGCGTCGAGATAGCCCGTCTGACCCGTTGCAGCCAAGGCGGCCCATGCCGTGGCCAGGAGTGCTCCGGGCCGGCTGCCGGCCATGGTGGGGGAGTAGTAGAGACCACCCGGCCAGTCGGCTGCAACGAAGTATTGATGGTGGCGAAGCTCTCGCCCGCGGTAGAGGACGACCGATGTGCCTTTGGCGGCGTACCCGTATTTGTGGGTGTCGGCGGACATGGAGGTGACCCCGGGAAGCCGGAAGTCAGAGTCGGGAACGTCGTATCCGAGTTGTGCGGCCCAGGGAAGCAGGAACCCTCCGAGACAGGCGTCCGTGTGGAATCCCACCCTGCGTTCGCGAGCCATGTCGGACAGCTGGGGAATCGGGTCGATGACACCGTGGGGGTAGCCGGGTGCGGAGCCGGCAACGACAACAGTATTGCGGCCGACGGCTCGTGCCATGGCGTCGACGTCGGCCCGGTAGTCATCGCCCACGGGAATCCTGATCTGCTTGTACCCGAAGTAGTGAGCTGCCTTGTCGAATGCCACGTGAGCAGACTCGGGGATGACCATCTCCGGGCGGCGTTTCCCGGATCTATCGCGGTACGCCTTCATCGCCATGATGATCGACTCGGTGCCGCCCGAGGTGACCGTCCCGACGATCTCGTCCGGGGTCGTTGCGGCGCCAAGCATCGAGGCCGTCATGGCGACGATTTCGGCTTCGAACTTCATCCCGGACGGCCAGAGATCGATGTGCAGCGGATTCGATTGTGAATGCAGCGCGTACACCTGGTTGAGGAAGTCGATGTGTTCGTCGCCGCCGTGGTAGACGGCGCCGGATGCCCGGCCTTCGCGCCAGTCGGGGGTTTCGACTTCGGCCAGCGATGCGATCGTTCCCAGGATCTCGTCAACGTCGACCGGGTTTTCGGGAATGCGGTCGAACGTTGGGTGATTCCCCGCAGGTCGTTCTACCGGGGCAGACTCGAGCATCTCTGCGTATTCGGACTCGAGGAGGCGCCGCACCCTGGGGATGCGTCGGGCACCGCCGAACAGGGACCCGGCGAAACGAGCAGGCACTCTGGTAAGGATCCGTTCCGAGAGACTCGTCAGGTTCATTTGCTGCGATTTAGCTTCCGGTAGTGGCGGCGATTGTTCTTGTGGATGCGTCGAAATGCATCGTAGAGGCGGTCGTAGATTGCCGAGTTGTCCGGATTGGGCTGGTGAACCGCAGCGATCGGAACCAACGGGGGTATGTCCTCCCACCTGAGATTTCCCAACGCCACCTGACCGAGGAAGCCCACTCCGCGCACGTTGACCATCACCGGATCCTCTGCCAGACGGATCGTCCGGCCCATTACGTCGGCCATGATCTGGCCCCAAAGCGGGGAGAGGGCTCCACCGCCGGCCATGACGATCGGGTCGAGGCGCTTGCCTGCGAGCTTTTCGACGTGGCCAAGCAGCCAGCGAGAGTTGTAGGCGACACCCTCGAAGACAGCGCGTACCATCTCCGCCCGGCCGGTCTCGAGCGACTGATTGAAGAACCCGCCGCGCAGGGTGGCGTCCTCAACCGGGGTGCGCTCTCCGTAGAGCCACGGGGTGAAAATGACCCCGCCGCTCCCGGCCGGCACTCCGGCGGCGATTTCGGCGAGGCGAGCGTGCACGTCGTCAGGTCCATCGGGGTACATGATGTCGGCGAGCCATTCGATGGCCATCCCCGCGGTCTCTTGCTCATTGAGTATGAGGTAGCGGCCGGGTATCCCTGCGGGCAGCGATGCAATGTTGTGCGGAAGATCGGTCTTCTTGAACGGGACGTGGCAGGTGATCCACGATGAGGTGCCGACGTAGATGCTTCCCGCTAGGTCTTCGGTTGTGCCCGACCCAATGGCGGCCGAGTGCACGTCCGGGGTGCCCGCCAGTACCGGGGTCCCGGCGGGCAGGCCGAGGTCGGTCGCGGCGTCGTCTGTCAAAACGCCGACAACCTCTGTCGATGGCACCAGATCCGGGAGCAAGCTGCGCTCGATACCGGCGTACGCCAACAGATCTGGGTGATAGTCGATGCTTTCGGGGTCCCGGTTGTCGGTGAGCCAGTGCAGGGCGATCGATTCGAACGACGCCACCGCGTTACCCGTGAGCCGGAGATTGATGTAGTCCTTCGGCTCGAGAAAGACCCGGGTGCGGTTGTAGACCTCGGGCTGTTCTGCTCGGAGGTAGAGAATGTGGGCGATGGGGTCCTTGCCGCCGGTGGTGGGGGCCCCGCCCGTGATCTGAATCCACTTGCGTGCTTTGCGCACGTCGTAGCCCTGGAATCGGACCGGGCCGCCGACGAGGTCGGCCACATAGGGGGCGCCGCGCCCGTCCATCCAGATGATGGCGTTACCGATCGGGTTCCCTGCTGCGTCGACGGGAACGGTGCCGGACCATTGCGATGTGACGGCGACCGCGGCCACCTTCTTGTCCGGGTGGGCGGCGACAACCCGACGGGTCGCCGCGGTAATGGCCGTCCACCACGACAAGGGGTCCTGCTCGGCTCCGTTGTCGGGCAGGAGTATCAGGTCGATTGGTTCGAACTGCCCGCCGATGACTTTGCCGGTGGGGGAGACGAGCGCAACCTTTGGTCCAGAGGTGCCAAGATCGATGGCAAGGATGTGCGGATCGACGGTCATCGTGAGCGGGAAGTTAGCCGAAAGGGGGTGTCCCGTGCAGCGCGACTCATCAACCTCGTAGATGGGCTACACTCGTCGTCCGAAGCGACGCGGGGTGGAGCAGTCTGGTCAGCTCGTTGGGCTCATAACCCAAAGGTCGTAGGTTCAAATCCTACCCCCGCTACGAAGAGCCCTCAGGTCACATGATCTGGGGGCTCTAGGCATTTTCTAGGGTGATCGGGCGTTCTTGCGTAAATGGCGCCGGGGGTTCCGGCGTCGTTTACGCAAGAAGCTGATGGCACACATAGAAGCGCCCGAGCCGCGGCCCGGGCGCTTCGATCTTGCGGGTTGTTAGCCGAGGGCGCGCCTTAGAAAGGCGGCCAATTGGCCTCTGGTGACGTTGTCGTTGGGACAGAAGTTGTCGTTGGTGGGTGGGTTGCAGCCTTTGGTTACGCCGGCTGTTGCCAGTTTGTCGATGTTGTCTTCGAAGATGGAGCCGTCGTCGTCGGTGAACAGGTCACCGGCGCCGGCATCGGTGTAGTTGAGTGCCCTCACC
>CAMYKI010000096.1 GCA_947258985.1 uncultured Acidimicrobiaceae bacterium
CTTAGGGCAAAGGGGTGGCACACGCCACCGGGACGGCGGAACGGGATCCAACCGAGCTGCTGAGATCAGCTCAACCGGCGTCTCACCGCCCGACCGGGGCGTGCAACACCACCCACATCATCGCATCGCGACACACCCAGCCGGCTATGGGCGGAACGAAGGGCGCGAGAACGCTCTGGCAGCTGAGTGATATGTGCGCGACATCGCGCGCTTCGGTCGGATAGCGCTCACACCTCCACGCCGATAACTCGACTCAGAATGGAAGGCCGTCTGCCCCTTGCACGCCGTTCTGTGCTTTGAAAGACTGGACCGCATAGGTGACGCGGAGGAGACGGTCATGGCCAATCCGATCGGGAGTGAGACGGACCGCACGGCGGCTGCGCACCGCAGGGGTGGCTTCACGCCGGCACGCATCGCCGCCCTGGTAGTGATCGGTGTGCTGGTGGTAGGTCTTCTATACCTGCAGTTTGCACCCGAGGACTCGGTGGAGGTGCCCGCTGGGGCCCAGGCCGGTGATCTGACCCTGGAACCGTGCACCCATGAGGGGTATGGGGCGGACTGCGGCACGCTCGTGGTGCCGGAGAACCGAGCCGACCCCGGGTCGCGGTTGATCGCATTGCCGGTGACTCGGGTCCGGGCTGCGGGCCCCGATCCAGGGTTGCCGGTGTTCCGTCTCGAAGGCGGACCTGGCGTCACCAACTTGACGTTCCCTAGGGTCGGTTGGCTGGCTGATGCCCATGACGTGGTGCTGGTCGGCTACCGCGGGGTCGAAGGTTCTTCGGTGCTCGACTGCCCCGAAGTGGCGTCGGCCTTGAAGCGCTCGGGCGACATCCTGGACGACAGCACCCTTCGGCGGTTATCAGAGGGATTCGTCGCATGCGCCGCCCGTCTCCGCGATGAGGGGGTCGACCTCGACGGGTACACCCTCGCCGACCGGGCGCAAGACCTCGAGACCGCCAAGCTCGCGTTGGGTTACGACCAGATCAACCTGGTCAGCGAGAGCGTCGGTACTCGGACCGCCCAGGTCTATGCGTGGATGTACCCGGACAACGTGCATCGGTCGGCGATGATCGCCGTGAATGCCCCCGGCTGGTTTCTCTGGGACGGGGAGATCACCGACGGGCAGCTCGACTACTACGCCGACCTTTGTGCCCGGGATGCGGCGTGCAGCCGCCGAACCGACGACCTGGCTCAATCGATGCGGGAGGTGTCAAGCGACATGCCGAGCCGCTGGCTGTTCCTGCCTATCAAGGAGGGCAGCGTGCGGGTCGGCTCGATGTTCGGGCTGCACGACACAACAACCGAAAAGGAGCCACTTTCGGCTCCGAACGTCCTCGACTCGTGGCTGAACGCTGCCAATGGGGACCCGAGCGGGTTCTGGTTCGTGTCGTTCATGGCCGATCTCACTTTCCCCGAAGCCTTCGTGTGGGGGGAGATGGCGGCTGTCGGCATGATCGACGTCAAGGTCGCCAACGAGTACTACGAGGCTGGCGGAGATCAGGGTTCAATCCTCGGCAACGCCGGGACCGACTTCATCTGGGCCGGCGGTCGCCTTACCACGGCGTGGCCGGACAGCCCCAACGACGACGAGTACAGCGAAGTCCGTACCTCGGAGGTCGAGACGCTTCTGGTGGGTGGGACTGTGGACTTCTCGACGCCGGCGGAGGCGGCAACGAGCTTCCTACCCTTCCTGCCCAACGGCCAACAGGTGATCCTGGCCGAGTTTGGCCACTCGGCCGACTTCTGGGACTACCAACCCGAAGCCGCCCGCCGGCTCCTCAACACCTTCTACGCCACCGGCGATATCGACGACTCCGGATACGCGTACCAGACCATGGCCTTTGACACGGGCGTGACCCAATCCGCCTTGGCGTGGGGGTTCCTCGGCACCATGATCGGCTTCGCGATCCTGATGCTGCTGTCCCTGTGGTGGATGCCGTTCCGGGTACGCAGGCGCGGCGCGTTCTCACCCATCGGCGGTGCTCTGATGCGGTCCCTGTATCCGATCGTGATGGGATTCGGAGGCTGGTTCCTGGCACTGCTGATCGTAATGACGATCTTCCCTTCGATGTACGTCGGGAGTCTGCTGCTGGCCGTCATCCCGATCGGAGTACCGATCGCGATCGGGATCTACTGGGCGTGGGTCCACCGGGACTGGCCGGCCGCCACCAAGCGAGCTGGCTTCTGGGGATCGGTGGGTGGCGGACTGGCGGGCGCCTGGTTCGGCTTCATCTCCGCACCCGGACTCCTTGCGCTCATCACCTCCATCATCGGAGCCGCAGTCGGCGCCAACCTCCTCCTCATCGTGCTCGACATCACACGGAACCCGTCAGGCCGGGACTCGACTGCAACCGCAACCTGAGAGGCCAGCGCACTCCGTTCGAGATGCCTCGGCGCGCGGTCCCACTGATCCCAGTCGCAACCAACGAGCTACGACGGCATCCGCGAGGGCCTCGGCGCTCTCCTCGAACACCTGGCTCTCGGTCACGTGCTGAATCGAGCATGCGGTCCGGCGTGACCCACAGATCACCGGATCCCGGACACCAACGCCCGTTCCACCGAGTGTCCGGTATCAGGCACTTCGGCGTGTGGCCCCGCTTGGCCCCGTGGCGACCCAGAGTGGCGTTCGGAGGATGTGAAATCCGTGCGTTTGATCCATGTGATATGAAGACTCCTCGTTTGGCACTCCCAACCGTCTGACGTGGCAGAAGAGAAGCCAGCACTTGGCAGGGGAAGATCCCGGTAGGCTGAGCCTCCAGTCGTCTCGCCGCACTGCCGGGAGGCTGGGATCGGACCGTTACGGGGTCGATGTGGTCGATCGCGTGATGTTACGTAGGAGGCGCAGATGAAAGCGGTTGTGCAGTCTTCGTACGGCTCTCACGACGTGCTTCGTGTCCAAGAGGTGGCGACGCCGACGGCCGGAGACGATGAGGTACTGGTACGAGTGTGTGCGGCAGCAGTCTCGATTTCGGACACGATCACTCGAACCGGGCGCCCGCTCTTTGGGAGGGTCTTCACAGGCTTGCGAAGACCCAGGAGACCGATCAAGGGTTCTGAGTTCGCCGGACAGGTTGAGGCCATAGGGCGCCATGTGACGCGCTTCGAGAAGGGTGACGACGTCTTCGGCTCCACAGGCAGCAAACAGGGCTGCTACGCCGAGTATGCCGGCATCTCCGAGGATGAGCTGGCTGCCGTCAAGCCCGGTCGCATGACGTATGAGGAGGCCGCCGCTGTCTGCTCAGCTCTGGCGGCCTGGAACTTCCTGCGCGAAAAGGCAGACGTGCAGATCGGACAGAAGGTTCTCATCCTTGGCGCGTCTAGCAGCATCGGCACTCATGCGATCCAGCTCGCCAGGCACTTCGGAGCCCATGTCACCGGCGTATGCAGGACCGCAGATCTGGAACTCATCGAATCCTTGGGAGCCGGTGAGGTCATCGACAGTACCCGCCAAGACTTCACCGGAAGCGGTGAGACCTACGACATCATCTTTGACACCGAAAGCGAAAGCTCATACCTTCGTTGCAAGGGCTCGCTGGCGCCGAATGGGTTCTACCTCCTCACCTTTCCCGGCCCGGTGATCCTCCTCCAGATGCTGTGGACCTCCATGATCGGCAAGAAGCGAGCCGTGGTTTCCGCCACGGGTCTGCTGCCGATCGCGAAGCGTCGGGCCTTCCTTGAGGAAGTCATCAACCTCGTCGAAACAGGCGCTTTGAGGTCGATTGTTGATCGGCGCTACCCGCTGGACCGGATCCGGGATGCGTACCGACGTTCCGAAGGCGGCGACACAACGGGAACTGTGGTGGTCACGCTGTCCCAACCGCCTCACAGCGCGTGACCTGTTCAGATCCAGCCCGCATGTGAACCGACAGGTGCGCCCGCTGGGCTACTCGTGGAAGCCGAGAGTCAAACCGGCCAACGCAGATCAACGATTCTGGGCCAACAACGAGCACTTTGGAAGGTGCGCCCGATCGGCACCTCCGCGAGCGGGGCTTCGAACGCTCACGGTGACGAGTCGTCGTCTTCGACGTACTCCTGTCTGCCGGGTATGGGACGCAGATGCGATTCTGGGACGGGTTCCGGCGCCGTTGTTTTGTGCGGCAGCGATGTGCAGGCTATTTCTCGGGTGGGATGTCGAGTCCGAAGACTGCGCTTTGGACGATTCGGTTGGCATCAGCGACTTTGCTCAAGGGTGAGTAGACGCCACGGATGCGGTGGGTCGACTTGCGGTATTCCCTGGCATGTTCTTCTGACCAGAAGAACACGTTCTCCAGTCAGAAGTCGTCAACGATGCTGGGACCCTCAACGTCGAACAGGGCCACATCCGGGATGAAGACCAAAGGTTCTGCTCCCACCTCCTCCACCTGAGCGTTCATCTCGCTGTCAACCTCGAGGGTCAAGGGTTTCCCGCAGTGATGGCACTCTGTATCAACCCTTACCGAGAGATCTTCGTTTCTCAAGCGCCCTTGCACGAAGGGCGTTGCTATCGCATCGGCTGCTCAAGCGGCGTATAGGCGTTCACCGCTCTTGAAGGTGAGTCGATGGGGGGTTCTTGCAGCGGTCACCGGATACGCCCAAACAACGGCACCCTGGTCGTTGCGAAACAGGATTGCCTTCTTTGCTTCCCAGTCGTCGAGGATCTGGATCACACGATCGAGCGGGAGATGCAGGTTCTCTGCCACGACCTGTGGTGCTAGTGGCCCCTCGGTTCGAGGTAGTTCTCGAACCACAAAGTGGTGGACAATCCGGTGTTCGTCGGACAGAGCGCCGACCTCGGCTTTGGCCCTGTCGGCGAGCTTGCCAACACTCCGTGTACCAATCTTGGGCGGGAGGCGGAGCATGTGTCTCATCACGCCAACCTTGAGCCAGTCACTCACGGTGCGCCTTCCTTCGTCCTGGGATATCAGACATCGTATGCGCCGGCAATCAACCCATCAACCTACCGATCGGCGTATTCTGAGACGAGAAGTCTCGCGTTCACGTGGGCTCCTTTTTGGGTGTCGCGAACGAGCACCGGGTGTTGGCGCCCAGCGAGGCTGCCCGGATGGCAGCGAGGGCACTCGTAGGCCTTGGTGAGCACGAGCGCTTCGAGCGTCGCTCGGTCGACCTGGAGCGGTGTCGGGAAGGCTCTTCCGCATTGAGAACACGTCACCATGAGTGTCTCGGTCATTACCTGTCTCCGAACCCTATCTTCGCTCGCGCTCCGATCATCGCGAGCAGCGTGAGGATGCTCAGCAGCGGCTCCCGGACATGCGGTTCGTCGAATACCCGATCGCCCACCCCAGTCCATGCCATCGTGGCGTGGCCAACGATCACCCCGACAACCAACACCACCTTCGGATTGTCGATATAGGCGTGGCGAGGCCGGGATGCAAGTGTCGACATCTACCGAAACAGATGCGCTGTCCTGCATCGTCACGAATCATCCTCCACACGGCGCTCTGCCAGCCTCTTGATCTCGAGCATCATCTTGCGGCTCATCACGAATGAGATCGCTTCGAGTGGGAACCGTCTAAACATGAGGCGGCTCTTCCAGTTCGCGGCGTGGTCGTAGCGGTATCTCGTGATGAACCGGCTGCCGCCGTTGGGGTCAGGGTTGACGATATACTGCCAGGTCGAGACTCCCCAAGTCTCTCTGCCCCCGATCTCGGCGGGTGACCCGAACAGCACCAGGGTGTTGGGAGGATCCACGATTTCGATTCGCAGCGGCGGGCTGTCCGGATACAGGAGAATGCCTTCGCCAACCTTCGGATGCTGGTAGTCGGGGAGGATCTCCGTGGTGTTGGTGATCTTGCAGCCGACCATGTTCTCCAGCGTCTGATAGGTGTAGAAACCACCGCGGCCCTGTCCGATCTGGGCGATCCAGGGCCACACCTCTTCCGGTGATG
>CAMYKI010000097.1 GCA_947258985.1 uncultured Acidimicrobiaceae bacterium
GGCAACGTGGGGGTCGCCTACTACGCGCAATGGAAGGTGACCGACGACCAAGTCGGCCGCGACCTCGAAGAGTTGCTCGAGGGGCGGCGGCTGGGGAAGCACCGGGTGTTCGGCATCGGACCGGAGGTTACGGTCCCGATCGCGACGCAAAGCAAGCTGATCGCCGTTCTCAACGTCCGCTATTTCTGGGAGGCGGGCGCGCGGACCACACTGGAGGGGCAGAACCTGCTGATCACCGCAACGTTTCCCATCCCCAGCATTCGCCTGCAGTG
The DNA here is from genome assembly GCA_947258985.1 of uncultured Acidimicrobiaceae bacterium. Taxonomy (GTDB): domain Bacteria; phylum Actinomycetota; class Acidimicrobiia; order Spongiisociales; family UBA5794; genus JAAETI01. The sequence continues at coordinate 273 of CAMYKI010000097.1, forward strand.
AGATCCGTGGCCGAAGCGAGGCCCCCCTCCTTTTCCCCTCTTTGTGGGGGATTCGCCGCGCCGCGCAAGACTCCAGACTGGCCGCATCTTTCACGACCACGACCTTCCGTTGAATTTCACAAGAGGAGATTAGGAATGAGAGCTCAATTACGCGTCCTGGCACTGGCAATCCTCTGCTGCCTGGCGCTATCCGGCACCGCCTTTGCCCAGGAAGCGCAGGAGGCCCAAGAAGGCCAGCAAGCCCCGCCGAGCGCGGAAGCTCTTGCGAAGGCGGCGCAAAACCCGCTCGCCACGCTCGTCACCCTGCCGCTGCAAGCCAACTACAACACCGGGGTCGGCCCCTACGGCCGAACCTTTTTCAACCTCAACGTGCAGCCGGTCATCCCGATCACGGGAGAGAACTGGAACCTCATCACCCGCACGATCATCCCGCTCAACAGCGTACCGATGGGCGAGATCGACTCGGTCTTCGGCATTGGCGACACCACGCTGCAGCTCTTCCTCTCCCCGGCCAAAGGCGGCGCGGTCACCTGGGGCGTCGGGCCGGTCATCGGCATTCCATCGGCCTCGAACCCCGAGGTCCTCGGCTCGGGCAAGTGGGGCTTGGGGCCGACGGGGGTCGTCTTCATCCAGGCCGGCAGGTGGACGATGGGAGGGGTGGTCAGCAACACCTGGTCGGTGGCCGGTGATGACGACCGCGACGACTACAACCGATTCCTCCTGCAGTACTTCGTCAACTTCAACTTCGGCGGCGGCTGGGCCATCGGGACGGTGCCGATCGTCACCGCTGACTGGAAGGCGGACGACGGCAACAAGTGGACGGTTCCCTGGGGGCTGCAGGTTTCAAAGGTCGCGCGCATCGGTGCTCAGCCCGTCAACCTCTTGCTCGGCTACTACACCAACTCGACTCATCCCGAGGGCGGCGCCGACGGGCAGGTGCGGGTCCAGATCAACTTCATGTTCCCGACAGGATCGAGATGAAGGAGGTTCGTCAAATGCCTACGATTGGTGACCCCAAGAATCTCAGGAGCATCGAGGCACACATCAGGGACATCGAATTCGGCGGTCCCGCCAGCTACCGCATCGTTATCCAGGGCGTCCTGGGTGAGGAGTGGAGCGATCGTCTCGCCGGCCTCGCGATCACCACACTCGAGCGGGAAGATGGCGAGCCCCACACGACCCTGACGGGGCCGATCCGGGACCAGGCCGAGCTCAACGGCGTGCTCGAGACCATCTATGGCTTCCACCTGCCGATTCTCAAGGTGGACAAGTTGGAGGACGAAGAATGAGCAGCCGGCTACGAGAGGGGCTGAAAAGAATCCCCAGGCAGTGGGGCACCGTCAGCAGGAAGTGGATCAAAGTGCGAGCTAACCACCGGATGGAGCAGATCATGGTCAGAGAACAGAAAAGCAAGGCCAGACGACTGGCCCTCACCCTCATGCTGGCGGCGTGCCTTGCCGTTGTGACCGCCGGCTGTGCGCCTCAGGGTGAGACACCTGAGACACCCGCCGGAACCGGCACCACCGTCACGCCCCCCAGGATGGCGATGACCACCGACATCCCGGCCAACGTCATCACACCCGACAGTATGGAGACACGCCTGGGAACCCTGGAGTTCGTCGACGGCTTCCCGACCGAGGAGACGGCGCAGAAGGTGTGGGACCACCTCGACTTCTCTCGTGCCGTGGAGGTCATGATCATGACCACGCCGGCAGCTTCATTGAGCGGCTTCCGGAAGGGCATCCGCCAGTGGGGACCGGACAACGAGACCATGATCTACTGGCATGGGCGCCTCGATTCCAAAGGCCTGCTGCTCACCGGAAACACGACGGTGGTCTACACCTTCATGTGGGTTGATGTGAAGGATGGCCCCATGGTCATCGAAACGCCGCCGAACGTGCTCGGCATCATCGACGACGCCTGGTTCCACTACGTCACCGACTTCGGCAACGCGGGGGAGGACCAAAGCCAGGGAGGTAAGTACCTGCTGGTGCCGCCGGATTACGAGGGCGAGATCCCCGATGGGTACTTCGTCAGGCACTCGAACACCTACGGACACTGGCTGGTGATGCGCGGCTTCATGACGAACTTCGAAGCCGACCCGGTGGTGCAGAACATGAAGGACCACTTCCGCCTCTATCCGTTGGGTAGCGAGCCGAAGGAGGTCAACTGGGTCAACGTCGCCATGGAGGCCTTCAACACGCTGCACGCTCAGGACATCACATTCTTCGAAGAGGTTAACGAAGTAGTTCAGGAGGAGCCGAACTCCGCACATGATCCGGAGATCCTCGGGCTGCTGGCATCGATCGGCATCGAGAAGGGTAAGCCTTTCGCTCCGGACGCCCGCATGCAGGCGATCCTGGCCGAGGCTGCCGCGGTGGGTACCGCCACCCAGCGCACCATTTTGTTCCGCAACCGTGCCGAGAATGTCGTGCTCTGGCCGGGCAGCAAGAGCTGGGAGGTCGGTTTCGCCGGCGGCAGCTACGAGTTCCTCAACGACGGGGTCAGCCTGATCAACGAGCGCACGCGCTTCCACTTCTACGCCACAGGCATCACCCCGGCCATGGTCAACCCGCCGGTCGGCGCGGGATCGACCTACGTGATCGGTATGCGGGACTCCGAGGGCCGGATGCTGGACGGCAGCAAGACCTACCGGATCCACGTGCCGCCGGACGTCCCGGCCCGGAGGTTCTGGGAGATCACCATCTACGACAATCAGACCCGGTCGTTTCTGCAGACGGACAATCCCCATCCGGGCATTCCAAGCATCGATCCGTCCGCTATTCAGAACGCCGACGGCTCCTACGACATCTACATCGGACCGGAGCGACCCGACGGTGACGTTAACTGGATCCAGACGGTTCCGGGCAAGGGGTGGAACATGCTCTGGCGCATCTACGGCCCGGAGCAGGCCTGGTACGACAAGACCTGGCGGCCGAGCGAGATCGAGCTGGTCGAAGAAGGACAACAATGAAGACCAAGACTCTGATCACCTTGGCAGCGACCGCACTGATCGCGGTGGCCTTGGCAGCCCCCGTCCAAACCCAGCAGGAGAGGAGCTTCTTCGAGCTCGCCGCAGCCGAGGAGAAATACAGCCCGGGGGATTTCAGGCCGGCGCCCGAGACCATGGAGACGCGGTTCGGGACGCTGGAGTTTCCGGGCGGCTACCCGACCGAGGAGACGGCGCAGAAGGTCTTTGACGAGCTCGACCTGCAGCGCGCCACCCAGCTCTACCTCGACATGTACCCGGCCCTGTCGGCGCACGGCCTGATGAAGGGATGGGTTCGCGACCTCGGCATGAGCGACAGCTCACAGATCAACGTGACCGCAGATCGCCTGGACTCGAGCGCCCTGGTCCTGACCGGCAACACCGAGAGCCTCTACGCCTTCGCCGTGTTCGACCTGAAGAAGGACGGACCGACGGTGTTCGAGGTTCCACCGGGCGTCATGGGGCCGCTGGATGATCACAACTTCCTGTTCGTGGCCGACATCGGCCCGACCGGCATGGACCGGGGCCAGGGTGGCAAGTACCTGCTCCTGCCACCGGGCTATGAAGGCGACGTGCCCGACGGTTACTTCGTCGTGCGGTCACCCACCTACGCGAACTTCTCCTTCATCCGAGCCAACGCCGCCGTGGTCGGGTTCGGCGAGAATGCGCTCGAGTTCTACCGCGAGAACGCCAAGGTCTATCCGTTGGCAACCGGCCCGCGCCCGCCGCGTGTCGAGAACATCACCGGCATGCCCTGGAACTCGCTCGCGCCCGAGGATGCCTCGGCCTTCCAGTGGATGCACGAGATCATCAGCTACGAGCCGGCCGAGGCCTTCGGGAAGGAGTTGCTGGGCAGACTCGCATCGGTGGGCATCGAGCAGGGCAAGCCCTTCAACCCCGATGCACGAATGCAGAGGATCTTCGAGCAGGCCGCGCAAGAGGGCGTCGCCATGTCGCGCGTGATCGCCTTCGAAAGCCGCCAGCCCGAGGCCCGCGTCTACCCGAACCGGATGTGGGAGAGCCCCTTCATCGGCAACAGCTCGAGCTTCGATCCGCAGGGTTACTTCAATCTCGAGGCGCGCACGACCTTCCACTTCACCGCTGACGGCATCACGCCGGCCATGGCGATGGAAATGCCGGAGGGCACCGGCTCCCGCTACCAGACCACCTACAAGGACGGCGACGGCAACTACTTCGACGGCAACAAGGTCTACAGGCTGAACGTGCCGCGCGGGGTGCCGGTGGCGCTGTTCTGGTCGGTCACCGTCTACGACCCCTGGACCCGTTCTGAGCTCCAGAGCCAGCCGTATCCGAGCATCTCGAGCCAGCAGGACCCGGCACCGACCACCAACGCCGACGGCTCCATCGACATCTACTTCGCCGTCGAGAAGCCCGAGGGCGTCGCGGCGCAGAACTGGGTCCGGACGCTGCCGAACCAGGGCTTCTTCGTCTACATCCGTTACTACGGGCCGCTCAACGCCTTCAACGACAAGAGCTGGGTGCCCAACGACGTGGAGCTTGTGGAGTAATTCGGCCACTCCGAAGAGGAAGACAACAATGAAGAGGAAGACGACAATGAAGACGAAATCTCTGCTCACCTTGGCAGCGACCGCACTGATCGCGGTGGCCTTGGCAGCCCCCGTCCAAACCCAGCAGGAGAGGAGCATCTTCGAGCTGGGCAGCGCCGACGATCCGCAGACGGCGGAGGACTTCAAGTCGGCGCCCGCCAGCATCGAAACCAACTTCGGCACGCTGGAGTTCACCGGCGGCGGCTACCCGACGCCCGAAACGGTTGACCGGGTCTATGACGAGCTCGACCTGCAGCGCGCCACGCAGCTCTATCTGGATCTGTTCCCGGCCCTGTCGGTGTACAGCATCCTCAAGGGGCAGGTGCGTGATCTGGGCGTGCGCAGCTCCTCGGACATCCTGATCACGCCGGAGAAGATGAACTCCACGCCGCTGTGGCTGACCGGCAACACGGACAGCATCTATGCCTGGATGACGTTGGATTTGAAGGCGGACGGTCCGACGGTCATGGAGATCCCGGCCAACGTCATGGGGCCCCTCGATGACGCCTACTTCCGGTTCGTCGTCGATTTCGGCGCCACCGGACCCGACAGGGGCGAGGGGGGCAAGTACCTGATTCTGCCGCCCGACTACGAGGGCGAGGTGCCGGAGGGCTACTTCGTGGCTCGATCTCCGAGCTACCGCAACTGGGCATTGCTGCGGGCGAACACCGACGTGATCGGAACCGGCGAGACGGCGTTTGCCTACTACCGCGACAATCTCAAGATCTATCCGCTCGCCACGGGACCGCGTGAGGGCCGCTACATCGATGCTGGCCACATGCCGGCCAACACCCTTGTTCCCGAGTCCATCACCGCGTTCGAGTGGCTGCACGAGATCATCAGCTACGAACCGGCGGACCTGTTCAACAAGGAGCAGCTAGGGCGACTGGCATCGCTTGGCATCGAAAAGGGCAGGCCCTTCAATCCCGACGCGCGCATGCAGCGCATTCTGGATCAGGCGGCGAAGCAGGCGGTCGCCATGGCGCGGGTCATCACCTTCGCCAGCCGCGACTCGTGGGAGACGCCCTTTGTCGGTGGCAGCTCGGAGTTCGAGCAGCGCGGCTACCGCAACCTCGATGCGCGCACCCTGTTCCACTACAACGCCATCGTCATCACCCCTGCCATGGCGGCGCCCATGCCCGAGGGGCGAGGCTCGAAGTACTCGTCGACCTACGTCGACAGCAACGGTGAGTACCTCGACGGCGGCAAGACCTACAGATTGCATGTGCCGCCCGATGTGCCGGTCAGGGAGTTCTGGTCGGTGACCCTCTACGACCCGGCGACCCGGTCGCAGCTGCAGACCAGCCAGCGCCAGCCCTTCCCGAGCATCAGCAGCCAGCAGAACCCGCCGGCAAACGTGGACGGCTCGGTGGATCTCTACTTCGCGCCGGAGCAGCCCGAGGGCGTCGCCGAGGCGAACTGGATCCAGACCGTCCCCGGCAAGGGTTTCTTTCCCTTCTACCGTTTCTACGGCCCCCTTCGTGCCTTCACGGAAAAGACCTGGAGGCCGGTGGACGTTGAGCTGATCCGGTAGCGACCCGACAGCAAATTGAGGAGAAACAAGACCATGAGGAAAACAAGACCATGAAGAAGAAGACTCTCGTCATCCTCGGCGTGGTGGGGCTGATGGGCGCCAGCATTGCCGCGATCGCCGGCGTCGGCGCCGAGCAAAGCCAGAATCCCTATCACACCAACAACAGGATCGCCGAGCAGGCCTACCCCTCGCAGCGGCCGTATTCGCCCTGGGTCGACCAGAACTTCCCCCAGCGACCGTTGTTCGGCGACACGCACCTGCACACGGCGCAGTCGTTCGACGCCGTTTCGTTCGGTACCGCACTGGGGCCGGAGGAAGCGTACCGCTTCGCTCGAGGTGAAGAGGTTACGTCGTCCACTGGAGTGCGGGGCAGGCTCAGCCGCCCGCTCGATTTCCTCGTGGTCGCCGACCACGCCGAAAACATGGGCACCATGACGGCGGTGAAGGACGGCCTGCCCGAGGTGATGACAGACGCCACGGTTCGGGGCTGGCACCAGAACCTCCGGGAGGGCGGCGACGCCGCCATGATCCCGTACTACGCCATCCTCGAGATGGTCGACAGCGGTACACCCATGCCCGATGTGTTGGTCAATGAGCGGTTGACCCGATCGATCTGGGAAAAGAACAACGCCGCCGCGGAAAAACACAACGATCCGGGCGTCTTCACCGCGTTCATCGGCTACGAGTGGTCGTCGAACGCCGGCGGCAACAACCTGCACCGGGTTGTGATCTATCGCGATGGCTCAGACAAAGCCAACCAGATGATCCCCTACTCGAGCTTCATCAGTGAGAACCCGGAGGACCTCTGGAAGTGGATGGTCCAGTACGAGGAGAACACCAACGGTCAGCTCCTGGCGATCCCCCATAACGGCAACATGAGCAACGGCCGCATGTATCAAGACACCCAGTTCGACGGCAGCCCCATAACCCGCGAATGGGCGGAGATCCGGGCCGGCTACGAGACCTTGATCGAGGCCACGCAGATGAAGGGCGACGGCGAGGCCCATCCCTTCCTTTCGCCCAACGACGAGTTCGCCGACTTCGAAACCTGGGACCAGGGCAACCTCAACCTCAGCGTGCCGAAGACCGACGAGATGCTGCAATTCGAGTACGCTCGCTCCGCGCTCAAGCTTGGGTTGGAGATCGAGCAGCGAATCGGCGTCAATCCGTACCAGTTCGGCATGATCGCCTCCAGTGACGCGCACACCGGTATGGCCGCCCTGGCGGAGGACAACTTCTTCAGCAAGCTGCCCCACCTCGAGCCGTCGGATCACCGCACCGAGGATGTCCTGCTGAAGTTCGGCGACAAGGAATACAAAGCCACAGACATCAACGCTGCGGGTTATGCGGCGGTGTGGGCGACCGAGAACACTCGCGCGGCCATCTTCGACGCCATGCGCCGACGCGAAACCTACGCCACCACAGGTCCGCGGATGACCGTACGTATGTTTGGCGGCTGGGACTTCGAGCAAGGCGACGCACACACCCGCCGGCCTGCGATCGTAGGTTACGAGAGGGGCGTACCCATGGGTGGGGAACTGAGCGCGGCGCCCGCCGGCCAAGCGCCGACCTTCCTCATCGCGGCCCTCAAGGACCCGATCGGCGCCAACCTCGACCGCTATCAGATCGTCAAGGGCTGGCTCGACAGCAACGGCGAGATGCACGAGAGGGTCTACGACGTCGCTTGGAGCGGCGAGCGTGAACCCGGGTCCGACGGCAAGCTGCCGCCGGTGGGCAACACCGTCGACGTTGCCAACGCGACGTACAGCAACACCATCGGCGCCACGGAGCTGATCGCCGTATGGGAAGACCCCGACTTCGACTCCAGCCAGCGCGCCTTTTACTACGGGCGCGTGATCGAGATCCCCACACCGCGCTGGACCGCCTACGACGCGAAGCACTTCGGGGTCGATCTACGGGATGACGTTCAGACGATCACCCAGGAACGGGCTTATACGAGCCCGATTTGGTACACGCCGGGATCCTAGCGCAGGCGGGAGAGGAGTCCGATTCGTGGGGATGAGACGTCGAGCCAATCGACAAGAGACGAGAGTGAATGCCATGCAAGTGAAACGAGCAGTCGCCGCGACCCTGGGCTGCCTGATGATCATCGCCTCGGCAGCCGTCATGGCACAACAAGGCGGCCAAACCGGAGAGAACAGGGACCTCTTTAGAACGGCGGGCGAAAAACAAACCAACAAGGACTTCAAGCCGGCGCCCTTCAGCATCCAGACGAACTTCGGCACGCTGGAATTCACCGGCGGCGGGTTTCCGACCGATGCGACGGTGCAGAAGATTTATGACGAGATGGACCTGCAGCGCGCCACGCAGGCCTACATGGACTTTTATCCGGCGCTGTCCGTGTATGCGATCGTCAAATCCCAGATTCGGGATTTCAAGTTCGAGAGCTCGTCGGATATTGCGGTCGCGGCCGGCCCCGGCTGGAAGCCCAGCGAGCCCTTCCTGACGGGGAACAACAGCACGGTATACGCCATTGCCTCCCTCGACCTGAAGGTCGATGGCCCCACGGTGGTTGACATCCCTCCCGGGATGTATGGCACGGCCGATGACGCACTCTTCAAGTTCTTGGTGGATTTCGGGTTCGTCGGCCCCGACAAGGGAGAGGGCGGCAAGTACGTCTTCATTCCTCCGGGATACGAGGGTGAGGACCCCGAGGGGTACTTCGCGATCCATTCTCCGAGCTACCGGATATGGGTCATGATGCGTGGCTTCGGCGAGGTCGGTCAGGGTGAGCAGGCAGTGGACTGGTTCAGGCAGCACCTGAGTGTGTATCCGCTGGCCAGCGGGCCACGGCAGGGCACCTTCACGAACGCCACCGGCATGGGGATCAACCCGCTGCCGCCTGAAGATGGTTCGGCGTTCGAAATGCTGAACGAGATCATTCAATACGAGCCCTCGGAGCTGTTCGACAAGGAACAGCTGGGCCGTCTGGCCTCGCTGGGCATAGAGAAGGGCAAGCCCTTCAGCCCTGACGTGCGCATGAGGCCCATTCTGGAGCAGGGCGCCCGACAGGGAGTCGCCATGTCCCGTGCGATCGTGTACGCCAACCGGGATCCGGAGATCCTCTACTGGCCCGACCGGCAGTGGGAAAAGATGTTCGTCCGGAACACCGAGTTCCTGCGGAACGGCTACAACGACATCGACGCCCGGACCCTGTGGCATTACCAGGCCATCGTCGTTTCACCGAACTTGATCTCGACCACCCCGGGCGCGGGAACCGCTTACCTGACCTGCTTCAGAGACCAGAGCGGGGTCTATCTGGACGGTGCCAGGAACTATCGCCTGCGGGTGCCGGCTAACCCGCCCATCCAACGCTTCTGGGCGGTCACGACCTACGATCCGGCTACCCGCGGCTTGCTGGATGCCGGCGGGAACACGAACAAGTCGGTCGGCAGTCTCGATAATCCACAGGCGAATGCCGACGGCTCCGTGGATGTCTACTTCGGACCGGAGGAGCCGGGCGGAAACCCGAACAACTGGATCAAGACCGACCCTGCCAAGGGGTTCTTCGTAGTCTTCCGTTTCTACGGGCCGCTCGATGGCTATATCGACAAGACGTGGGTGCTCAACGATTTCGAGCTGATCGACGAGCGATAAAGGAGGTAGTCATGGGAATTTTCGGAGACGACAAGCTCCAGGACGAGCGGATCGCGGCCCTCGAGGACCACGTTCGCGGGCTGACCGAGACTGTCCAGGCCAATCAGGTCGATCTCGTGGAAGGCTGGGTCGCGATTCTGGCGCTGAAGGCTCAGGTGGACGAGAAAGTCTCTGCCGCGGATGTCGACCCGGCGATCGTGAAGCTCAACGACGAGCTCGGCGAGGCACGCGAGCAGCTCGACAAGGCCTCGGCCGCGGCGTCCGAAAGCTGGGCGACCGTGCAGGAGGGCGCGCGCGATGCAATGGAAACGCTGCGCGCGAGCATGCGTCAGGCCGTGGATCGGATCAAGGAAAGCTGAGACACCGGCACTGACCGCCCCACGTTGGGTCTTCAGGCCTTACATGCAGGTCGTTGGCCAATACCTGCAGTCGCTGGAGGAGTACCCGAATCCCGCTGGGGCGAGTTTGACGAAGTTTGGCAAGCAATAGCACCGGGAGACTGGGCGGGACCTATTCGCCCAAGAGGAGGAACAGCATGAAAACAAAATCCCTTGTCACGCTGGTCCTGGCCGGATTCATGGTCAGTGGGTTGGCGATCGTCGGTTGGGCGCAGCTCCCGACCTACAGGATGACCACCTTCATCCCGCACCAGATCACCACGCCCGACCGGGTGGATACCCCGATCGGTACGCTGGAGTTCTTCGACGGCGTGCCCATTGGCGACACCACCGAGAAGGTCTTCGACTACGTCGATCGTGCGCGCGCCGTGGAAGTGTTCATCAACATGATTCCCGCGGTCTCCGTCTACCATCTGCGCCAGGGCATGCGAGACATCGGCCTCACCGAGGCCAACCAGATCCTGATCGCAGAGGAATTGGGTGACTCCAAGCCTCTCGTGCTGACCTGGAACAACACCTCGCTCTACACCTGGGGTTTCCTCGATCTCGAGAGGGACGGGCCGACCGTGATCGAGGGATATCGGTGCGGCCGGTCCCGACCAGGGCGAGGGTGGCAACTACCTGGTTCTGCCGCCCGGCTACGAGGGCGACGTTCCAGAGGGGTACTTCGTCGTGCGGTCGCGGACCTACGGCGTATGGAACTTCATGCGCGGGTACGTCGAGAGCGGCGTCGAGGAAGCGGTCGGCAGGGTCAAGGGCAGCCTGAAGATCTACCCGTTGGCGCAAAAGGACAATCCGCCGCCGACCGAGTTCACCAACATGTCGGGCCTGGCGGACTACCGGACCATTCCGCCCAACGACTTCAGCTTCTACGAGGCCCTCGACAGCCTGATCCAGGCGGAGCCGATCGGCTGGCTCGACCCCGAAACGACCGGCCTGATCGCCTCGATCGGCATCGTCAAGGGCCAGGCGTTCAACCCCGACGGGAGGATGCGGCGCATTCTCACCGAGGCAGTGGCTATCGGCAATGCTTACGCGCGTGCCAACACCGTCTTCCCCCGCGATCCGGGGCACCGCGTTTTCAAGGACACCCACAGCGAGTGGGTCATGGCTTTCGCCGACAAGGACACCTACTTCTTGAAGGACGGCGCCCGGCGTTTCGATTCGCGCCTGTGGATGCACTACAACGCCGTGGTTGTCACCCCCGCCATGGCGCTGACGCGTCCCGGCGCCGGGTCCGACTATTTCATTGCCGGACTCGACTCGGAATCCCTGCCATTAGATGGCGCCAAGACCTACAAGCTGCACCTGCCGGCCGACTTCCCGGTGAAGGACAACTGGTCGGTGACGATCTACGACACGCAGACGCGGTCCATGCTCCAGACCGATCAACCGTACGCGGGGATCAACAGCCTGGGCGGGGACCTGGCGACGAATGCCGACGGGTCCATCGACATCTACTTCGCTCCGGATCCGCCCGAGGGAATGGAGGACAACTGGGTCCAATCAATTCCCGGCAAGAGCTGGTTCATCATCCTGAGGGCCTACGGGCCGCTCGAGCCCTGGTTCGACCAGACCTGGCGGCCGAGCGAGCTGGAGCTGGTGGAGTAGCACAGGAGACACCGCCTCGATGGGGCGGGTCTTGATCTGACACGCGGCTCGAGTTGCCGCAAACGGACGGGCTACCTGGAGACACGTGGTAGCCGCCAAAGAAAAGAGAGTCTCGTGAGCAAGTACGTTGTTACCGTGTTCGACGACGAGAAAGGCGCCTACGATGGCGCAAGGGCGCTGATCGACCTCGACAACCAGGGCAGCATCGCAGTCTACGAGGGGGCTGTCATTTCGAAGGAGCCGGACGGTCGGGTTCGAATCAGAGATGAAGCCACCGAGGGGCCGATAGGCACCATGTCCGGCATGCTGCTGGGCAGCATGATCGGCGTGCTCGGCGGTCCCGCCGGCATGGTGGCAGGCGCCGCCGCCGGATCGCTGGGCGGAATGATGGTCGATCTGTACGACGTCGGGGTGGGCGACGCCTTCCTCGATGATGTCGCCGTGGAACTGACCCCCGGCAAGCACGCCGTGGTCGCGGAGATCGGTGAAGGATGGACCTTGCCCCTCGACACCCGCATGGAGGAGCTCGGCGGTAGGGTGTTCCGCCACTGGCGCCTAGACGTGGAGGACGATCAGATTGACCGCGACATCCAGGCGACCCAGCACGAGCTCGACGAGCTGGAGGCAGAGTGGGCGCAAGCCTCTGCCGATTCCAAAGCCAAGCTGCAGGCGAAGGTGGATGCGGCGGAGGCCAAGCTCAGCTCTCTCGATGAGAAGGCCAGGAAGAAGCTGGCAACTCTGAAGGAGCAAACCGACGCCAAGATCGACAAGCTGAACAAGCAGATCGCCAAGGCCGGCGATGACTTCAAGGCGGGGCTGGAAAAATCCCGCGACGATCTCAAGGCCGACTACGAGAAGCGGTCGAAGAAGCTGAAAGAGGCTGGCCAGCTGGCCGCAGAGGCCCTGGGCTAGGCAGGCGCGAGGCCGGCCTGCGGTCGAAGGCCAACCTGTCTCGTAGAGGGGGCGGACCGTTTGGCGGCCCGCCCCCTGGGGAACGTGCAGACAAGGGAGACCGAGATGCGCATCTGGTTCCTGACCACACTGCTGGTCACAGTTGTTGCGGTGTCGGGGTGCGCGTCGTTCGGGGCCAACAAGGTGGTGTCGAGTCATACCTCCTACAACGACGCCGTGCAGCTCACCGTCACCCGCGAGGTGCTGGCGAACATCGTGAGGTCGCGCTACGCCGACCCGATGCAGTTTCTCACCGTTGGCGCGATCAACGCCCAGTTCTCCGTCAGTGCCGGCGTCTCGGCAGGCGTATCAGGAATCGGCCCGGGTGCCGCCGGCGACGCCGGGGGGTCGATTGGCTACAGCGATTCTCCGACGGTCACCTACATCCCGCAGTCCGACGCGGGTTTCTACAAGTCGCTCTACGCTCCGTTCGACGTAAGCGAGACGGTCGGGTTCGGGCGTACGTACCGGTTCACGCACATGGATCCCGCCTGGGCGGTGCTGAGCCTCAGCTTCTCGTTTGCCGCGATCAATGGGGTCGACGACTTCGTCGGCGGGCAGTACAACCCGCTGTACCACCAGCGCGTCAACGCAATGGTGCGACTGCTGCAGCGCGGTGCGGGGTATCGGCAGATTCCCGAATGGGACTTCGACGCCACCGCGATCGCCAAGGAGAAGGTCAGGGCCCGGGACATGGTCGCCGCATTCCGCATGGGTTTCTCTTTCGTCGAAGAAGATGGCGGCGCGAATGTGAGACTGGCCCGGTACCGCCTGGTGGTGGCTTTGATCCTCCCCGACCCCGATGACCCGGAAGTGATCGACGCACTCGAGGATCTAGGGGTCACTCCCGGCAGGTCGCAGTACGTCCTGCGCCCGCCGACCCATTCGACCCCGGGCGAGCGCGACTCCTACGCCATCTGGGTGGTGCCGAGATCGATGCACGACGTCCTGAACCTGGCGGCGCGTTTCGTCGAAGTGCCTGCCGTCCACGCCGGGATCGTGCCGGGCCTCGAGAAGGTGGCCGCGGATTCCCTGACGATTCCGACGTTGACGATCCGCAGCTCCAAGGAGAGACCCCCCTTTCCATATCGCATCCAACACCGCGGATACTGGTTCTATGTGGACGACACGGAAATCGAGTCGAAGGTGTTTCTGGAGGCAATGGTCGCCGCCTACACCTCACGGGTGGGCTCGTTCCAGGCCGGCGACGAGGCGCCACAAGTTGTCATCCCCGTCGGCGGAGGCGGGTCATGATCCTCACCCGGTTCACCCGGTCCACGAGGT
>CAMYKI010000098.1 GCA_947258985.1 uncultured Acidimicrobiaceae bacterium
CGCCGCAGCGCGACGTCATGTCGCGGCTGCCAGCGGAGCAGACCGGTTGGCTGGAGCCGACCCACAAAGCCTATCTGCGTGAGATCGCCGATCGGACGCTGCGCTATGTCGAAGACCTCGACGCGGCGCGCGAGCGGGCGGCCGTCACGCAGGACGAGCTGAACAACCGGCTGGCCGACCAGATGAACAGAACGATGTACCTGCTGACCATCGTCGCCGCGGTCCTGCTGCCGCCCAGTCTGATCACCGGGCTGTTCGGCATCAACGTGGGGGGCATGCCCGGGGTCGAGAGCGCCTGGGCCTTCGCGGCCGTCGTTGCGGTGCTGGTCGTGGCAGCTATATGGGCCGTTGTCGCCGCGACCGGAACCGACGAAATTGAACTCGCTACCGAACTGGCAGACGAATGGACCGCTGCCTGGAGCGGCGATGACCCTGAATCTGTGGCGGCTCTGTATACCGAAGACGGCGTGCATGGTCCTCCGCCCAGCTGGAATCTCGGCACCGTGCAGGGTCGTGATGCGATCCTTACCCATGCGACGGCCTACGTGGGGAACATAGAGAGCGTGGTCCGCACCGGCGATCTGATGGCGGAGGGTGGCGGGCGCTACACCTACCCGATCGATTTCACCGCCAGCGGCGCGGCGTTCGAAGGGGTCGCCGAGGTTGAGGTCGAGGGCGATCTAGCAGCACGTTTCGAGATCCTCGAGGCGACTCTCCGCTGAGCCTTCTAGCGGTGATGACACGACAGAGTGGAAAGTCTGGGAAACGCAGTTGGTCACTGGCCGGAGCCGGGATTCGACCGGGCTCCGGCTAGCGTCGGCTCAGCCCTCCACACCCTCGAAGCTCCCGCCCCGCCAGACGTAGTCGGGTAGGGAGGCGCCGGAGGGGACACGACCGCAATCCATTAGGAATAGCCCGGGCTCCAGAAGGAGGGCTTCTTCGTTGCGCTCTCCCGGCCCCGCCTGGAGCCACGCCTCCTGTGTCGAACCGGGTGGCATATCAAGCGTGATATCGGATCCGCTCCCGGGAGGAAGTCGGTCGACGGCGGCGTCGAGAGCCTCTTGGCTAGGCATCGACAAGAGCACGGCATCGATGTCGATGTCGCTCGTGTTCTCGAGGGCAACCGGAGTCAGACCACCGACAACCACCTGCGTCGGTCCCTCATAGGTGCAGGTAGTTCCGTCGAAGATCAGGGTCGGGTTCGTTGCAGCAGCCGCGCTCGGGCCGTCGACCGCTTCGGTAGCCCCGGCTGGCGCAGTCTCGTCATCTCCGCCACAAGCCGCGAGAACTGCGAGAACCACTGTCAATACAACAAACCGGTAGGGACCCATCATCAGAGCTCCTCTCGCCGCAAAGACCAAAAGCCGGTCCGTGATTTTGGAGTAGTGGGCAGGCGCCGCCGCTCCTCAACTGTATCCGTTCCAAGGCGCGGCGAGAAGAGGGAACAACAAGGCCGAACCAGATCCGCCCTCTGACCCAAGCCACTACCGTACGAGTCCGCGAGAACATGGATTTGGAAGCGATCAGGGAGATAGGTGATGAGTGACTACACCAAGGTGACACTCGACGAGTCCGAGATCCCAACTCAGTGGTACAACATCATTCCCGATCTGCCGGCGCCGCCTCCTCCTCCGTTGCACCCGGCGACCCGGGAACCCATCGGTCCCGAGGACCTGGCACCCCTCTTCCCGATGGACCTGATCCTCCAGGAGGTCAGCCAGGAGAGCTACATCGATATCCCGGGCGAGGTTCTCGATGTGTACAAGCTGTGGCGTCCCACACCGCTGTATCGAGCACACCGGCTGGAGAAGGTGCTCGATACGCCGGCCAGGATCTTCTACAAGTACGAGGGCGTGAGCCCGGCGGGCTCACACAAACCCAACACTTCTATCCCTCAGGCCTACTAC
Source organism: uncultured Acidimicrobiaceae bacterium (assembly GCA_947258985.1). Lineage (GTDB taxonomy): Bacteria > Actinomycetota > Acidimicrobiia > Spongiisociales > UBA5794 > JAAETI01. Next base: position 1,908 of record CAMYKI010000098.1, read on the forward strand.
AACGCCAAGGCCGGCGTAAAGAAGCTCACCACCGAGACGGGCGCCGGGCAATGGGGATCTGCACTAGCGTTCGCCTGCGCCCAATTCGGCCTCGATCTGGAGGTCTGGCAGGTTCGATCGTCGTACGACCAGAAGCCGGACCGGCAGCGCATGATGCGGATCTGGGGAGCGGAAGTGCACCCCAGCCCCTCCGAAAACACAGAGGCAGGCCGCCAGATCCTGGCGCTCGATCCGAACACTCCAGGCAGTCTCGGTATTGCCATTTCCGAGGGCGTAATGAGGGCCGCACCCGACCCGGACGCGAAGTATGCGCTTGGATCCGTGCTGAACCATGTGCTCCTGCACCAGACGGTCATCGGAGAAGAAGCGCTCAAACAGATGGAGAAGGTAGGGGAGACGCCCGACCTGCTCATTGGGTGCACCGGTGGGGGCTCCAACTTCGCCGGCCTTTCCTTCCCCTTCCTGCGGGAGAAGCTCGCCGGCAAGATCAACCCGACGATTCGTTGCGTCGAGCCCGCGTCGTGCCCCTCTCTGACCAAAGGCGAATACCGCTACGACTTCGGCGACACCATTGGGATGACACCGCTCGTCAAGATGCACACTCTTGGCCACGACTTCATCCCCGATCCGATCCACGCCGGGGGCCTCCGCTATCACGGGATGGCCCCGCTCGTCTCGCACATCTATGAGTTGGGCATGCTCGAGGCAGTAGCGATCCACCAGAACGAGTGCTTCTCCGCTGCCGTCAAGTTCGCCAGAAGCGAGGGAATCGTGCCGGCTCCCGAGCCGAGCCACGCCCTGGCCGCGGCGGTGCGGGAGGCTGTTCGTTGTCGGGAGACCGGGGAAAGTAAGACGATCCTTACCGCATTGTGCGGTCACGGGCACTTCGATCTCAGTTCCTACGAGGCATATCTCAACGGCGACCTCGTCGACTACGACTACCCCGACGCCAAGGTCGCAGACGCCATGTCGCGGGTTCCGGTGGTGGACTGAACTTGATGCGACCTCGGTCCGACCACCGACCGACTATCTGAGCAGCGGCCGCCGTCCCTAGCCCTCGTCTCCATGGAGGTCGCTCGGACTGGCTTCGGTGTGAATGGAGCGCTCCCGGTGGGCGTGGCGGCCCGGGACCGGGATATGCGCAGGATCGTCGAGGAAGACCTTTCCCTCCTCGATATGAAGCAATGCCTGGCCGTACGCCGCAGTGAGGTTCTCCGTCGTGAGCACCTCTTGCGGCGGGCCGGAGGCCACAACCCGCCCCGACAACAGCAGCACATGGTCTGCCACCTGAGCTTCCGACAGGTCGTGCGTCGTCATGATTACTGCGCAGCCGCGCGATCGCTCGTTGTGGATGACCACATCGATCGCCTGCGCCGTCGGCAAGTCCAGGCCTGTCAGTGGTTCGTCGAGGAGAAGGATGTCGTGATCTTGGGCCAGGCCCTGAGCTACGAAGACCCGCTGTCGCTGGCCTCCGGACAACTCGTCGAGGTGCTTGCCCTGGATATCGGTGATACCGGTTCTCTCGATCGCGAGCTCGACCGCAGCACGGTCCTTCTCGGTCAGCCTGCGGTAGAGGCCGGTACCGGCGTATCGCCCCATGGTGACGACTTCGCGTACCGAGATGGGAAGAGATTCATTGATTTTGGTTGTCTGGAGGACATAGGCGATCCGGCTCGATCCGGGCGTTGCCACGGTGACCTCGAGGGTTCCGGCCATCGGCTCGATGAGTCCGGCGATGGCATTGAGGACAGTCGATTTGCCTGCTCCATTGGGGCCGATGACGGCCGTTACCTTGCCCCGGTTGATGCTGAAGTCGGACTCGGCTAACGCCACCACGCCACCGTGCCCGAGTATCAAGCCCTCGGCGCGAACTGCAACCTGGCCTACTTGCATCGAGAACACCGGCCTTCGATTTCCAGGGTGTGACTGACCGGAGTGAAGGAGACCAGGCCGGCCATCTCGTCAACCAGGTTGCGCACCCTGGCTTCCATGCCGGGGGATATGTCGATGTCCTCGACGGCGCCACACTCCAAACAGACCAGGTGGTGGTGATGCCCGGTGATCCACTCGGCGAGTTCGTAGCGGGTGATGCCGTGGGCGCTGAAGTGGGGGACGATGACCCCGGCGTCCTGGAGCACCGTCAGGGACCGATAGAGGGACGAAAGAGGAACCCGGGGATGCAGATCGGAATGCAGCTCGGCTGCCGATCGGGGGCCGCCGCCCTTGGCGAGAGCCCCGACTACGAGACGGCGCCCGCTTGTGTACCGGACGCTCTTGTCGGCGAGGTGACTCTCGATGTCGCGGTCGAGGCTGGAAATTGGCACGAAGGGACCTTCCCGATAACGTGGGCCCAGAAAAGTGATAACGATTCTCATTATATGATCTCGGCTGAGAGATCCAAAGCGAGACCTGTGCAATGAATTGGCTGGTTGAACCATTCGAGTTGGCTTTTCAGCAACGGGCGTTGCTGGGAGGCTCGCTTGCCGCCGTCGCACTTGCCGTGGTCGGGACCTGGGTCGTTATCCGCGGTATGACCTTCCTCGGCGACGCTCTCGTCCACGGTGTTGTCCCCGGCATTGCTCTCGCCTTGCTGCTTGGGTTCAACGTGTTGCTGGGTGCCGCACTCGCCGCCGTAGTCATGATCCTCGGCATCAACCTTGTTCACCGCCAGACCACCTTCAGCGAAGACACGGGGATCGGGCTGCTGTTTGTGGGGATGCTCGGCGCCGGAGTAATCCTGATCTCGCGCACCGCCTCGTACACCGGGTCCCTCACCAGCATCCTGTTCGGTGACGCCCTTGGGGTCGGGGCCGGGGACATAGCGATGCTGACGGTCGTCGCAGTCGTTGCGGTGCTCGCCTCGCTGGCGCTCTACAGGCCATTCCTGGTTCTCTCATTCAACGAGCAGAAGGCGGAGTTGCTCGGATTGCGTCCCCGGATGACGCACGGTGTGTTGCTGGCACTGATCACGCTGACGATTGTCGGCTCGTTTCAGACGGTGGGCACCCTCCTCGTGTTCGGTCTCCTCGTAGGACCCCCGGCGACCGCAGCCCTACTCGTGCGTCGGGTGCCTCTCATGATGGGGTTGGCGTCGGTGATCGGCGTATTTTCGGTGTTCAATCTGCTGCACGTGCCGGGCGTCGATGCGGTGCAGGTTGCTGCGATCGAAAAGAGCGTCGGCTCCATCTATTTGCTCGGCGAAACGTCGGAGCTGCGCGAGACTCGAGATTTGTCCAGCGTACTTTCTGGCCAGACGATTGTCACCGGCGATCAGGCAGGTATTGCCCTGGCATGGGGCGCCGGCGGCTCGATGCGCATGGATGAAAACACGCGGCTCGAATTCGTCGATGACGAGACGGTGTACCTGAAGGCAGGGCGTATTTACTTCGACTCCCGTCCGTCGAGTCTCGTTGCAGGCGGTGCCGATGCGGAGCGTCTTGTCGTTCGCACCGATCACGGCGAGGTTGCGCATCTTGGGACGCAATTCGTTACCGGGGTTGATGACGGGGGATTGACCGTGCGCGTCAGGGAAGGCCAGGTTTCGATAGATGGACAGTACCACCGCCATGTTGCCTCGTCGGGCGAGCAAGTGACGTTTTCCGGTCGCCAACGACCCACTGTATTGAGTATCGGTCGCGCTGGCGAAGGTTGGAACTGGGTAAGCCGGATTTCGCCGTCGCCGGATGTCGACGGGAAGTCCTTGTACGAGTTTCTGCTCTGGGTTTGCCGCGAATTAGGACTGGAAATCCATTGGGAAGGCCAGG
>CAMYKI010000099.1 GCA_947258985.1 uncultured Acidimicrobiaceae bacterium
CGTTGCTCCGTTGGGTGCTCTCGTAGGCCTCATCCCTGGCTATATCCTCGGCGATGGCACAACCCGGTCGATCGTGACCGGAGCGCTGATCGGGTTCCTCATCGCTGCCGGAATGGTCGCGTTCGACGTCGCCTGGGCCGTTGGCCTGATTCCCCGCGGGTGGCGCGAAGCTCCGTTCCTGGTCGTTCTAATCACCCGGAGCCTGGCTTGGCTCACCATCATCGTTGCGACAATCACTGTGCCGCTGTTGACAGTTGGCGGCGTGAGCTGGAGCGAGCTGGTTGACCCGGGCCTGGCTTGGTCCGTCGCCATCAGCTTTGTGGCGGCGCTCGTAGTCAACTTCGTCGCCCAGGTCAATCGGCTGCTCGGGCGGGGCGTGCTCGTCGGCTTGGTCCTCGGTCGCTACCACCGGCCACGCCAGGAGGTTCGCATCTTTCTCTTCGTCGATCTGCGCCGCTCTACCCAGATCGCAGAGGAGCTGGGCAATCTTCGCTATCACGCGTTTCTCAAGCGGTTTGTCGCCGACGTTTCGATGAGTGCGATCCGCCACGGCGCCGAGATCCATCGTTTCGTCGGCGACGAGGTCCTTCTCACCTGGACCGAACGCAAGGGCCTGGAGAACGCGGCATGCATCCAGACCGTGTTTGCCATGGCAGACGCGTTCGACCATTCGTCCGGCGACTACCTCGCAGACTTCGGTGCGGTACCGAGCTTCTGGGCGGGTTTGCACATGGGGCCGGTGGTCACCGGTGAAATCGGGACGGTCAAACACGAGATCGTTTACCTGGGTGACACGCCGAACACGGCGGCCCGGATCGAGCAGGCGTGTCGTGACTTCGACCGCACTTTCCTGGCATCTGGCGATGTGGTCGAGGCAGTGACCATCCCCGACGGGATCTCAGTCGAGAGTCTGGGGCCTATCGAACTGCGTGGGGTCGGCAGCTCGGTTGAGCTGTTCGCGTTGGACCGATAGCGTCTGACTGGCTCCGGTTGGTGGGTGGGACGGACTTCATGTTCCGACGAGATATGACGGACACCAAACGGACGGACCCGCCGGACCCGCCTGGGCTGCCTGCGGCTCAATCATCCGTGAGTTCGGTTCGGTGGATTGTCACACAACCAGCATCGATGTCACGAGTATGCCGCGAAGTGTCCACGCCGCGGTCCGCCACCAATTCGAGGTGACGAGCTGGCTGATCAAGCCGACGTCGTGGCCCTTCGAGAGGCGCGAATGGAGGGGGACCTGGACAAACGCTGTGATGATCCAAATCGCGGCGAGAAGTGCCCCGGCGATCATGACCGAAGCCAAGCCGACGGCTTCTGGCCGGGCCCAGATGAGCGCGACGGCGGTTGTGATCTCGATCCCGGCCGGTACGGCAAGAAGGGTGCCCATGCGCTGAGTGTGAGATCGCTCGTATTCGACGAATCCTGATGCCGGCACTTTGAGCATCAAGGGGTAGTGAACGACCTGGATGGTCCAGATCAGCCCCACCATGAACAAGGTCGCGGCCGCGTGAAGGGCGGGAAGCTGGCTCACTCTGCGACGAAGGACTCTGCAGGCAGCTCACGGCGGCCCTCGACTAGCCCGTCAACAACGATGCGGGCAACATCTGCCGGATCTAGTCCGAGAGGTAATTTGGGCGCAGCACCGGCAATTGGCCGGGTAGCCAGCCCCGTTTCAGTATGGGGTGGCCGGGCATCGAGTACGTGTATCCCATGGCGGCGCAGCTCGCGGCCGAGGGCGGAGGAGGCGGCGCTGAGCCCTGCCTTTGCTGCCGAATAGACCGCCATGTTGGCTACCGGATTCTCGCCGACGACACCTGTGACATTGACGATGAAGCCGCTGTCGAGATGCTGCAGCGCCTCACGCGTGACACGCAGGGGTCCGACAAGATCTGTTGCGACGAGTTCGTCGAGGGCGGTGTCGCTCAGCTCCGACAGCGGCCCAAACGCCACCACGCCTGCGGCGTTGACGATACCGTCCAGACCTCCGAGCAGCCTCACTGCTGTTTCGACGACATGGGTCGCCTGACTCGCTACTCGCAGGTCGAAGATGACCGATGGGACGTTGGGTCCTATCTCGCCGGCCCGATTTTGAAGTCGAGTGGCATTACGTCCTGCGAGAATCACCAAGGCGCCGCGACGTGACAGCTCGTCGGCTATCGAGCTTCCCAACACGCCGGAGCCTCCGAGTACCAGCGTCCGCTTGCCTTCCAACTCAATGTTTGCCATCGCGCTACCCAGCACTTTCCGACGCACTCTGGAGTCGGCTCTCCAGCTCGGCGTCAATCACATGGAGCTCGGTGAGACTGTCTGAGCGTGTGACGGCGTAACGGCCTGAATTCGCCATGTCCTCCACTTGAATCTCACGGAAGCGTCGCATTCCGAACGAGAAGGTCGCCGCGGTCGTGATGATGAAGAGGATCGATCCAAAGCTGAAGATCAGCGCCTCGCTCATTGTCGCTCTCCGGTCAGCACGAGCGTCCCAAGCGAGTGGATTGCCGGCACCCAGAGCCCGACGAACAGGCCGAGTTCACGGTCGACGAGAAACCAAAGCGTCACTGACAGGACGAATGACGCGAATGCGGCCCCCATGAAGATCAACTTGGTGCGGTGGAAAGGGGTGAGCGCGGAGAGAAGATCCCGTGGCGTTGAAGTGGTGGCTGTAGGCGAAGTCATGTCTCTCTTTTGTCGCTCCACCGTGAGTACGGACCCCAAGTGGTCTCCGGATGAACTCTCGAGGATGCAAGCGGCAGGAGGCGTGCCACCTGGGGCGGCTCCGTGCTCTTGCAGCGCTGAGCATCGATCGCTACCTACACGAGCCCGGCCGCCAGATAGCCGACCGGTGGGGGTAGCTCCCGCGGGGCAGCGGCAACCACGAGACCAAATTCTGTCAGGATGAACGCTGGTGATCCTCGGCTCTGTGTTGGGATACGGAGGGGATGATCCGTACGATGGGTGGATGAGGACCGCCGTCGCCGGAGCAACTGGATACATCGGGAGCCGGCTGGTTCCGCAACTGCTCGATGCCGGGAGCGAGGTGGTGTGCCTGGCGCGCACTCCGGGCAAGCTCGACGATCGGCCATGGCGCAATGCCGTCGAGGTGCGGCGCTGCGACGTGCTCGACGCCGAGCAGCTGGTCACTGGGCTCGAAGGCTGCGATGCCGCCTATTACCTCGTGCACTCGATGGGTTCCAACGGTGACTTCGCCGCCGCCGATCGCGCCGCTGCCGCCAACTTCGCTGACGCTGCGGAGGAGAATCGCCTGCGTCGGATCGTATATCTCGGTGGGCTCGGCAGCGGCGACGAGCTCTCATCCCACCTCGACAGCCGCCAGGAAGTCGGCTCCGTCCTCGCCTCAGGGTCAACACCGGTCACCGAGCTCCGGGCTGCCGTCGTCATCGGCTCGGGATCGGTTTCATTCGAGATGCTGCGCTACCTCACCGAGGTGCTGCCGATCATGACCACACCGCGCTGGGTGGAGACAAAGTGTCAGCCAATCGCCATTCGCGACGTCCTGTCGTACCTTGTGGCGACGCTGGAGGATCTCCCGGGCAGTCGCATCTACGAGATCGGCGGGCCCGACGTGGTCAGCTACCACGAGATGATGCAGCTGTACGCCGAGGTCGCCGGCCTGCGTCGCCGCGTCATCCTCCCCGTGCCGGTACTGAGCCCCCGGCTTTCCTCGCTGTGGATCGGTCTCGTTACACCATTGCCGGTCGGTGTAGCGCGGCCTCTCGTCGATTCGCTCCGCAACGAGGTGACCGTCAGCGCCGGTCGGGCAGCACCATTCCCCGTCGATCCGATGCCGCTGCGTAAGGCGATCGAGCAGGCACTCGATCTCGACGATCAGCTCGACGTACCGAGCCGCTGGTCGGATGCCAATGCCAGTCCTGCCCGACCCTTGGCAGGAGACCCCGAATGGGCGGGAGGCACTCTGCTCGTCGACCGCCAGGTCGTGGAGACACGCGCCAGTCCGGAGGACCTGTTCTGGGCGTTCAGTCGCATCGGAGGCTCAGTCGGGTATTACACGCACGACTGGGCGTGGCGGTTGCGCGGCCTCATCGACACACTGGTCGGAGGAGTTGGCCTCCGCCGAGGGCGCCGTCACCCAGAAGAGGTCCGGCTACACGACACCGTTGACTTCTGGCGGGTTTCGGCAGTCATGCCTGGGGAGTTCATGCAGCTCTCAGCCGAGATGCGACTACCCGGCGAAGCCTGGCTGGAGTGGCGTGTCAACGAAGGCAGCGAAGGGCGGCAGCTCGAGCAAACCGCGTCCTTTCGCCCTCGCGGTCTCGCCGGCCGTATGTATTGGTATGCAATGCTGCCGTTCCAACACCTAATCTTGGAGAGGATGGCGCGCGGAATCAGTCAGGCAGCCGAGAAACGGACGTCGCTCGACGTCGCCTGAGTCGAGGCGAAGCATCACGAGGTGTTCTCGTCTCGTAGCATCCAGATGGATGGCTGCTCTGTATGTCAGTTGACCACGACCGGAGGAACATTGATGAATCAGTCGACATACCGTTTGCGTACGTGGAACATAGTCATGGGGACCCTCCACGCGGTGCAGGGCGTCCTCGTGCTACTTCTCGCCACGGACTTCACTCTGCCGATTGCGGCTTCATATCCGGAGGGCCCCCCGGGCACACCTGCTGGCGACCCGACAGTTCTGTTCGATCTGTCTATCGCTTGGGGTGTGGCCGTCTTCTTGTTTCTTTCGGCGATCTTTCACTGGCTGATCGCGATGCCCGCCGTCTACCCCCGTTATCGGGCCGGGCTCGACGCCGGCCACAACTACTTTCGATGGGTCGAGTACTCACTGTCGTCATCGGTCATGATTATCCTGATTGCAGTCCTGCCGGGCATCCTGGACATTGCCGCATTGACGGCCCTCTTTGGCGTGAACGCATCGATGATCTTCTTTGGTGCGGTGCAGGAGAAATATGAAGAGCCCGGCGGATCGCTGCTTCCATTCTGGCTTGGTTCGGTTGCCGGGATCGTGCCCTGGATCGCGATCGGCATCTACCTGTTCTCACCGGGCAGCGACGCCCAGCCACCCGGCTTTGTTTACGGCATCTTCTTCTCGCTGTTCGTGTTCTTCAACACGTTCGCCATCAACATGTGGCTCCAGTACCGCCGGATCGGAAAATGGTCGAACTACCTGTACGGAGAGCGGGCGTACATGATCCTCAGCCTGGTCGCCAAGTCGCTGCTCGCCTGGCAAGTCTTCGGCGGCACGCTGGCAGGCTAGGTGATCACGATTCAGCCGCTGATGCGGCGCCGACTCCGGCTTGGCCCCCGGCCGGGCCAACGGTTCGAGCCATATGTTTTGGCGTCGCTGAGGTGAATCGCGACTTGTCGACAGCGGTTTTTGACGAGCTCTGACGGACACGAGACGGACAGTTGGTCATTTCGACCGCCGTGAAGAGCTGAGTTTGCGGCACGCAAACTCCAACGAACCCGCCGGACTCGCTTGTTGGAGTTCGATGCAATCGAACTCCATGCTGCCTGCGGCCAACGGACTCGCTTGGCGAGTCCGCGGCGCCCTCGGGAGGATTCGAACCTCCGGCGCCCGGTTTAGGAAACCGGCTCGACCGTGTTCCGTTGTCTCTTGTCAGTTGTCGTCATCTGCAGAATCGTCAATGGTTATAGGGGATT
>CAMYKI010000100.1 GCA_947258985.1 uncultured Acidimicrobiaceae bacterium
TGCGGTCGAAGCCGGGGTCGAGATTCCACCACGGCAGGAGAACCACCTCAACCCCATCGTCCACGCCCTTTGGAACAGGGAACTGTTCGAGCGAATCCTTCAGTCACGGCAAGGCTGAGCGGGCGGCGCCGGCGCTGCGCGCGTGGCTCTCCAACCGGCTCCCTCGACGCCGTCTGTGACAACCTGTTCTTGCGTGCATCAGCCGACTTGAGTCGGTTCAGATCCACAAGAACCGGACTACCCGGAGCATCGCGCCGCTATCAACGACCGGATTCAACCGGAGGAGTGGCGCGCCCTTCGAAGAGGGTCCGATCGATGGCGGGCATCCTCGGTCCGCCGTCATGCAGCGGATCGGTGCCCGTGATGACTCGGAACGCCTCCATCAGGCTGTCCGGGTCGTTGGGGTACGTGCGGGAGATCGGATAGGGGTCTTCGAGCAATCCCCAGGCAATCACGTTGGCGGCATGCTCTCGGCCTCTCTCCGCCCATTCGTCGTCGAGGCCGGCCCACGACTTGACTCCGTCACGCATCGCCATGAACGGCTCGTGACGGTCCTGCGGGACGGCGTGTGCCTCCCATATGTGAGCCAACTCGTGGAGCAGAATCATCTCGCTGCCCCAACACATCCGCACCTCAACGGGTTCGCGGTCGAGGTAGGCCCGCGCCGGCGATCCCCCACACCCGGACAGGTCTTGTCCCGGGAAGCTGATCTTGGCGGCGGGCAGTTGCAGTCCGGCCTCGGTGAACCGGCCTACCGCCCATTCAGCCATCTCCTGCTGCACCGCGGTACCGCTCACAACGATGACGCTCGATGCGTCCGGAGCCGGTGAGCCGGTAAGGAGCGCCCCGGCAGCCAGTACTGCGGCCAATGATGTGCTTGCTCGATATGCCATGGTCGCAGCGTCCGAGAACGCGGTTTGCGGCCGGTTAGGAGTCGGTTAGGAGGCATCAAGAGCCGTCGGAGAGCAGCGAAGATGCCTTGCCGATTGGGGTTACCAAGGCGTATGTTGCGGGTGTGGAGTTCCGATGCCTGGGTCCCCTGGAGGTCACGGGTCTTGACGGGATGCCGATCGATCTCGGCGGGCCCCAACAACGCCTCGTATTGGCCCTGCTACTCATCCATGCCAACGAGGTCGTCTCAACCGATCGCATCATCGACAGCGTTTGGGGCGAATCTCCGCCTGACACGGCACGCAAAACCGTCCAGGGGTATGTGTCGGCGCTGCGCAAGGTACTTCCGGCCGGCAGCACCCTGGAGTCCCGGATGCCCGGCTATCTGCTCGAGGTCAAGCCTCGGAGCGTTGATTCGGCTCGATTCGAGCGTCTAGCAGCCGAGGGAGCAGCCGAAGTCACCAGCGATCCTCATCACGCCCGGGAACTGCTCGAAGAGGCACTCTCTCACTGGCGGGGCCCGCCGTATCAGGACCTTGCGGACGCCGAGACCCTCCGTCCCGAGATAGTCCGTCTGGAGCAGATCTACGCCACGGCACTCGAAACGCGGGTCGCCGCCGACCTCTTTGCGGGGCAGGCGACCGCCGTGGTGGCCGAGCTCGATGATCTGACGACCCGATATCCACTGCGAGAGCGGCTCTGGGCGCTGCGGATGTTGGCCCTGTACCGGTCCGGGAGGCAGGCCGACGCACTGCGGGCCGGTGAGGAAGCGCGCCGGGTCCTCGCCGAAGAGGTCGGTCTCGAGCCCGGCCCCGAGCTGCGCCTCCTGGAGCAACGCATCCTCGAACAGAACCCGGTACTGGACACTCTGGTTGCGTTGGAGCCTGAAACCGCTGCCACGGACGCCACCAGACGCAACCCGTATAAGGGGCTGCGCGCTTTCGAGGAGGCCGATGCCGACGACTTCTACGGCCGGACTACGTTGGTTCGGCGCCTTCGCGAGGCGCTCAGCCGAAGGGTTGCCTCCCGGCTCGTCGTGCTGGCAGGGCCGTCGGGAAGCGGCAAGTCATCGGTCGTACGAGCCGGACTCCTTCCTGAGCTGCGGAATACGGAGACAGACGTAGCTGTGATCTACCCGGGCTCGGCGCCGACGACGACACTATCGGCCGCCATCGAAGGCCTGGACCAGGACCCGAAATCGGTATTGGTCGTCGACCAGCTGGAGGAGCTCTTCACCCTGGCGTCCCATGCGGATCTAGCAGATTTCCTCGACACACTCTCCGCGATCGCCACCGCACCGAACGGGCCGTGGGTACTGGTCACGATCCGGGCCGACTTCCTGGACCGCTTGTTGGCCCAACCGCGATTCGCCTCTCTCATTGAGCCGGGCCTGATTCTGGTGACACCGCTAGAAGACCACGAGGTGCGCGACGTCGTGGTTGGGCCCGCATCTCGTCTTGGAGTCGCCGTCGAACCGGACCTGGTCGCGGCAGCAGTAAGCCAGGTCGCACATCGGCCTTCGGTACTCCCGCTGCTGGAGTTCGCCCTCACCGACCTTTACGAGCGGGCCGGTGGACAGACGATGACGCTGGCAGCGCTCGAGGCCGCCGGCGGCATCTCGGGAGCGTTGGTGAGGCGCGCCGAGGAGATCTACGAAGGGCTCGATCCCACCGACCGGGCGACGATCCGGCAAATCCTCCTGCGGCTGGTGACGGTCACCGAGGACGGCGAGCCGCTCCGGCGTCGCGTCCTAGCTGAGGAACTCCAGGTGTTGCCCGGGGCAGGCAACGTTATGGCCCAGTGCGGCGAGCATCGGCTGCTCACTTTCGACAGGAGCCCCGATGGGAAACCAACCGTTGAGGTCGCTCATGAGGTGCTCTTGCGGGAATGGCCTCGTCTCGCCGGGTGGATCAACGAGGCCCGCGACGCTCTGCGTCGCTACCACCAACTCGCCGAGGCCGCTACCGATTGGGAGGACAACGACCGAGCGGATGGTTTCCTTCTCAGCGGCTCTCGGCTGGCCCGTTTTGCCGACTGGTCCAGCGCCGACCTGGCCCTCAGCCAGAGCGCAGAAACGTTTCTCGCCGCCAGCCGGGAGGCAGAAGCCGAGCAGCGGCGCGAGCAGCGCCGCAAGCGTCGGCTCGTCCTCGCCGGCTTTGGAGCGGCAGCCGTGATCGCTCTCGTACTTGCAGTGGCGGCGCTTCTGGCTCGAAACGATGCAGAGTCGAGTGCGGCGCGTGCCCAGACAGAAGCCCAGACGGCGTTCGCCAATGAGCTGAGCGCCGCGGCGCTGCTCGCCATCGATGATGACCCTGAACTGGCCATCCTGCTGTCCCTGCAGTCACTTGCCACCAATCCCGGCACGGAAGTGTCACTGGACCACAAGACGACGCTGCGGCAGGCAATGGAGGCGGACATCCTGGTCGCAAGGCACACTGTTGCCGCTCCGGGAGAACTCCTTGGCATGGACCTGGCCCCCGACGGATCATCGCTTGCCTACTGGAATCCCGGCGAACTCCACCTCGTCGACACTGCAACCTGGACAAAGCTCTGGACCTACAGCGATGAGGCTTTCCGCAAGAATCCGTTTGCACCGGCAAACCTGGGCACTCCCGTTTTCTCGTCGGACGGCCGGTTGGTCGCCATCGGCACTTTCGAGGAGTCACCCCGCCTGGTGGTTCTCGATTCGGCGACGGGTGCGGTCGTGGAGCAGGTCAAGTTCGCTGATGCCGAATGCGGAGTCCATACGAGCCCCCAGGCGTGGTCGGCCGACGGCCGGTTCCTCGGTGTGCACCTCGATGTGGATTGTGAGGGCCCTCGGGGCGCATCCATCGTGAGGATCCTCGACACCGCGACCTGGGAATCGGCAGTCGACATTGCTGCATTCGGCCAGGTCGTGTTTGCCGAGGAGGCCCCACGGATGGCCGTAATCGAGTATCCGAGTGGTTTCCCGGGCCGCAAGACGCTCATCTATGAGACTGAGACCTTCGAGGTCATCGCCGAGGTCGGCGGAACCTCGGGCGACCTCCATCCGGACGGTGAAACGTATGCCGCTGCTGATCCCGACGGCCAGCAATCCATGGGCTCGGTAGTTGTCGACGTCTTCAACGTTGGCACGGGCAGGGTCACCGACCGATTCACCGGCATGGCCAATCGCCCGATGACCCACGCCACCGACTTCATCCGCACCTTCGACGGCTATGCCATGATCGTCGGGACCGATGGGCAGACGACCGGCCTGTGGAACGCCCAGACTGGTGGCCTGATCCGTTTCCTGCCGACCGGGGAAGTCAATTCTCTCGGTTATGACGAAGGTTCCCGACTCCTCTTCACCGCCAGCACCAATGGGACGATCAGCGTCTGGGACTTCTCTCCTGGCGGCCAGATGGCTCCCGAGAATCTCGCCTTGCCATATTGGTTTGAGGGCAATTGGTTCAGCGTCAATCCGGAGAGCAGGACCGCGGTGGCAATGCACTGGGGTGCGCCGTCAGAACCGATTCAGTCCTTCGCCGTGTTCGATCCCATCACGGGTTCACTCGGCGAGACCCTGATCCACGAGATAGCACACAAGGACATCATCGCTCTCCCCGACGAGCGAGTCTTGTACCTCGAGGGAGATCGAATCGCCGGCGCCGCCGGACCATACGTGGTGTGGGATGCAGCGACGGGGACGTCCGCAGACTTCCTTGGATGTGCACTGGGGTGGGACGATTGGCTCACTCCGGCTCAGGCGCCTCCATGCATTGGCTCCGGGACTCCGTTCCACTCGACCGGGCCGATGGTTATCTCGACGGACGGTACCGAATTGATGACGCAGGATGTCGATGGCGTCGTACATATCTGGAACGCGTCGACATTGGAGAAGAGCGAAACGTTCGACGTTGGAGAAGCGGTCGGAAGCGGTTCTCTGGTCGTTGCAGCCGGGGAAGCTTGGATCCTCTTTCGTGACCCCGAGGATGGCGTGTTTGTCGCCGTCGATCGGAAAACCCTCGCACCGGTCGGCGAGTTCGCCTTCGACTTCGCAGGAGATCTGAACCTCGAACTGGCGCGGGACGGATCCTTCCTCCTCCTGCGGAACTTCGATACGAGCATCTACAGAGTCGAGACCGACGAGTGGGAACCGCGCCAGTTGTATGCCCCGGGACAGTTTGTGCGCGGCTTGGCACTCTCCCCGGGTGCGGACCGGCTCATGCTCGGCGGCACCGAGGGGTTCGTCCGCATCATCGACTCTGGAAACGGCCAGCTCCTCGACCAGGTTCCATTCGAACACGTCTCCGACGGCCACTGGATCGACAACAACCACGTCGCCGTGGGTACGGGGTCGACCGGGACATGGGGAATCATCACCCTTGACTTCGACGAGGTTGTGCAACACGCGGCAAACCAGCTGACCAGAAGCTTCACGGCCGATGAGTGCCGCATCTACCGCCTCCAGCCTTGCCCGACGCTGGAAGACATCCGAGCGGCAACTTCGTAGGGAGTTCTCCGGCGGTCACCCGATGGTCCGCGTGGGGTTCACAGCAACCATCGGGTGCAAAACAGTCATGTTCTTGCGGGAATCGCGGGCTCACAAGGCCCGGCGGCTCCAGGTGGTGGGTCACTCGCTCTGGAGCCCATAGAGCCAACAGAGATCACATGACAGGGA
>CAMYKI010000101.1 GCA_947258985.1 uncultured Acidimicrobiaceae bacterium
GCCGCGGTCGTCTCTGCGGAATCAGCGGTGTCATCGGTCCCGCCACAGGCCGCTAGTACCAGCCCAATTGTCAAAGCAATCACGATCATCCTTCTCATGAACCGCTCCTCTTGGTCCACTCTATGACGGCCGCCGGCCCAACCCCGGTTCCCGGCCGACGAGAGCGCGAAAACATGACTACGCAGCGTCACTTCTCGATTGAATCGCGGAGTTACAAACCGCTAACGTGGGCAGTCGCCGGGGAGGGGCGTGGGATGGACTGATTCCATCCGGAGGCACGCGTCGTATGGCCCGGGTTTAGGGGAAAACCGAGGTGGAAGAAAGGGGCCCTTACTGTGTCACGACGAGTTCTTACTCTCATATCGACACTGACCCTCATCTTCTCCATTGCAGGCCCCGCATACGCACAGAATGCATCGGCAACTGAAGCCGCAGACGGCTCAGTCGCGGCCCGAGTGAGCCCAAAGCTCCAACTCGAACCATCCGAAGCTTCTGTATCGATCGAGAACCCCCTCAAGGGGGCGACCGAAGGGATCTTCGTGATCCGCTTGGATGCCGAACCCCTCGCCACATACCGTGGCGGCGTGGTCGGTCTCGAAGCCACCAGCCCGCTGGAGACTGGTGCCAATAGGCTCGACGCGACAACTGCCGAGAGCCAGGCGTATGTGGAGTATCTGCAGTCAAGCCAGGCGACGTTCGTTGCCCGGTTGGAGAAGACGATTGGCCATGAGGCCGACGTGAGGTTCACATACACCAACAGCACCAACGGCCTGGCCGTTTGGATGACACCAAGCGAAGCAGCCCGTGCGGCACGGCTCCCTGGAGTCGCCTCGGTGCGTCAAGAGATAATCGAACAGATCCAGACCGATGCGGGCCCGACCCTCATCGGCGCACCCGGCATCTGGGGGGGCACTTCGTGTGTCACCGAAGGCGGTTGTGGTGAGGGCGTCGTCGTCGGTGTCCTCGACACCGGCATCAACCCTGGCAACCTGTCGTTCGCCGACCCCGGGCCTGTGGATGGCTACGACCATCCGACACCTGCCGGCGGGTATCTGGGCGAGTGCGCCTCCGATGGCAACTCCTTCGGATGTAACGACAAGCTGATCGGCGCTTACGATTTCACCACCACAGGCAGTGCCATCGACGACGACGGCCACGGTTCGCACACCGCGAGCACGGCGGCCGGCAACTTCGTCGAGGCCAGCATCATCAGCCCGACGCTGACGGTTACCCGGGACATCTCCGGCGTGGCCCCGCATGCGCAGATCATCTCCTACCGGGTATGTGATGCCAACGGATGCGCCTCATCAGGCACGATTGCTGCCCTCGACCAGGCGATCCTCGACGGCGTCGATGTGATCAACTTCTCGGTCGGCAGCGGTTCCCCGGAGAACCCCTGGGACTCCGATTCGCAGATTGCCTGGTTGGCAGTTCGCGAGGCCGGAATCTTCGTCGCCCACTCTGCGGGCAACGAGGGTCCGGGCGAGGCAACCGTCGGTTCGCCGATGGCACCGTGGATGCTGCACACCGCGGCAACCACTCACAATCGGAAGTACACGAACTCTCTGGAAAGCATGACTGGTGGCGACACCGCGGCTCCTGCCGACATTGCAGGCGCCGGGTTCACCGATGCTTTTGGTCCGGCATCGATCGTCTTTGCCGGTGATCGTCCGTCCGGCGAAACCGACAGCCCCGAGCTTTGCGGCGCCGGCACCATCGGCGATTTCGACTCGCCGTGGGAGCCCGACGAGTTCGACGGCGAGATCGTCGTCTGTATTCGTGGAGACTTTGGCCGCGTGGAAAAGGGCGCAAACGTCCTCGCTGCAGGCGCAGGAGGGTTTGTTCTCGTCGACGACGGCGGCGGCTTGGTCGGCGATGCTCACGAGCTTCCCGGTGTTCACATCACCGCTGAAGACGGCGTGGGCCTCCTCGACTGGCTTGCCACCGGTACCGGCCACATGGCCACGATCGGCGGCGCCACCCTCGACGAGTCCGCGAGCAATGCCGACATCTTGGCCGGCTTCAGCTCTCGTGGACCGAACCGCTCCGTTCCGGACATGATCGCCCCGAGCGTTGCCGCTCCGGGTGTCGACATCATTGCCGCCGACGGCGTCGATGGTGCTCTTTCGTGGGGCTTCAACAGCGGCACCTCAATGGCATCGCCGCATGCGGCTGGTGCCGGGGCTCTGCTGATTGGCATGCACCCGGACTGGACACCGGCTGAGGTTCAGTCGGCCTTGATGACAACCGGCTTCAGAGATGTCCTCCAAGAGGACGGCGAGACACCGGCGACACCATTCGATCAGGGATCCGGACGGATCCAGGTCGACTGGGCGACTGATGCCGGTCTGATCCTCGACGTTCCGAATGCCGACTTCACCGCGGCCGATCCGTCGGCCGGTGGAGATCCGGGCTCGCTGAACTTGCCGAGCATGGCAAACGATCAGTGTGTGCTCGAGTGCAGCTGGACGCGGACGGTCGAGGCCACGTTGCCTGGGACCTGGAGCGCGGCCGCAACGGGCGTCGGCTTCGGCGTCACCGTTGCACCGGCCAGCTTTACGCTGGCGGCTGGAGAGACCCAGGAACTGACCATCACCGCTGACGTGACGGCCAGCGAAACCAAGGTGTGGATGTTCGGCGACGTGATCCTGGGAGCGCCGGATGGCACCCCTGACACCTACATGCCCATCGCAGTGCAAGCGTCGACAGGCGACCTACCTGCCTCGATAGACATCGAGACCAGGCGCGACGCTGGTTCGTACGTGTCACGCGATCTAACGGCTATCGAAATCACGGAGCTGGCCATCGACTTCACCGGTCTTGTCATCGGCGATCAGATGGCACTGTCGCTCGCTCAGGACAGCAACAACGCCACCCCATTCGACGACCTCGAAGACGGTGTCACCTGGATGACGGTCGACGTACCAGCCGGAGCGTCTCGCTTTGTAGCCGAGACCTTCGATTCAGAGTCACCGGACCTCGACTTGTTCGTGGGAACCGGCGACATGCCGGTCGAGGACAACATCGTGTGCGTGTCCGCTTCAGGGACCGCCGATGAGTTCTGCGACTTGCCGGATCCTGAGGCCGGTACCTATTGGATACTGGTCCAGAACTGGTCCGGATCCGGTGCCGATTTCGATGCGGCGACGCTGTCCTACGGCGTCGTCACCGGTGACGAGGGCAACATGCTGGCGGAAGGCCCCGGAGCCCAGCCGCAGCTCAAGCCCTTCGATCTGGGGATTCTGTACAACGAACCGGATCTGACCGCGGGCGATCGTGCCTACGGCACAGTGTCCATCGGAACCGATCCTGCCAACGCAGGGAACGTCGGGACCGTTCCGATCAATCTGGTCCGTCTCGACAACGACGTGTCCAAGACGGTCAGCCCGGCAACGGCGGAACCGGGTGACACCCTGACCTACACGATCACGGTGCATCCGAACGTGACCGACGCCGACATCGACTACAGCGTCGTGGACTTCGTACCCGAGGGCCTCACCTATGTGCCGGGTTCGGCAACTGGCGGCTTGACGGTGCGTAGCGACGGTGCGTTGACCTGGAACGGCACGATGGCGAAGGTGCTTCCGCCCTTCTACACGGTGACCGACAGCAGCAGCGACCCGTTGTGCGAGATGCCGCTGGCGGGAGCCGATGATGGACCGGGTGATGCCTATGTGAACCTGGAGTTCTTCGGGTTGCTAACCGATCCCTCGATCTCCGGCGACACCACGGCGTGGTCCGTCAACGACGGTGACTACGACTTCTACGGCGAAACGTACGATGAGTTGGAGTTCACCGATGACGGCTTTGTCGTCTTCGACGCTGTGACGAACTGGGAGGGGTCCGCACCGTGGATTCCGCAGCTGATTCCAGATCCGACCCGTCCGAACAATCTCGCAGCGATGCTGTGGCAGGACTTCGAGATCGTCTACGACGCGGCGACGAACGCCGGTGTCACCACAGCGTTCCTAACAGACGCGGACGATATCCCGATTGCCAGCCTCGTCGAGTACGACAACATCGTGCCGTGGACGGAGGATTCCTCCGGACCTGTGCTCCTGGACTTCCAGGTCTACGCGCCACTCGGCGTTGACGAAAGTGGTCCGGAATTCATCTTCGCGTACGACAACATCGTGATCGACACTCCCGGCACCATCGGTGTCGAGAATGCAGCGGGCACCGATGCCGAGGTCGTGTTGAATAACGACTTCATCAGCACGATCGGTTTGGCCGACGGCGATGCCATCTGCTTCGACTTGACGGCTTCCCTTGCGGATCCCGTCGTGTTGACTTATGACGTCACCGTCGACGCAGGCACTGAGGGCACCATCATCACCAATGATGTGGCGCACAGCATCAGCAGCCACGGTTCCGAGACCGAAACGTCGAGTGTTGATGTCGCCATCGGCGATGTCACGCCACCGACGGACGGTGCGATGCTGTGGGCGACCGATGTGCTGTCGTCGAGCCTCACCCTGCATTGGGATGCGGCGACCGATGACCGTGCAGTCATCGGTTATGGCATCTATCAGGATGGCGTCCATCTGACAGACGTCGCAACAGTGACGATGTATGACGTGACCGGCCTCAGCCCGGACACCGAGTATGAGTACATGGTCAAGGCGATGGATGCTCAGGGCAACGTGTCGGACGGCTTGACGCTGACGGTCACGACTTCGGTGGACTTCACCGATGACGACTTCTCGATCTTCGAGGACGACATCGAGTGGCTGTATAGCGCGGGAATCACCAAGGGCTGCAACCCACCGGTGAACGACATGTTCTGTCCCAACGACAACCTGACCCGCGGCCAACTGGCGGCGATGATCAACCGTGCGTTGGATCTGCCGGCAACCACCGAGGACTTCTTCACGGATGACGATGACTCGGTGTTCGAGAACGATATCAACGCCGTTGCGGCGGCTGGTATCACCGCAGGCTGTAACCCGCCCGATAACGACAACTTCTGCCCGACTGACAATGTCACGCGCGGACAGATGGCGGCGTTCTTGGATCGTGGTCTCGATCTGCCGGCGACAACGACCGATTTCTTCACCGATGATGATGGTCACATCTTTGAAGACTCGATCAACAACCTTGCCGGAGCCGGGATCACCCGCGGGTGCAACCCACCGGCAAACGACAACTACTGCCCCGATGACCTCCTGACCAGGGGTCAGACGGCAGCGTTCTTCAGAAGAGCTCTCAGCTAGCTCAAAAGGGGAATGGAATACCGAGAGGGGCGCCCACCCGGGCGCCCCTCTTCTTTCTGTTCCTTCTGATCCGTTTGATCCGTTCTTGCGTAGACCAGGTCGCATATGCGACCTGGTCTACGCAAGAACGGAAGAGGGTGGCGGCGGGGTTCAGTCGGTTGCGGCGGCGCGGATCGAGGCGGCGATCTGCTCGAGATCTTCCCGGCTGGA
>CAMYKI010000102.1 GCA_947258985.1 uncultured Acidimicrobiaceae bacterium
GACCTTCTCCTGCGAACCGCCCTCAGGGCCGGACTGTTTCGCGCCGGCGCCTCCGATTCGATGCCCCTACAGATCGGATCTGAGGCCTTTCCCCAAAGCCTCGTCACCTATCTGAACTTGGGCAAGGCCGCGGCTGCCCAGCAGCTCACCCAAGTCCTGGACGAAACGGACAGGGCATGGCCGTGATTCCCCGGGCCTTCGGTGTGTTCTCGGCGGACCTCGCCGGCTGCTCTCCGCCGTCGGAGACAACACCAGGAGAGCGCTTCGACCCCGTGGCGACCCGGGTCGAGAAACGGGGCCGCCCCATGCGACCCATCGCATCAATGCTTGGTGTTGTGCTGCTGGTAGTCGCGGGATGTAGCGGCGGCGATGACGCGCCGGCCGAACCGGCCGCAACCACGACTCAGGCGCTGGTCACTACTCAGCCGGCGGCGGAGTCCACGACTTCGCTTTCGTCTGCAGAGGAGGCGGTCGACGCAACGGTCGTCTACGAACCCGGCAACTGCACATACCTCGGGCCGGCGGTCATTCCCCGCGGCACCAAGGTGACATTCGAGTTTGATGACGGCGGCCATGCTGTCTACGTATTCGTAGTCGGTCTGGTGATTGACGGCATAACTCGGGAAGAGATCATCAAGTACAACGAGAAATACGGTGGTCCGGATGCCGGTCCAGTGGGGACGCCTTACTACGGGGCTGGGCCTGTTCACTACCAGTTCGGTGCGGGTCTGCAGGTCGTGGAGTTCCGTGACGACGGTGACTGGACCGTTGAATGCATCACGCCGCCGGATCTCACAAACAAGCGCCACCTGGCCGGGATGATCAGAGTGATCGCAGGATGACCGCCAGACGACAGAACGGAATCCCCGGAGGCCGCGCCAGGCGACACCTCGCGGTACCGCTTGGGGTTCTGCTACTGGTAGTCGCGGGATGTAGCGGCGACGACGCGCGGGCCGCAACCACGACTCAGGCGTCGGCCACAACTCAATCGGCGGCGGAGTCCGCGACTTCAGTTTCGTCTGCGGAGGAGGCGGTCGACGCCACGGTCGTTTTCGAACCCGGCAGCTGCACATACCTCGGGCCGGCGGTGATTCCCCTCGGCACCAAGGCGACATTCGAGTTCGACGACGGCGGCCATGACATCGATTTGATAGTCGATGGGGTGAAAGATGGCAGAACTCGGGAGGAGATCATCGAGTACTTCGAGACCTGGGGTGGTCCGAATGCCGGTGCATTAGGGGCGCCTCCCTGGGCGGCTGGGCATCAGGCCTGGCGAGGGGGTGCGGGTTTGCTGGTCGTGGAGTTCCGTGACGACGGTGACTGGACCGTTGAATGCCGCACGGCGCCGCATCTCACAAATAGGGCATACCTGGGCGGGATGATCAAAGTGATCGAAGGCTGACCGGGGCAGCGCCAGCCGCCAGGCTCTCCAGACCCAGTGCGGGCTCAGCTGTCATGTGTGCGTGGGGAAGTGATTCCGGTGAGCAGCTCGAAGCTGTGCAACTCGTCCACGAAGGCCGCCGGGTTGGTGATCGGGGTCTCGAGAAGTCCCCAGGCAACAGTGTTTGCTGCACACTCGATTCCGCGGTCCTCCCAGTCCACCTCCGGGTCTGCCCAGCTGAGCAGCCCGGTGTGGTCGAGGTACGCCTGCCGAGTGGCGTCGCTCATCGTGTGGTATTCCCAAGCGTGAGCCAGCTCGTGGAGAAGCGTGTACGCGACCTGGGTGCAGAGGTCGACTCGGGTGCCGGATCCGTCTTGGTTGAACTGGGCTGTCGCGCCCGGGCAGCCAGCGGGGTCGCTGTGGTAGTAGATCCGCAGGTCGGGCAGGGTGAGTCCTACGCTGTCGAAACGGTCGATCGCCGATTCGATTACTGCCGTGAAGTCGGGATCTGCGCCATAAATCCCAGGCGGATCCACGATCTGCTTAGCGGAGAATGTCTCGACATAGCTGTGGGCAACGGCCCATCCCGGAGCGGGAACCTGTGCTCCGAGTGCAAACAGAGCAGTTGCTATCAAAGCGAATCGACCGATCCGGGTGTTGGTGATGAGTGCCATGCAGCCAACATCCGCAATGGCGGCGAGCAACCGGCGAGTGTCGGGCGAGAACCCGGCGAGTTGGCGAGAACCCGGCGCCGCCGACTACGTGAACGGGCAGGTTGAGCGGCCAACTCTGGAGAAGTTGATTTGGCAAGCTGGAGTGCGAGCGGGAGGCCATGGTGCGATAGCTTGCTCTGGATCGGGCAGAGTCAGACGCTTTTTCCCTGACCGTTGGCGGCTCGGAGTCCGGGTCGTCTCGAACCGACACAGCGGACCTTTCGCGTGGGCGCCGGCTCATCAGGTCCCAGACCCGAGTGAGCTCCCGGCCGGCAATCCCTATGGCTACTTCGAAGCGTTTGCCAGTGTCTACACCGATGCCGCGGAGCACATCCGCGCCACCCAGGCGGGTCGAGATCCGGAGCCGGGGGCGTCGATGCTCCAGCTTGGTGCCGACGGAGCAAGGGCAGTAGCGTTCGTCGAGGCATGCCTCGAGTCATCGAGCAACCACAGCGCATGGACGTCCCTTCCTGACCTGGCTGCAAAGGAGAGCCACCATTGACATCGCAAGAGCGACCGGGCCTCTTCCTTCGCAACTGAGTGGGACTCTTGCCGTCGACCAGGACGCCTGGGTGCTCACCGAGTCGGGCTGGGACCCGGACCGTGCTGTTTCTATCGGTTCGAATTTCCTCGCTGGGAACGGCTACCTGGGCTATCGGGGGACCAGTCCCGAACAGAGAGCCGGCGACTACGTCGCCCTGGTTGTGGCGGACACCTATGACTGTGCGGACGGTCACTGGCGAGAGCTGACCACCGTACCCAACCCGCTGTTTGTCTCTGCCCGAATCTCTGAGGAGGAGCTGTCGATCGGGTCCGGGCGCGACGTCGAGACCTGGCTTGATCTGCGCGCCGGCAAGTTTGGTGCACGCTTCACCGATGAGGTCGATGGTGCCACTGTCACGGTCAGCGTCGAACGATTCGCCAGCTATGACCAGCTTCATCTCCTGGCCCAGCGCTGGTCGCTGACAACCGATCGGGAGATCGTTGTCGAACTCGACACCGGTATTGATGCAGATATCTGGAGCCTGAACGGTGTCCATCTTCCCGAGATCACCCTCAAGGCTGATGCTTCGGTCATCACCGCTTCCGGAACCACCGGCGAGAGCGGTATCGATATCGGAGTAGGTGCGGTGACAGCCTGTCGCGACGCCGAACTCCTTGCCGAAGACTTCGTTGAAGAGGATGGTCGATTGGTCTGCCGACGACGACTTCGAGTCGTAGCCGGCGCTGAGTTGGTGGTCGAGACGGTCGCTGCAGTGATGTCCTCGAACGATACAGCGATGCCTGCAGAAGCGACCGAGGAGATAGCCGTTGCTGGCGCCATTGACGGGTACTCGGCCTTGGCGGCTCGGTCTGGTCGGCGCTGGGAGCAGATCTGGGCCGACACGGACGTACAGATCGCCGGGAACAACCTCGACCAGGTGGCGCTGCGGTTCAGTGCCTATCACAATCGCATCTGCACGCCCGCCCACGCCGACCATCTTCCCGTTGGCGCTAGGGGCCTCTCCTGCCAGGCCTATCAAGGCGCGGCCTTCTGGGACCAGGAGATGTACAACCTTCCGGCGTTTCTATTCACGGAACCCGAGATCGCCAGGTCGCTACTGGTCTATCGGCACCGCACCCTCGACGGTGCCAGACGCAAAGCGGCTCGGTTGGGCTACGACGGCGCCTACTACGCGTGGATTTCAGGCACAACGGGGGACGAGCTCTGCCCCGACTACTTCTTCAAAGATGTTCTAACCGGGCGTCCGATCCGCAACCATTTCAATGTGTGGCAGATGCACGTGGCTCCGGATGTCGTCACCACCATTGCTCGCTATGTCGAAATCACCGGCGACGTGGAGTACCTCATCGACCATGGTGCCGAGATTGCGTTCGAGGTCGCCAGATTTCTGCGTTCATTTGTCCGCTACGACGAGTGGCGAGGGGTGTATCACAACATCCGGCTCCTCGGTCCGGACGAGTGGCACGAGAACGTTGATGACAACGCGTTCACCAACTACCAGACCCGGGCTGCACTGGCGTTCGCAGTCGAGACGTTCGAGTCGCTGGCTGCGGACCACCCCGGTCGGCTAGCCGAACTGAGTGATCGTTTGTCTCTGACCGCCGATGAGGTCGACGGATGGCGGCGAGTCCGCGATCGGATAGTGCTTCCCGAGCCAGATCCCGAGACGAATCTGATCGAGCAGTTCCACGGCTTCTTCGACCTCGAGGACGTGACCCCCGATGAGGTACGCACCCGGCTGCTAGATCCGCAGGAGTACTGGGGCTGGCCCAACGGTGTCGCTGTCGCAACCCAGGTCTCCAAGCAGGCTGACGTAGCAATGCTGTTGTGGCTGCACAGCAACCTGTTCGACAGGGACACCCAACTGGTTAACTACGAGTACTACGAGCCCCGCTGCTCCCACGCTTCCTCCCTCAGCCATGCCGCTCACGGCATGGTCGCGGCTCGGATCGGGCAACTCGACCATGCTCTCGATCACTTCCGAGCTACGGCAACAGTGGATCTTCTAGATACCACCCACGCCGTTGTCGGCGGCACATTCATCGGTGGCATACACACAGCCGCGTGCGGAGGCACATACCAGCTGGCGGTGCACGGATTTGGCGGCCTCGGCTTCGCCGACGGACAGGTCACTATCGATCCTGCGTTGCCACCAGGCTGGGACTCTCTCACCTACCCGGTGTACTGGCGAGGACTCCGCCTCCGAGTCACCGTCCAGGCGAACGACATCGAAATCGCGGCCGACTCCGGCAATGACCACCCTATTTCAATCGTGGTTCGCGGCTCGTCAACCGTCGTCACGCCAGGCACGACCATCACCGCCTAGAAGAAGCGCCCGTCCCGCCAGATTGGGCGAGATGGAATGGTTGGACGACTTATCGCAGAGTCAGACGCTGCATCAGCGCTGTGCTACCGACCGCGTCGAAGCGTCGTGAACAAGAACTTCTCGTAATCATTGACGGATCACTGTGCAGACCGACCCGCCGGATACAGCGCCCGATTCGAAGTAGTATGTTTTCGGTCGGCTTGGGTTCTCCAGAGACCCTTGCGATACTGCATCAATCATGCGCCCGTAGCTCAATTGGATAGAGCGTCTGACTACGGATCAGAAGGTTGGGGATTCGAGTTCTCCCGGGCGTGCCACCGAAACCCCTATGAACACGGGGGTTT
>CAMYKI010000103.1 GCA_947258985.1 uncultured Acidimicrobiaceae bacterium
CGGGCTCCAATATCTCCCGAAGCTTCCCGACGTGGTATACCACGGCCTTGGCACCGCTCTCGGGGGGTGTCTCCCCCCACAACTCCTCGATGATCCGGTCCGGCGTTAGTACCCGGTTGACGTTGAGGATCAGCAGCGCCAGCAACGCCCGCTGCCGAGCAGACGTAACGAGGAGCGGTCGACCGGCGCTGGAGACTTCGAGCGGGCCGAGGATGCGGTATTCCATCCAACTGCCTCTGGTCTACTCCTCAATCATGGGGCAAAAACTGGATGGCAACAAGGGCAATTGCTAGCGATCCAACAGCGTCTGATTCTGGCCTTTACGCTCGCCGCTGACCTGGGAATTCCGGGGTCTTGGTGGTGGATACTCCGTAGTCAGACGCTCTATCCAATTGAGCTACGGGCGCATGTACCTGTTCAAAGAAGGGGTAACCGACAGACTTGCTTTCGGCGACGGACAGTACCCCATAGTGTTCTGTTCGATCTGACGGCCCAAGCAGCCGATTCGCCTACGACACAGGCTCTCTATGAGACCAATGCGCGTGGGTCATCTCCCACCCAACATGCGAACGGCTGTGAATCTGGGTCGTGTTCCATCGGCCGGTGACCGAGCCATCATCCTTGCTGAACGTGTCGAGATTGAATGTGAAGACTGCAATGTCACCGTAGACACTGACCGATGGATCGAGTATCTCGTAGCGATCCGGTGGGATATTTCCGGCATACGCGCCGAAGAGTTGCTGTATCCCGTCGCCTTCTTGCTTTCCAGACGAGTTCGGATCGAAGTAGGTCGCTTCATCAGCGAACAGCGCCGCGTATTCCTTTGGGTCGCTGTCATCGAAGTACGGGTTGAGCGCCGCTTGAAGAAGTGCCGTCAACTCCTCGAGGGCTTTCGTCTCCTGCATCGTGGAAGCCTCCTCCCCATGTACTGCTCACCATCAACGGTAGCCAACGCTGGACCGGGCAGGGTCCATCGTGAGGCCCTGCCCGGTTGCGTCCGAATCAGCCTTCGGGAGTCGAAGAGGGATTCGACCAATGAGCGTGGATCATCTCCCAACCATCGCCGGTCCTCTGATGGATTTCGGTCGTGTTCCAAGTACCCACGGGAGCGCCACCGTCGAACATCTCAACGTTGAAGGTGAAGATTGCGGTGTCGCCGGAGAGATTGACCGAAGGATCGGTGATCTCGTAGGTGAATGGGGGAATGAGACCGGTGAAACCCAAGAGATAGTCTTTTGCGGCTTCGTTCTTGAGCACCCCTCCCGACGAGGGATCAATGTAGGTGACGTCACCGTCGGCATACATGCCGACGTAGGTCGACGAGTCACTCTCGGCGAAGTAGAAATCGAGCACGGCCTGCTCTTCGGCGACGAGTTCCTCGAGCGCAGTCGCCTCCAACTCGGCTTGCGACTCAGAGCCACTCATGGCGAAGAACACAATGAGCGCCACGATTGCCGTCAGGATCACGCCGGCCAGGACGAGCCACGCGGGTCGGGGCCCCTTGCGACCATCTTCAACCACGTCATGGGTAGGCCGCGGCGTCGTAGTGGTAGCCATTGACAGACCTCCTTATTCGTCTCAACGACTACCGCCAGAGTCCATTGACGTGGTAAACGAATCCTCACAGGACGCTCACGACCTGTTCGCTGGCGACGGAGGGCTCGTCTAGCTCATGAGCAAGGCCGACCGCTTGAGCCAGACTCATGGTGCGTCCTCGGGCCCAGGGCTTCTCCAACTCGGCATACCCGACAGCGCGTAAGCGCTCTGTGAGCAGGCGTTGAGTGCACTGACCGAGACTGAACCGGAGGAGATCGGACTCAACCATGATCGAGCCACTACGCCAGTCACTTCGCAACGGCGACCTACCGGAAGTAGAGAGCGCCCTCGATGATGCGACGGTGCTTCACATGCCAGGAGGGTCGGGCCTCGCCGGCGACTACCAGGGAAGGGAGCCCATCCTGGCTCTGTTCGCCCGAATGGTCGACCTCACAGGCGGCACATGCCGTTTCTCACCGACGCGTGTGCTCACCGAGACCTCCACGGCGCTCATAGTCGACGGCACTGAGAGTGCCGCACGCGGCAGCCGGGAACTGAGGACCGCTGCGCTCTATGTCTTCTCGCTGTCTGACCAGACGATCCGAGAGATCTGGGTCCTCCACGAAGAACAGCAGCGGGTCGACGAGTTCTGGGCGGGCGGTTGATCGGGGCGGGGCGGACGGGGTTGGACAGGATGCCATGCGTATTACCCACTCAGGACAGGGAATGCTCTTGATCCTGGCGGCGTCGGCTGTTCTATCCACCGGGTGTGGCGATCCGAAGGTGGAGAGCGAGGAACCAGGACCCGTCGCCGCCACGACAAGCATCACCACGACCCCCTCGACTGCGCCGCCGACAACTCGAGACCATTGAGTCGGAAGACTCCTAGCGGTTCTAAACCTATCGAGATCGTCGCGGTCGAGGGTGCTCACTCGCCCATGCACCAGTCTTCGATTCAGAGCCGATCGGCCACGCGCAATAAGCTACGGCGGTTGTACATCAAGGAGATTCCGTGAACCCGGAGCTGCGCACGCTCGCCGAGGACTACTGGCAGGACGAACTGGCGGCATCGCCGCTACAGGCGCTGATGCTTGGCATCCACGACTACGACGAGTTGATGGACGACGCCTCGCGGGAATTCGAGGACGCTCGAATCGCCGCGCTCCGCAACTACGCGTCGTCCGCCGCAGCGTTCGACCCTGCTGAGTTGTCCCCGGATGATCGAATTACGCGTGATGTTCTCATCTTCGAGGCAGGCACCCGTGCCGACCTGCTCGAGATGCGGGAAGCAGAGATGGAAGTCAACCACGCCATGGGCATCCAGGCGATGCTGCCGGTGATCGTCCCCCAACTCCCCATCGACGAACCCGAGCATGCTCGCGCCATGGTCAAGAAATCCGCAGCGATGGGCACCTGGTTCGACCAGATGACCGACCGGTTGCGGGAGGGAGTCGCCAACGGTCGCACCCCGATGGCCAGTACGGTGGAAAAGACCGTCGCCCAGATCGATGAGCAACTCGCGGTCGACCCCGGTTCGAGCGTCTTCATGAACCTCCGCACTCCGGCAGCCTTCTCGGAGGAACAGGCGACGTCTTGGCGTGCTGAACTCACCGACGTGGTCCGCACCGAGATCTATCCCGCCTACAAGCGCTATCGCGACTACATCGCCGAGCACGTTCTGCCGGCCTCCCGCAGCGAAGACACCCCCGGCATCTGCCACCTCCCTGGTGGCGAAGAGTGGTACCGCAGGGCCATCAAGCGATACACCTCGGTGGACCTGACTGCGGATGAGATTCACGACATCGGCCTGCAGCAGATCGCCAAGCTCAACGAGGAGTACCGCGAGTTGGGTGCCGAAGTCCTCGGCACCACCGACCTGAAGGAGATCTTCAGCCGCCTCCGTGACGATCCCGAGCTCCGGTTTGGATCGGGCGAGGAAGTCCGTGCCGCCTCGGAAGCCGCTCTGGCGAAGGCCAAGGCGGCGATGTCCGATTGGTTTGGGCGACTCCCCAAGGCCGACTGTTTCGTGCAAGAAACCCCTTCCGGGCCGCAAGCGTTCTACTTCCCTCCGGCCACCGACGGATCGCGGCCGGGAACTTTCTACGTGAACACCTCTGACGCCAACGCCTGGAAGAAGTACGAGATGGAGGCACTCGCCTACCACGAGGGTATTCCCGGTCATCATCTGCAGCTTGCCATCTCCGGCGAACTCGAGGATGTGCCCGAGTTCCGTAAGCACGCCTCCGTCACCGCATACGCCGAGGGCTGGGGGCTCTACACGGAGCGGCTGGCCGACGAAATGGGCTTGTATTCCGGGCCGCTGGAGCGGATCGGCATGCTGTCGGCCGACTCGTTGCGCGCCGGGCGCCTCGTCGTCGACACCGGAATCCATGCCAAGGGATGGAGCCGCCAGCAGGCAATCGACTTCTTCGCAGAGAACTCGCCTCAGAACTTGAGCGGCATCGCCGAGGAAATCGATCGCTACATCGGCCTGCCCGGTCAAGCGCTTGCCTACATGATCGGACGGCTCGAGATCGTACGAATGCGCGCCGAGGCCGAGGAAACAATGGGCGACGAGTTCGACATAAGGGGCTTCCACGACACAGTGCTGTGCTCCGGACTCGTGCCGCTGGGAACCCTCGACCGTATGGTCAGAGAGTGGGCGATTGCCTAGGTGTATTGATCCGCATCGGCGGTTGGCGATCGACCGACGCCCAAAATGGGATCAGGCGCCGGGGCCGGCGTCACCGCCGCCGCCCCGCGACCAGAGATCCGCGAGCGTGGGCTTGCCTTCGCTCTCATAGTCGTCGCTCCTGGCCAGGAGACGACGCATCAGCAGAGCAAAGCCGGCCACCAGGGCTAGGCCAAGTATGGCTGAGACTATTTCCCAAGGCATCGTTATAGAACTGTACATGAAGCGGACAGGTATCCGATCAACGACGGCGCGAGCGACCTGCACCGGATTCTGAGGCACCGTCTACCTACGTCGCACTACGTGCGAAACTTCGCTTGTGATCTCAGTAGACCTGGCTCGACAGTTACGCGATATCGGCTTGGAGTGGTTGCCGACACAAGGTGATCGCTTCATCGTGCCCGATCGCGATCTCGACGAGTACGTGTTCGCTATCAGCGAGATGACAGTCGAGGTCCGTAAGCTCGCCGACGGGATGAGTATCTCCTTCAACGGTGCCGTCGAATGGGCTCTCGACTCGATCATGCAGCGGGAAGTAGTTTGGCTCCCTTCCGAGGCTCAGCTGCGCAATAGATTGGGCCGGGCGTTCAACACGCTGCGACGCACCGAAAACGGGTTCCGTTGCGAGGTAGCAGTCGACGGCCAGACCAAGGCGTATGAGGCGATAGACCCGGCCGACGCTTACGGTTTCGCATTGCTCGACCTCCTCGCCGACCCGGACGCCATGCTCCGACTCATCGTCGACAACCCCTCATGAGGACGGACTTACGAACCCTGGGTTCGTAGACAGCAGAAACGGGCTTACGAACCCTGGGTTCGTAGACAGCAGAAACGGGCTTACGAACCCTGGGTTCGTAGACAGCAGCGTGGGGTGCGCATGAGCGGCTGGACTGGAGCACCGATGAACGCCGACCTCGATCGACTCGCCCGTGACTACTGGGACTACGCACTGAGCACCTTCCCCACCGAGGCGCTTCTCATGGGCGACCATCGCTTCGACGACCAGATGGAGCGGGCCAGCCGGCAACACGAGGACGAGCAGATCGACCGCTACGACTCGTTCGTAGCCGCCGCCGAGGCCATCCCATCTGCCGGGCTCACCCCCGACGAGGAGATCACCCGGGCCGTTCTGATCGAGGAGGCTGCGGGAAGGGCCAACGAACTTCGGTCCCGCCCAGCGGAGTTCGACGTCAGCCCCAGCTGGGGTCTCCACATCCTGCTGCCGCAGATCACCGGCCAGATCCCGCTGACTGAGCCTTCCCACGCCGACGCCCTCGTGGCCAAGTGGTCGAAGGTCGGGGATACATTCGATGACCTCATTCACCGCCTTCGCCAGGGTCTTGCCAAGGACCGCACCCCACCGCGCACCTCGGTGGAGAAGAGCATTACTCAGATCGACGAGTACCTCGCTTCCGATATCACTGCCGACCCGTTCGTCAGGGTTCCCCCACCGCCGAGCTTCGCCCCCGAGGAGATCGTGGCGTGGCAGGCTCGCCTCGCCCAGCAGGTAGTCGGCGTCATCCGCCCCGCCTATGCACGCTACAGGGACGAACTAGCCAACGAAGTGCTGCCCCGATCACGCCCGGAGGAGCAGACCGGGGTGCGCTGGCTGCCCGACGGCGAGGAGGTCTACGCCCGCGCCATAAGGAGGCACACCTCCCTCGACATGGCCCCGCTCGACATCCACAACATCGGCCTGGAAGAGATCGCACGTCTGGGTGATGAGTACCGACGGCTCGGCGGCGCGGTCCTAGGCACAACCAAGCTGACTGAAATCTACGATCGGCTGCGCAACGACCCGACTCTGCGGTTCGAGAACGCAGAGCAGGTGGTCGCCGGAGCTCAAAGTGCAATGGATCGGGCCCGGGAAGCCATTCCGGACTGGTTCGGTCGCCTTCCAGAGGCGGACTGCGTGATGCAGGAGGTGCCCGCCGCCGGTGCGAAGGATGCGCCGATCGCCTACTACCTTCCGCCCGCCACCGACGGATCCCGACCGGGAACGTACTTCATCAACGCGACCGAACCCATCACGAGGACCCGCTACGAATCGGAAGCGCTGGCATTCCACGAGTCGATACCAGGACATCACCTCCAACTCGCGATCGCCCAGGAGCTCGAAGGCATCCCCGAGTTTCGCAAGCACGCCCAGGTCACCGTCTATGTCGAAGGATGGGGTCTCTACACCGAGCGTCTCGCCGACGAGATGGGCTTGTACAGCGGGCAGCTGGAGCGAATGGGGATGTTGTCGTTCGACTCGTGGCGTGCCGGCAGGCTCGTCGTCGACACCGGTATCCACGCCCTCGGATGGTCAAAGCAGGAAGCCATCGACTATCTGGCGGAGAACTCGCCGCAAGCGCTCAACAACATCGAAACTGAAGTCGAGCGCTACATCGGCATGCCCGGCCAGGCTCTCGCCTACATGATCGGCAGACGCGAGATCGTGAAGCTGCGGACCGACGCCAAACGTCACATGGGAGCCGGGTTCGACATCAAGGGCTTCCACGACACAGTGCTCGGCTCCGGGCCGGTGCCGCTCGCCATTCTTCGTGAACTTGTAGAGGACTGGGCAGAGACCGCGCCGTAGACGAACCGTGGACTGGAAACCCTGGGCTGGGAAGCCGCAAAATGCAGCGTACGAACCCTGGGTTGGGAAGCCGCAAAATGCAGCGTACGAACCCTGGGTTGGGAAGCCGCAAAATGCAGCGTACGA
>CAMYKI010000104.1 GCA_947258985.1 uncultured Acidimicrobiaceae bacterium
AAGGTCAAGATCTACAAGAAGCATGAGCAGCCGACCCGCCACGGCGGTTGGACCGGCGCCGGCTGGGGCCTGGCCACCGGCCTTGCTGTCGCATTGTTCCCTGCGGCTGCGATCGGCGGCGGCTTGCTCGCCGGTACGACAGCGGTCGGCGCCGGCATCGGCGCCATGGCCGGCCACGTTGCTGGTGGTATGAACCGAGGCGACCTCAAGGAGTTGGGCGAGTCGCTCGATGCCGGTGAAGCAGCGTTGATCGTTGCCGCCGCCAGCGACATCCAGGATAAGGTGCGGGCCGCCATTACCCAGGCCGACGACATCATGGCCAAGCAGGTACAGATCGATGCCGATGGCCTTGCCGAAGAGGTCGCAGCAGCAAAAGACGACAGCTAACTAGGTACTCAGACCCAAGATGGCGGGGAAGCCGACCCAGGTGAGGTCCTAGGGCTGGTCGGTTTCCCCGCTGTTTTGTTCTCCGGGTGGGAGCTATTTGGAGGCTTGATGGCGTTCGAGAAGCTGGGGCAACTCGGGCAACAAGCGCAAGACTGGTTTGATCTGTGGCAACAGCGCCACCCTGTCGTGGCGTTCCCGATCTCGGTGTGGCTGCGCAACCGTGAGGACCGCGGCTACGAGTACACCGCGCTCCTGTCCTACCACGGCTTCTTCTCGGTCTTCCCACTGCTGACTGTGGGAGTGACGCTCCTGGGCTTCTCCCTCAAGGGGAATCCGACCCTTCGTTCGAAGCTGCTCGACACCGTGTTTGCCAGAATCCCGATTGTCGGTGAGCAGCTAGAGCAACAGATTGGTGGGCTCGAAGGTAACGGGTTCGTGCTTGTGATAGCCGTCGGGATAACGCTGTGGGCGGGGATTGGCGTCGTCCGGGTGGCTCAGGATGCCTTCAACACCATGTGGAGCATCTCCATCATGCACTGGCCCGCCTTCTTCCCCAAGCTGGCCCGTGCGCTCGGGGCGGTCGTCGTGCTGGGAGGCGCTTTCGTCGCCGCAACCGTTGCTGCGGGGATTGCGATCTTTGCGTTTGATCTTTCTGCTGTCGAGCGTATCGCCAACGTCTTGACATCTATGTTGCTCAACGCGCTGATGCTGCTGGTGGTGTTCAAGGTACTCACGGTGTCCGATGTTGGCTGGCGTTCGCTTATCCCCGGCGCGGTGGCCGGAGGTATCTCACTCTGGGCCCTACAGCTCCTCGGTGGTGTCTACATAGAGACCGTGATCCTCGGCGCCAGCGCCATCTACGGTTCCTTCGCTATGGCTATCGGTCTTCTTGTGTGGCTGTCGCTGGTGGCCAAGATCGTGCTTCTGGCTGCAGAAATCAACGTCGTTGCCGCCAAGCGGCTTTGGCCGCGGAGCTTCACAGGGGGAAACCTGACGGAAGCGGACGAGCAGAGCTTTGCCGAGGTACGGACACGAAGCATCCGCAAGATCGGGCAGACCACCGCCGCCACCAAACGCCACGATTCCTCATCTGGAACGACAGCCTGACGGTGCTATGCGATCACCGATTTGCCTTGTCCACTGCTGCCTCGAGAAGCGCTGATTGGTGGTCGATGGCGTCGCGGCGCCACTCCGGCACCAACTCGCGCAACCCGGAGATAATCCTGCGCAGCTCGTCGACAAGCAGCGGCGAGTCGGCGCCGTAGGTGCGAATCTCGGTAAACGCCAGCGAGAGGAAGTCGCTCCACGTTGGCCTGCGATAGATGAAGCGCACGTCGCCGTCACCATTCTTGTAGACCCCATCGGGGAGCTGGCGGGACCCGAGCATCAACAACAGATCCTCGATCCGGCCCAGAACCTCGACCGCCGTCGAGGGATCGTTGACCGCCGGGGACAGCGCCCGGATAGCGATGTCGACAAGGATGCGAAATGCGTAGGAGGGATCCTGGCGAAAGGTGCGTTCGTCTCCGAGGGCAACCGAATCTAGAAGGCGCTCCACGTTCGCACTGTCTTCTCCTCCGTAGACACGGAACACAGGTGCACCGGTCGGCACATAATCGCCAACGGCCGGCACCAGGACCGCGGTGACGCCGAGTTCATCGGCCAGAGCGACGATCCCTTTGACGTGTACTGCTTGCAGCACGCCGCCGTTTTGCTCTGGATCGCTGACATATCTACTCGCAGTCTCCGGCACGGTGTCCGTGATCGCCGACCCAGAAGGAGCACGAGCGGGCTCTGGGAACGCCGCGGCGATTTCCGTCCTCCCCTGCCGGGAGACAGTGGCGATCAGTCTTCCAGGCCGGATAGAGCCGGTCACGCTTGCGATCAAGGCTAAGAACAGGAGAATTGACACTCCCACCAACACGACGGAAAGAAGCACCGAGTACTGGGGTACGTATTCGTTCTCGCCGGGCGCAATCTCGGCAAGAAGGAGTAGTGCATAGATGAACGTCGCGATGAATACCCCAAGCGAAATCTTGGTGGTCGTGTCAGTGGCAACTGTCCGAATAAGGCGCGGGGTGAAGGTGCTGGCACCAAACTGGATGGCAAAAGTAAGGATGGAAAACACAAATCCGGTGAACACCAGCATGCCGGACGCAATAGCCGAGAGAGTGGTCTGTGCGGAACTGGCGCTGTAAGTGAACGGCGGTTCGCTCGCCACATGACGGTCCAACCAGGGCATCAATACGGATAGGGCGATGGATAGCAAAATGAAGCCCAGCGGAATCAGCCACATGCTGGAGCGCGTCAACACGCGAAGATGGAACCGCCGCGACCAAGTCAGCATTATCCTTCCCCCGGTGGCGGAAAGCGCACGTAGCTGGCGCTATTCATCAGGTCTCCCCAGCCGGTACCTCGTCGTCGTCAAAGAAGCCGATGGCCTTGAGTTCGTGGTACACATCCAGGCCTATTGCCAGTACTGGGGCAGCGAGGATGAGCCCGATTATGCCTGCGACCATGCCACCAAAGGTGGTTGCCAGGAGAATGGCAAGCGGGCTGAGGCTGAGGCTCGAACCAAGAAGCTTTGGCTCCAAGAGATTCTCGATGACCAACTGGGCGAACATGACCAGGGCAAAAGCGGCCAGCGCAACGCCGATGCCGCCTTCGCCAAGGGCCATAAGCACCGCAAAGGCACCACCGATGAATGCCCCGATATACGGGATGTACGCACCGATCACGTTGACGACACCGATAGCCAGGGCGCCGGGAACCCCCAGCAAAAGCATGCCGAGCGCGATAGATACGCCGTTGACGAGGGCCAAGGCGGTCTTGCCACCGAAGAAGTTCTGGACATCCTTCATCGATTTGTCGACTACCCGCTGGGTGGCGTCACGCATTATGGGATCGGGCTCGCGGGACACCATCTTCTTGGTGAGATCCGGCAAACCTTCCAGGAGGTAGAACAGAATCATCGACCCCAGGATCAACCCGGCAACGAAACCGGCCGCCGAATCGAGAAACGTAGAGACGCCCGTTGCCAGCCCGTCGCGCACCACCGGTGCGGCGTCACGAGCCGAGGAGTCAACCTCATCCACGGCGGCTGGGCTGATGGGTAGATCCTCGACCAACACCTTGATTTCTGCAACCGCTTTGTTGAGGTTCTCCGTAAGGACATCGCTTTGGCTCGAGAGCGCCTCCACCGTAATGAGTCCTGCGCCCCCGATCACGATGAAGAGCCCAATCAGGACCAAGAATGCACTGGTGCCTCGCTTAATGCCGTGATTCTCGAGCCAGCCAACCACCGGCAAGAACACAATCGCCAGAAACACTCCGATAGCCAGAGGGCCTGTTATGTCGCGGGTCGCCGCGATCGCAACCACTATCACCGACAGCGCGATCACGATGCCGATGAACATCCAGCTGTTCATGCCGACACGCCTGACCCATCCCCGAACCCCCCATGGGGAGGATCGGCCTCGTGACGGCTTCTGCGGCGCCGACCCGGGGTCGATCTCGACACTCTCGTCGGCTTCCGACGCTTCACTCACGATTACACCTCACACATAGCCCATGCGACTGCGGGCATCGTAGTCCGAGCTACTAGTCCATATCCCACCCATTCAGGGTATTTCGCTCTAATTCGATGGCTAACCTCAGAAGGTTCCGAGACGTCGGCAGAAATCTGACACGTGACCGCAAACCTCCATTCCGTTGTTCTTTCGAAGCTCCGGCAGCCGCGCGCCACGGCTAAGGGTGTGGAACGGGCGAGGTTGAGCATCCAGTTGGAATCAGCGCGAGAACGGCTGGTCTCATTGGTGACCGCTCCGGCGGGTTTTGGGAAGACCTGGCTGGTAGCCGATTGGCTGGCTTCTCATGCCGAGGTGGCGCAATGTTGGGTAACACTCGATCGGTATGACAACGACCCAATGCGGTTGTGGCTCCACATCATTGAGGCAGTCAGGCTTTCTGCGTCTCCCGATGCATCGGAGGAGGCAGCGGCACTGATTCGGTCATCCGACGAGATCGGTTTGGCCACAATCGTCGACGCCCTGGCTTCGGGAATTGCTAACTCTGGCGACGAGCTGCTCATCGTCGTCGACGACGCCCACGTGCTGGAGAGTACTGAGGTTCTGAACTCACTCGATCAGTTCCTCGGACTGGTACCTCGGAATGCGCACGTGGTATTCGTGGGCCGTCACGATCCGGCGTTGCCGCTGGCGAAGTGGCGTCTCTCTGGACACTTGGTGGAGATCCGTACCGCAGATTTGCGGTGTTCTTTGGAGGAGAGCCAGGCGATAGTCGCAGGGGCGTTAGGGTTGGATTTGGATGCCGCGGTGGTGGCCGAGATCCAGAATAAGACTATGGGGTGGCTGGCCGGGATCCGGTTGGCTGCTGTTGCTACAGCCGCCAGCGGCGACGCCGCGAAGGCAGCGGCCCAACTGCCTTCTGTCGGAACCGTTGACGGGGCGTATGACACTGTCAGCGAGTATCTGGTGGAAGAGGTCATCGACGATCTCGAGGAACGGGATCGCCGGTTCTTGTTGGATACCTCGATTCTTGATGACTTGTCCGGGCCGCTGTGCAACGCGGTGTCGGGGGTGGAGGACAGCACAGAGGTCCTCGAGAGGCTGGCGCGCGCCGGGATGTTTGTCAGTCCCATGGGGGAGACGGATG
>CAMYKI010000105.1 GCA_947258985.1 uncultured Acidimicrobiaceae bacterium
CCATTTCTAGCTGTCCTTGCACTTGGCCTCGGTGTCGCCTTGCCTGCAGGTGTACCTGAGGGATCGATCGAGGACTTCATCGATATCGAGATGCCCGCGTCGGGAGTGCCAGGCCTGGCGTACGCCGTCGTGGCCGATGGCGAGATCACCGAGGTTGGCGCGCATGGAGTCGTCAGGATCGGAGGCGACAGGGAAGTCACGCTGGACACGCCATTTGTGACGGGCTCGATCTCCAAGAGCTTCACGGCGCTGGCCGTTATGCAATTGGTCGAGGCGGGCGAGGTCGATCTGGACACCGAGGTCTCGCAGTATCTTGACGGTTTCTCGGGCGGGCCCGCCGGCGCGATCACGGTCCGGCAACTGCTCAGCCACACGAGCGGCTTTTCCACCCTGCAAGGGAACGCTTCGCATGCGGATGCCACCAGCGGTAAGGACGAGCTTGCGCGCCGGGTTGACGGAATTGCACAGGTGAACCCCGCCTACACACCAGGCGAACGGTGGGAGTACTCGAACACGAACTACGCGATTCTTGGCCGCCTGATCGAAGTCGTCAGCGGGCAGGAGTATCAGGTCTATGTCGCAGCCAACATCTTGGAGCCGGTCGGCATGGAGCACAGCTTTGTCGCCGACGGCGAGATCCATGAGTCCATGGCGACCGGGCATAGGCCATGGTTCGGCACCAAACGACCGCTGCCAGAGAACGCGACCGACCGCGGTACAGCCCCGCAAGGTGGGATCGTCGCCAGCGCCAACGATCTGGCGCTCTACATGCAGATGATGATGAACGGCGAGGACGATGTGCTGAGCGCCGACGGCAAGGCGCTGATGATGCGCCCCGCTGGCAACGCATCGCCGTTCTACGGCTTCGGCTGGTTTGTGGATACAGCCAACCGGACTGTCTGGCATGACGGATCGACCCCCGGTTTCGAAACTCTCGCAACCATGGTCGTCACCGAAGAGAACGCGGTCGTCGTTTTGGTCAACGCCGGCAGTGGGCTGGGCGTCAGAGAAACGGCCCAACTCCGAAACGGCATCACCGCCAGAGCTTTAGACCTCGGGTACCAGGGCGAGGGATCCCGATGGTTCCTGACAGCGCTGTTCATCGGGATGGTGCTCCTGCCGATCATCTATATCCTCAGCATGGTCTGGGCTTGGCGTCGCCGCGCCGAGCTTCGCACCAAATTGAAGTCGGGCGTCTTTGGCCTGTTCAGCCTGTGGTTCCCTCTGCTCACTACGTTTGTCGCAGCGTGTGTCATTTTCATTCTGGTGCCGAGGGTGGGGGGTGTACCGCTGGGCACGTTGAGGCTGTTCCAGCCCGATTTCGGTTTGGCACTGATCGCAACCGCGGTAACCGGTGTGCTGTGGGCCGTGTTCAGGCTTGGAGTGGCCTATACCGGCAAACCCCCCACGGCTTGATGGCTATAGCTCAGATGGGCTGTCCACCGTTCGATACTCGCAACCCAAACCTGGCGAATTCCGACCATGACGACAGACCACGCAGAGCAACGGAATTCAGACGAGAACGAGCCCTTTCGAGACTGCTCAGTATCGGCACGTCCACGAGCGACAAGCTGGTGACGGTCAGCGGCTGAGCAGAGTCTTGATGACGGCGGTGACTTGGTTTGTGGTCTCTGGACCGACCGTACCCAGTCGGTGAACAAGCCGACTGCTATTGATCGATCTGATCAGTTCGCATTGGACATAGCTGGTGGTGTCGAGACCGGTCTTGGGGATCGCCTTGACTTCCATGTGAAGCGATAGCTCCCGTCGGGTGGTAGTCAACGGGGTGACAATCAGGAAAGGGAATCGAGGCCCAAATGTGTCTGGTGGACCGAGGATCAGCGCTGGACGATACGACGACGGCTCTCCGGGATACGGGTGCCCGAAGTCGACGAGCCAGAGATCGTCAACTGATGCCATCACTCACCGACGTGTCGTCCGCATCGGCAAGGTATGCCTCCCATGCTCGGGGGTTCTGGCGGAGCTCCTCGGCCACTCGGTGGGCAAAGCGTTGCCGGCTGAGGTCTCTAGGCTGCCCGTCGTGATGGATGTGACGGTGCGGCAGGCAAAGCGGGACCGTGGGGACGGGGAGCAGTTTGCGCGGTACTTCGACATTGCGGGCGACGGGCTGTTGCGTTGGATGGCCGGGAGACGTTTCGTCGACATCACCGGCAAGGCGTTCCTCGAACCCGGACACGATCTTTCCTACGAACATGTGTGGTTTGCGGAGAGTCAAGGGGTCGTAGCCGGCATGGTGAGCGGCTACTCCGCCGCCGACCACGCACGCTCGAGGAATGGGCCGTTGTTTCGCGCGGCAGGGGTTCAGTCGATCCGGGTGGTTGCAGCTTGGCTTCTCGCTGCGCGCCTTTTCAACTTCATGGACAGGCTCCCTGAAGGAGACTGGTATCTGCAGGCTGTCGCTGTCGGTGAGGAGTATCGCGGTGCGGGGATCGGATCCCTTCTGCTCGACCACGCCGAACACGCCGCCAGCGCCGCCGGGGCCCATCGGTTAGCTCTAGACGTTGCCGTCGACAACGACAGTTCGCGACGACTCTACGAGCGTCGTGGCATGACCATCGAAGCCACGTCGCCCTCCGCTCCCTTCGTGCCGGGCGGCTCCGTTGACCGGATGACGAAGGTCCTTTGACTCGTCGTTTTGGCGGACGCAACGTCGGCAGGGGACCGGCGTCCCTCGAGACGTTTGCTCGTGCTTTCGCGGACGAAGAGCGTCCAAATTGGCTCAATATCGAAGCCGGATGCGGATTGGCCCGCGTGCAGTCGACGGGTCTACCAGGCGCCCTCCCTGAGTGATCTCAACAGCACCAGCCGCAACCAGTCGTCGGGCAGCCTGCCGGACCGGCTCCATCAGGGGTCGCCAGTCATCCGGCTGAACCAAGCGCGCAACATCAGACGGGCACATCGAGGCGTTTCTCGGCTTCGCAGCCAGCATCTCCAAAATGGTTGCCTCGATACTCTGCTCCCGCGCTCCCGGCTTGTTGCGGCGACAGGCCTGAGAGCAGTACTTGACCTGATCCCAGTCACGCTCCCAAGAGCGGCGCCATTCGAATCGCCGTCCGCAGGTAGCACAGATCTTGTGCGGTCGATTTGCTGAAGTCATCACAGATCCCTTGTGGCAACCTATGTACGTTGCCAGAGCACGTAGTGGACCCACGAGTGGAGGAGACGATGCGCCCGCCCAATCGCCCGAGCGAGAGCCGGATCGGTAGTCCTCTTCGACCTCCCTGGGGCATCCTATGACTCTGCTCCCTGCCCCTGAGCTAGACCGGGAGTCGGTGCGGCGATGGGTTGAGACTCATCTCGCCGGCCTGTATTCGGGAAAAGCGACAGGATCACCCGCCTTCGTTGGCGGGCAACGGGCGGCAGACAAGGCTTTGGCGTCGTTCGACGTTGCCGGCTACGCCGGCAAGCGCAACGAGGTCTGGCCGGAGCACCGCCAGGGGGCATCTCGGCTGTCGCCATACATTCGACACAACCTGCTCCTGCTTCCCGAAGTATGGGCAGCTGTAGAAGGCGGCCCGAGCCGCGACGTTTCCAAGTTCCGCGACGAGCTGCTGTGGCAGGAGTACGCCCGCCACCTCTATGCCCGGCTCGGGGAGGCCACCCGCGAAGGGCTGCGCGTTTCGCTCGTTGGTACCACCGGCCAAGACGGGTGGCCCCGCTCCATGAGCTGCGTTGACCTTGCCGTGCGGCAACTCGAAGAGGACGGTTGGGTTGTCAATCAGGCAAGGATGTGGCTCGCTTCGCATTGGGCAGTGAGGGAAGGAATCGACTGGCGAGAGGGCGAGGATCGATTCTTCAGGCATCTGCTGGATGGATCTCGTGCTGCCAACACGCTTGGCTGGCAATGGACAATCGGCACCGGTACCGGCCGGTCCTATGGGTTCTCCCGGCATCAGGTGGAGCGACGTGCGCCGGGGCTGTGTCGCTCCTGTCCGCACCAGCAGGACTGCCCGATTGCGGAATGGCCGAATGATCCCAGCCTCGAACGATCCGAGCCGGATCCCCGACTGAAGACCGACCCTGATGCAGCGCTAACGGCCGGCCCCGACGGGTTTGAGACGAAGGGCACGCCGGAAGCGGTATGGATCACCGCCGAGTCACTCGGCGATCGCGATCCCGCTCTTGTCGCTCATCCCGACTTACCGGCCGTATTTGTGTTCGACGCAGCGCTGCTGGAGAGACTGCAACTCGATGGGAAGCGTCTCGTGTTCCTCGCCGAGACTCTGGCAGACCTCGGCGCGCGCCGATCCCTGGAGGTACACCTTGGCCGTCCGGAGGAGATCCTCGCCAACCGGTCGGTCGCCGCCACCTTCACCCCGGTCCCAGGATGGCGACGCAAGGCCGTTGTCGTCGACCCGGTCACGCTGCACCCGTGGCCTTGGCTACGCCGCCCGGTGTCTGGCTCGGTCGCTTCTTTCTCAGCATGGCGCAAGTCGCTGGATCGCTAGATCGTGCGAATCCGGACTCGTGACAATGGGTCTCCAGCGCGTCTGGAGGACGGATCACGAATTGTGCTCGAGATCGTGGTCAGCCCCGGCAACTTGATCCTGGAGATGTCGATGCCGGGCGCCGCGATCGACCTATTGGAGCCTTGGAGCTAGAAGCCAATCGACGCCTCGGCAGTGCGAGCCTTCGGCGAGTGGCCCTCCTGAGGTGCCATCATGTGGATGAACCGTTCGGCCGACAACGGAGGTACTGATGGATGGCACCAGTGTCGCTGCTGTGCTCACCGCACCGGGTGAGCTAGAGGTCCGCGAATACCCGATCGGGAAACTGGTCGAGCCCGGAGAGGCAATCGTCAAGGTGTCTCTGTGCGGGATATGTGGCACCGATAAGCACACCTATCAGGGCTACACAGGTCAGTACACAGGGCTGTCGAATCCGAGCGAAACGCCGTTCCCGATCATCCAGGGCCATGAGATCGTCGGCGAACTGGTCGAGGCGCATGGTCCGATCCGGGACTACGACGGGA
>CAMYKI010000106.1 GCA_947258985.1 uncultured Acidimicrobiaceae bacterium
GCCGGATCGTCGGGGTTGGCATCGGGATGCGTGTCACGGGCAAGGCTGCGGAACGCCTTCTTGATTTGATCCGGAGTGGCATCGCGCGTGACCCCGAGGATCTCGTAGTAGTCCTTCATACGCCGAGGCTGTCTTCGAGACCGTCACCGACTTCTTCAACGATGCGAATCGTGCGCCGGTAATCCATTCGCATCGGCCCGAGCACGCCAACCCGACCTCTGCCGGCGGAACCGGCGTCAAAAGCTGTTGAGACCACAGCGAAGTCGGCGTCGGCAAGGTCTGTCTCCGAACCTAAACGGACCGACGTGCCTTCATCGTCGGCACCGAGCAGCTTGCGCACATAGCTGTCCTCCTCCAAGATCTCGAGCATGGTGTGTACCTGGGCGAGGTCCTCCCAGAGCGAAGCGAGCTGGCTGGCTCCGCCGACGTACAGCTCCCGTGTCGTCGATTCCGTATTGCTCGCGGCACCGGCAACGGCGCGGGCAACGCGACGCACTCGATCGGGTACCTGATCGGAGGTAATGGCGGCGATAGCAGCAGCCCCTTCTGCGAGGGTCGTGTCTGCAAAGCGGGCTGTTAGTAGACCCTCAGCGGCTTCGAGCTCCCGATCGGTTGGAGCGAACCGCAGTCTGACTAGCTCCTGGCTCACCCGGCCCGAGGCACCGACCGTCACTACCAGCACTGTGTTTCCGCCTAGATTCACGAGGTGTAGCCCGTGGATGAGCTCGTCACCGAAGCCAGGGCCGATTACGACGGCCGGGTAGTGACTGACCTCGGAAAGCAGGCCGCTCGTTTGCTTGAGCAACTTGCTCAACTCCTCGTGGACTCCTGCAAAGAATGACTCGATTCGTTCCCGGGTGGCGTTGCGCAACTTGGTGGGCGAACAGTGATCCACGTAGTAGCGGTACCCCGCCGGGGTGGGAACTCGCCCCGCCGAAGTATGCGGTTGGGTCACAAATCCGTAAGACTCGAGTTTTGCGAGGTCGTTGCGAATCGTGGCGCTCGACACGTCGACGGAGCAGTGCTCGAGGACGGCGCGGGAACTAACAGGCTGGCCGGTGCGGATGTACTCCTCAACCAGAGCCTGCAGAACGACGGAGCGACGATCATCGAGCATCAGCCGAATTTAGCACTCTCCGGGTGAGAGTGATAAGGCATTACCCGCCGAGTGGGGCGGGCTTAGTGCGAGCACCTCTCGCGCTACCGCATCTGTCAGCAGCGGCCGAGCAACGACCAATCGATCCTCCACGACTTCCACCACTCCTGCAGAGACGAGCCGTTGACCGGTCGCCGAGCCGAGCAACGCCGCCCCAGCCGCACCTGCCACGACGCCGGCGCGTCGCCGCAGACCCAAGTAGACACGTTCCCTCTCTCGATCCCACTGACCCGGCGCCTCCCGCCCGGCCTGGGGAGGGACATCTCGTTCAACTCTCTGCAGGTAGCCGTCGAGACGTCGAACGTTGCGGGTGCGCACACCATCACGGTGGCTGTGCGCCCCCAGCCCGAATCCCAAGTACTCCCCCTGGGCCCAGGTCGTCAGGTTGTAGCGGCACTCCCGTCCCGGGTCGGCCCAGTTGGAGACCTCGTAGTGGGCCAAGCGGTCGCCGACCGCTGCGACGAGATGCTCATACTTGTCCGCCAAATCGTCCTCGTTGGGTGCGGGGGCGCCGTCCCGCACGGCGCGCGAGAGGGCCGTACCCAGCTCCACCGTGAGCGCATAGGCCGAAAGATGGTTTGTCGCGAGATCGAGTGCCGCCACAACAGTTTCATGCCACGACTGCACAGACTCGCCGGGTGTGCCGAAGATCAGATCTAGGTTGACGACGTTGAATCCGGCTCGTTGCGCGTT
Source organism: uncultured Acidimicrobiaceae bacterium (assembly GCA_947258985.1). GTDB lineage: Bacteria > Actinomycetota > Acidimicrobiia > Spongiisociales > UBA5794 > JAAETI01. The sequence continues at coordinate 1,850 of CAMYKI010000106.1, forward strand.
GCGAACCGAGGCAACCGCAGCGGCCGGATCGTGGACACGGCCGAGCTTGGCGAGAACCTGCGGATCGAACGACTGGACGCCCAACGACACCCGGTTGATCCCGATCTGGCGGAGCGCCGCGGCATGTTGCTCAGTCCAATCCTCTGGATTCGCCTCGATGCTGATCTCGGCGCCGGGAAGCAGCCCGAATCTGTCGTCCAGCGACCGGAGGATTCGACCCAGTTGCTCGGGACTCAGGATAGAGGGCGTGCCGCCCCCGAAATTCACAGCATGCAGCGGCAACCACTCCGGCTCCATCGAGACTTCGGCTTCGATGGCGGCTACGTATCGGTCAAAGGAGGCTTGCTCCTCAGCGAGATCGACTACCGCGAAGTCGCAATAGGGACAGCGACGGTGGCAGAAGGGAATGTGGACATATGCGGCCCGTTCGCTTGCCGCATCGTCGAGAGTTGCTGAGTCATTCATCGATCCGCAAGGCAGATATGAAGGCCTCCTGCGGCACTTCGACCTGTCCGACCATCTTCATGCGGCGCTTGCCTTCCTTTTGGCGTTCCAGCAGCTTGCGCTTCCGGGTGATGTCCCCGCCGTAGCATTTGGCCGTCACATCCTTGCGCTGCGCTTTGATCGTCTCCCGGGCGATGATCCGGCTGCCCACTGCGGCTTGCACCGGCACATCGAACAACTGCCGCGGGATCAGCTTGCGCAGGCGCTCCACCATTGCCCGCCCGTATCGGTAGGCCCGCTCCTTGTGGACTATCGAGGAGAAGGCATCCACCGGCACACCGTTCAGAAGAATGTTCACCCGCACCAGATCGGAACGGCGGTAGTCGCCCGGTTCATAGTCCATCGAGGCATAGCCTCGGGTACGCGACTTCAGCTGATCGAAGAAGTCGAAGACGATCTCCGCCAGCGGAACCTGGTAGTGCAATTCAACCCGCTCCGGCGTGAGGTAGGTCATTTCACCCATCTCCCCGCGCCGCTGCTGAATGAGTTCCATCACCGTTCCCACGTACTCGGATGGTGTGATCACCATCACCTTGACAAAAGGCTCCGAGATGTCGGCCAGCACTTGGGCATCGGGCAGGTCCTGCGGTGATCTGACTCGGATGGTCGTACCGTCGGTGAGGTGGGCCCGGTACTCCACCGACGGGGCAGTGGCAACCAGATCGAGGTCGTACTCGCGTTCGAGTCGCTCGCGAACGATCTCCATGTGAAGCAGCCCGAGAAAGCCGCACCGGAATCCGAACCCGAGAGCGCGAGAAGTCTCAGGCTGATACACGAGCGATGAGTCGTTGAGACGTAGCTTTTCTAGTGCCTCGCGGAGCCGCTCGAAGTCATCACCGTCCGTTGGGAACAAGCCCGAGAAGACCATCGGCTTGGGCTCCTCATAGCCCGGCAAGGCGGCGGCGGCCGATGTCGCAGCATCGGTGACCGTGTCGCCCACTCGGATCAGATCGATCTCCTTGACGCCGGTAATCAGATAGCCAACTTCACCACGGCCGAGGCGCTTGACCGGAGTCGCCTCAGGAAGCAATACGCCAATCTCGTCGGCGGCATCGGTCAAGTCGGTCGCCATGAAGCGGAGCGCTTCACCGCCCTCGATATCGCCGTCGACCACTCGAATGGAACACACCACGCCCCTGTAGGTGTCGTAATAGCTGTCGAACACCATGGCCCGCAAGGGCTCATCGGCGGCGCCGTCGGGGGGCGGAAGCCGGCTCACTATGGCTTCCAGCAGGGTTTCGATGCCGGTCCCGCTCTTCGCCGATACGTGGATGACGTCGTCGGGATCGCCACCGAGTATCCCGAGAAGCTCGGCGGATACTCGCTCCGGCTCCGCCGACGGAAGATCGATCTTGTTGACGACGGGAATGATCTCGAGGCCGTTGTCGATAGCGAGGTAGGCGTTTGCGAGCGTCTGCGCTTCGACGCCCTGAGCTGCGTCAACGAGCAGCAGCGCTCCCTCACAGGCATCGAGACTGCGAGAGACCTCATACGAGAAATCCACGTGTCCTGGAGTGTCAATGAGGTTTAGCGTGTAAGTCTCCCCGTCCCGTGCCCGATACTCGAGCCGCACCGCGTTGGCCTTGATGGTGATACCCCGCTCGCGCTCGATGTCCATGGTGTCAAGCAACTGTTCGCGCATGTCGCGCTCGGACACCGCACCTGTGTACTCCAATAGGCGATCCGCCAACGTCGACTTGCCGTGGTCGATGTGGGCAATGATGGAGAAGTTGCGGATGCGCGTTGGATCGGTCATTGGACTCCGGGAGGGATGGCATTGTACCTGGTCGGCCACGATGCTATTGTTTCGCCGTCCCTCCAACCCCCAGAGGTTTTTTTCGTATGGCCAACATCGAATCACAGAAGAAGCGGAATCGCCAGAACGAGGCGGCTCGTCAGAAGAACCGGGCTCTGCGGTCTGAACTGAAGACACGCACCCGCACCGCGGTCGAAACCGCGGAGGCAGGAGACGCTGCGGCGGCTCAGGAAGCTCCAGCGCCTTCTGAAGAGCCGTCAGGCGCATACGCGTACTACCGGCGCTGGCCAGGCGTGAGGCCAGTGCCAGTGCCGCATTGTCCTGGGCCATCTTCAGCCACCGTGCGCGTTCGCCTCGCGGCTTCGACTGGATCCTCACCTTGTGGTCTGCCTGCAGGCTGAGAGATTCCTCGAGCACCGCTTTGTCATCCGGCTCGACGTTGACCAGGATCTGCTGCGGTACCGCCTTGCCCAGGTAGTACTGCGCGATGAAGGCCGAGATAATCTCACCCGGTTCGGCGCCATCGCCCGATCGCGGAAACAGGCTCTTGTTGCCCAGGTTGCGGCCCTGGCGCACGTAGAACAGCTGCACACAGGCCACCCCGCCCTCACTGGCCACGGCAACGATATCCAGATCACCGCGCTCGCCGCTGACATATTGCTTTTCCTGCACCGCGCGTAGCGCACTGATCTGATCACGCAGGTGCGCGGCCTCTTCAAACTCTAGTCGCTGCGAGGCCGCTTCCATCTTTTGGACCCAGCGCTCGACCACGTCCTGCGCCTTGCCCTCGAGGAATAGCGCCGTATCACGTACATCCTGGGCGTAGGCTACGGGCGTGACGAACCCCACACAGGGTGCGGTACAGCG
>CAMYKI010000107.1 GCA_947258985.1 uncultured Acidimicrobiaceae bacterium
TCTGTGAGTTCCTTGCCGGCGTCGAGCTTCTCGGATATCGCGGCTGCGAGCTTGTCGATCTGCTCATCTGTCATGCGTCCACTCAGCTTGTCTCCGAGATACTGACGGCGCTCGGCGACGTCCATGACCTCGAGCCGCTGCTTCTGATTGAGGACGGTTGCGACAGCTGAGGCGATCGCCGCTGCCAGGACGATTACGAACAAAGTCCTGGGTCTGAAAAGTCTGCCCATTGTGGCTCCTTCTTGAGTCTCTATTGGGGTGTGTGGCCCTTACCGGGTCTTACTGCACCAGTGATTGTACTGCCACCGAACCCTTTCTCGATCTTTATGCCCCCCGACCACGGCTATTCGCTCCGAGTATGCAAATTCCTAGTGCGCGGAAGATCCGGACGGTACGCTCCGCACCCATGAGTCTCGAGGAAGTCACCGGCGCCGCGTACGGCCCGTACCAGTTGCGCATCTCCCCGGAGAAGGTGGGGGAGTACGCGACCGCGACGGGAGACGAACCCGATCGGTGGCTCGAGCACGCACCGCCCTCGTATGCCGGGGCGCTGCTGTTCGTCGCCGCTCCGCACTTCCTCGACGATTCCCGCGTGCGACCCTTTACCGGCATCCTCGTCCACGTCGACCAGTCGTTCACCTGGCACGCCCCACTTGTCGTCGGCACCGCCGTCACGGTTACCGGTCGCGTGGATCGGGTACGCGAACGCTCGGGACGCTTCTTTGTCACCTTCCTTGCGGAAGTCGAAACGAATGACGGAAAGAGGCTGCTCGATTCGGTCTCGACGTTCCTGATGGGGGAGGCGAGCAACACCCCGGCGGAGGATGAGAGAACCGAGCCCCCGGTTTGGAAGCGCGAGCTGAACGATGTGCCGCTACCCCAACCGTGGCCCGGTGTCGGCCAAGACCTGCCGAGTCTGTCCAAGTCCGCCAGTCGGCTCGACCTGGTCAAGTACGCCGCCGCGTCAGGGGACTACAACCCGATCCACTTCGATCACGACGCTGCACGTGGCGCCGGCCTGCCGGGCACGGTGGCGCATGGGCTGTTGATGGCAGCCTGGGCTTCGCAAGCCGTGACCTCGGGATCCGGTCGCCCGGATCCGGTTGCCCATGCCAAGTTGCGGTTCCGCAACCCGCTCTTTCCCGGCACCCAGGCCACTGTCACGGCCACGGTGCGAGATGCCGCCCTGGACGAGGTCGACGCCCAGGTCTCGGTCAAGGTTCGTTCTGGTAACGAGGACCTTGTCACCGGCATTTGCGTAGCCAGATTGGGCGGGTAACCAGATGACGCAAGGTGGAGTCAGACCAGATGACGGGACGCTGCTGTTGCGAGCCCAATCCGGTGACCGGGCGGCGTTCTCCGAACTGGTGAGAATCCATCAAGACGAGGTGTACACGTTGGCACTGCGGCTGACTGCGGATCGAGAGATGGCTGCGGACGTAGCTCAGGAAGCCTTTGTGCGCGCCTGGCGGGCCCTTTCCAAGTTTCGCGGCGACGCCAAGTTTTCGACATGGATCCACCGGATTGTCGTGAACGCGGCATGGACGCAACGCCGCAAGGAATCGCGCCACCGCGCAGACCCTATCGATGAGTCGTTCTCTGAACCGGTGTCCGAGTCGATCTCTCCGGAGCGGGCCGCCGAGTCGGCAGCCATGCAGGGCCGTCTTCGGCAAGCGATGGAGGCGCTGCCGATGTCCGCACGTGTCGTCGTCGTCCTCAAGGACGTATACGGATGGAGCCACGGAGAGATCTCCGAGCACCTCGGCATCACCGTCGCCGCGGCCAAGGTGCGTCTGCACCGTGGCCGCAAGCAGCTGCGAACTGATTTGTGGTCTGATGTGGAGGCAAGGGCATGAAGGCAACTTGCATGGTTGTGCGGTCCTTCGCTCCGTCCACCGCGGAGGCGTCCCTCCCGAGTCGGTTGGGCGGCCACGTCAGGACATGCCTCGCATGCCAGGCGGAGCTCTCCCGCTACAGCAAGCTGCGCAGGCGTCTTGCTGCAATGGCGGACATTGTTGAACCGGCACCCGGTAGCGTTGCCCCGGCGGTGGCCGATGCCGTCTCGGAAACCGAAGAGCCACCGGTGCGTGACAGGCGAATGCCCCACCTCGCCGGCGTGGCTGCTGCCGCCGGTGCCATTGCCGCCGCGACCGCTGGCGCCGTTGCCATCCGGCGCCAATCTCGGGGGATTATTTAGCGGTTCGGCTGCGTGGTTCGGCTACTAGGTTTACACTTAGGCCCTCGACCTCATATACTCCCGGCCGGGCCCGAGGCCTATGTTGAGGGGTGTAGCTCCAACTGGCTAGAGCGACGGTCTCCAAAACCGTAGGTTGTGGGTTCGAATCCCGCCACCCCTGCTCCCTTAGGAAGGAACTGAACGTGAACCGAGAGATGCGACGCCTCCAGGCGAAGGAGGAAGAGCGCGCCAAGAAGAGACGCAAGGCTGCACCGCAGCAGCGCAAGCGCGAGCGCGTCGGGTTCCGCCAGTTCCTCCGCGAGGTTCGTCAGGAGTTGAAGAAGGTGGCCTGGCCGACACGCGAAGAAACCACGACCTTCACCATCGTGGTTCTCGTAGTCACTACAGTCGTCACCGCCTATACCTTCGCTCTCGACTTTGGTCTGAAGAACTCCATCCTCAGACTGCTCGACGCGGTGTAGTAATGACACTGGAGATTCCCGAAAGTCAAGAGACGCCGACCGAGGCCGTCCCCGAACAGGCTGCGGCCGCCGACGTTGCTGAGGGCGCCGAGGCTTCGCCCGAGGAGGCTGCGGCCGCCGACGTTGCTGAGGTCGCCGAGGCTTCGCCCGAGGAGGCTGCGCCCGCTGAGGTCGCCGAAGCCCCCGAGGCCGACGCAGACGTGGAGGAGGACTCCACCGAAGATGCCGACGTCGTCGTACCTGTGACGCCGGCGAGTCCGTATGACCTACCCGGCGGCTGGTATGTCGTGCACTCGTATTCGGGATACGAGAAGAAGGTCAAGGCCAACCTCGAGACTCGCGTGAAGTCGATGCATCTCGAAGACCGCGTGTTCGACGTGGTCATTCCCATGGAAGAGGTTGTCGAGTTCAAAGCGGGCCGCAAGGTCACCGTCCAGCGCAAGAAGTTCCCCGGCTACATCCTGGTTCGCCTCTACATGGACGACGACACCTGGTACGCGGTGCGGAACACACCGGGCGTCACCGGCTTCGTCGGGTCGGCTTCCAAGCCGACGCCGTTGTCACGACGTGAGGTTGAGCGGATCCTCGGCGTGCGCGAGGAAGAGGAGCCGGGAGCAGAGAAGAAGGAACCGACTTTCAAGCCGGCCTGGGAGGTCGGAGAGACCATCAGGGTTGTCGAAGGTCCGTTTGCCGACTTCAACGGCGTTATCGAAGACATCAACGTCGATCAGTCGAAGGTTCGGGTTCTCGTCGACATCTTTGGTCGAGAGACCCCTGTTGAGCTCAACTTCGACCAGATCCTCAAGTACTGAAACCAAGCGAGGTTTAACCAATGGGCCGCAAGAAGCTGATGACGATGCTCAAACTGCAGATCCCTGCCGGGCAGGCAAGCCCTGCTCCGCCGGTGGGTCCTGCATTGGGCCAGCACGGAGTCAACATCATGGACTTCGTCAAGGCATACAACGACGCCACGGGTGCTCAAGCCGGAACAATCATTCCGGTCGAGATTTCGATCTACGAGGACCGTAGCTTCACCTTCGTCACCAAGACACCGCCGGCCGCCGTCATGCTGCGGCAGGCCGCAAAGCTCGAGAAGGGTTCGCCGGAGCCCCACAAGGAGAAGGTCGGAAGCGTGACCAAGGACCAGGTGCGGCACATCGCTGAGACCAAGATGGTCGACCTGAACGCCAACGACATCGATGCGGCGATGAAGATCGTCGAAGGAACCGCCCGCTCGATGGGAATCACCGTCGACTAGTACCCATGAATGGGACCGTTAGCACGGGAGCGACATAGCTCACGTACAACAGATATGTGGGAGGGGAGCGATCCCCGCTGACCACGGAGGTATGGAAATGGCAAAGAACAAGAACACTGCCGCCGCCAAGCGGCAATACGACAAGACCGCCCTCTACGGACCCGATGACGCGGTTGCGCTTGTACGCAGTATGTCGTTCGCCAAATTCGACGAGAGCGTCGACGCGGTCTTCTCCCTCGGCATCGATGCCCGCAAGGCAGATCAGCTGGTGCGGGGCACCGTGAGTCTCCCGCACGGCACCGGTAAGGACATTCGCGTTGTTGCTTTCGTCGGCGGCGAGAAGCTCGCTGAAGCCGAAGAGGCCGGAGCAGACATCATCGGTGGCAAAGAGCTGGCGGAGGAGATCTCGGCAGGTCGTGATCTGGACTTCGACATTGCCATTGCGGCTCCGGACATGATGCCCCACGTAGGGAAGCTCGGTTCGATCCTCGGTCCGCGGGGACTCATGCCGAACCCGAAGAGCGGCACGGTCACACCGGATGTCGGCAAGGCCATCAAGGAGTTCAAGGCCGGTCGTGTCGAGTATCGCAACGACCGCTATGGGAACGTCCATGTCCCGATCGGGAAGGTGTCGTTCGAGGCGGAGCAGTTGACTGCCAACTTCGCTTCGATCGCCGATGAGATCATCCGGGCGCGTCCGGCGGCAGCCAAGGGACGCTTCATACGCAAGGTCGCTGTGTCTTCGACGATGGGCCCCGGGGTGAACATCGATCCCGGCAAGGTCGAAGATCTGGTCAAGGGCCTTCGCTAGTCGACTACGGATAGTGGTCAGTTGACGCCATTTGACCACAGAACCACTGGATTATCCGGGGGTACCGCGATATGATCTTATGCACAACAAAATAAGTTCATAGATCGACGGGGCACCCCAAGGCCGGTGGCAGGGACGATCCACCACCGTTCCGAGGGCGGGTTTCGGCCACTCTGATCTACGCCAGCCCCTACCCTGGTCGTTTTGGAGTGGTGCGTGTAGATGGCTTCCTGGCCCGCCGTC
>CAMYKI010000108.1 GCA_947258985.1 uncultured Acidimicrobiaceae bacterium
ACGTTGAGTTCCACCGCTCCAACCGCACCGCCTACGACGAGTTCGGGTTCGCCCTCAACCTCATCCTTGACGGCCTCGAGAGATTCGCCGACAGATGACTGCGCTCGCGCAGCGAAGTCTCCACGACACGTGCGTGCCGTCTCAGGGTCACGCACCCGTCGGTCACCGGGCAAGGGGCCACGATCGCTCTCGAACACGCCCGCACCACCATGCTCCAGGGCGCCCGGGCAGTCGTCCTGCTCGCTCCCTCCAGCAGCCCCGCGGCACACCGCGAGCCTCTCGATGTTGGGGGGCAGAACCCGCAGTCGGCGCTACGCGTTCCCGCCATCGACCACGACGGTGTGCGTTACGACACGGTTGCCCCTGCGATCGTGCCGATGACGGAAGCTGCGCCGTACCTGGCCTCCCGACAGCGGAGGGTGTTCGGACTGCTGGGCGTCGAGTCGTTTCTCCGGTTGGAAATCAGCCATAGCGAGAGGCCTGCCGAGCAGGCGACCTGATCGAGATTCCGGCCATCGAGGCGAAGATGTCATTGTCAAGCGCTGGGTCGTGAACGGAACTCGGGAAAGGCCGAGCAAACCCCGCCACCTAGTCAGGCCGCGCCGCCGCCCAGAACGACACGCACCACGAGCGATATCGAGCGCCCTTCCGCGTCCGATAACCGGCAATATCGAGGTGATCCCAGTTATTGGGCCGCCACGTTCTGTGGTCGTTGTCAGCGGCCGGCAGCGAGGTCGATACCTTGCGTTTCCCGTTGAGCCTCGGCCCGTTCGATTTGGCGTTTGGCGAGCTGCCAGGCAACCCGAGCGGCGACATCACTGCTCGGGGGCGGCGGGCCCAACGGATCGACGGCGTTGCTGGGGGTCGGCCCGGCTTGATCGATAGCGGCGGTCTGGGTCGAGGTGCGGTTAAGGGCGGCGGTGAAACCGTCGAGGGCATCATGGGAGTCTTGGTGGGTGAGGTGGGTGCATTGCTCATCGGCTGGTTCGGGTTTGGCGAGGTAGAGGGTGTTGTCTTGCCGGCCTCGGCTCATCGCCACATAAGCCCATTCCCGATCGGTAGCCCCGTCAACGACTATGAAGGTCCGGTCGGTGGTGACGCCTTGGTCCTTGTGTCCGGTCATCGCATACCCGTAGTCGACATGGCTCTGCTCGAGATACCAGACAGGCAGCTCCCGGGGTTCGGGGTCACGATCCAGTCGAACCGTCAGACTCTTGGTTTCCTGGTCGACGCCGGAAACGGTGGCGAGGTCACCGTTGAGCACGCCAAGCCGACTCTGTTTAATGCGGCACAGGGTCCGCAATCGGACCTGGAGCAACGGGCTGGGTTCGATCCGCCTTGGCTGTCGTCATGAATGAAGTGTACGGATATCCGAGCCAGGTGAACACATCGATTCCCCGTGCGCTTGTGGAGAAGAGACGCAGTACACGTGAGCCCGGTGGGAATCGAAGCCACGAGCTTCGGGTCAAATCCTGGGCGGCGGGTCTTTGGCCCGCCGTCAACCTCATCCAGCCGCAAACAACCCCCGGCCCCACGAAAGGGCATCTCATCCCTTCCTATTAATTGGCTCGCCCATCGGTCTCCCCGTTGGTGTTTCTTCGCTATGAAGTTGTTCCTGCCGGTGGAGCTTCGTTGGTGGCAGTGCCCCGTAGCTCGGATTTCGTACGCGACCCTCCCGTCATCGGGAATCCGCAACAGGCAGCGATAACGAAAGGAACGTGAACGAAAGGAATATGATGATCAGATTGACCAAAGCCGTAGAGATTGAAAGACCTGTCGATGAGGTTTTCGCTTTCGTCGCGAACCTCGAGAACATACCGCGGTGGAATGGCGATGTGGTCAAGACGAAGAAGATGTCGGCAGGACCGATCGAGGCGGGGACTACTTTCCGACAATATCGAGACGGGCTCGCCGGCGCTGGGGAGGCCGTTGCGATTACTGCACATTCGCCCCACGAGCGTCTGGAGGTGCGGGCACGATTGGCAGATAGCCCGGCCCAGTTGACCTACGAATTCGACGAGGTCGACGGCGGTACGCGCCTCATCAACGAAATCGAAGTCGATCCCAAAGGTGCGATGCGGTTGATCACCCCTGTTGTGGAGAGCCGCGTCGGACATTCGGTGGCTGAGAACCTCGCTGAATTGAAACGCGTCCTGGAGGCTGCGTAGTCGCGATTGCCGTCGAATGCGTGGCCGCTGCCTGCCCGTGACCACGCTCAACTCTTCCTGGTCGCCAACCGCCGATGGGGGCGCCCAATCGCACCCTGACCGAGTCGCAACGTATCGATCCGGGCGATCGGCGCCGTCGAGTGTCGGGGACCTGCGCGCTGGCACCCAGATGTATTGGTCGGATAAGTAGTCTCAGAAGTGGGCTGCTGACTTTGGAAGAGGCCCCGCCATTTCTGGCGGAGCTTGGCCGGTGCGACCTGCAGTTGGCGAAGCCAACTGCCAACGTACTCGCCTTTGGCGAGTACGCGTGGGCCCGGTGGGAATCGAACCCACGACCTTCGGATTAAAAGTCCGCTGCTCTGCCTATTGAGCTACAGGCCCGAAGAGACGTTACCAGCGTCGTTGCAGCCCGCGGCTGTAGTCTTCGACCATGCCCACGCTCTCCCTTGTGCTCATGGCCGTTGCGGGTGCGGTCCACGTTGGCTTCTTCGTGATGGAGAGCCTGCTGTGGAGCCGGCCCGAAGTACACAGGATCTTTGCTGTGCGATCCGGCGAAGCAGACACGATGAGATTCGCCATGGTCAACCTGGGCTTCTACAACCTGTTCCTCGCTGTGGGGTCGTTCGTAGGCGTCGCCGGTTCCTGGGTGCTGTGGGATGACCGGGACGAGCTTCTCGTGTTTTGCGCTCTCTTCATGATCGGCGCCGCCATTGTTCTCGTTGGCGGCAACCGCAAGCTTTGGCGGGGTGCACTCATTCAGGGCGCCCTTCCCGCCATCGCGATGCTGGTCGCACTAATCGGGTGACGAACTAGGGGGACTACGTCTCGTCGGGTCCTCACAACGATGGTCTTGTATCTCAGCAAATATGAGGTATTATCAGATTGGGCTGAGAAGGGCTGAGAAGAGCTGATGGACCCATTGCACAATCCGTATGCTCCTGGCGCCGGAGTGCGGCCACCACAACTGGCCGGACGTGATAGCGATCTCGATGCATTCCGGGTCGTCCTCGAACGGGTCGGGCGCGGACTCCCGGAACGATCGCTGATGATTGCCGGCTTGCGGGGCGTAGGAAAGACGGTGCTGCTCCTCGAGTTCCAGTCCCTCGCAGAACAGCATGAATGGTCCACGGCAAAGCTGGAAGGTCGCACCGGGATCTCGTTGCGCGGGGGATTGGGTCGTGCGATTCATCTGCTGCTTCGGTCGCTCAATCGCCGTCACCGGCTCGAGCACCGATTTGAGCGGCTTCTGCGGATCCTCAAGTCGTTTGTCGTCACCGCTTCGCCCTCGGGCGATTTTTCGTTCAAGCTCGAAGTCGACCCGGAGCCCGGCAGCGCCGACAGCGGCGATGACGAGATAGATCTCACCGAGTTGCTGGTCGAAGTTGGGAAGGCGGCAGCTTCGGTCCAGACCGGTGTCGCCATCTTTATCGACGAACTGCAGGACCTTCCCCACGCCGACCTCGGTGCGATCGTCGGAGCATTCCACGAAATCAGCCAGCAGCAACTCCCGGTTCTCATTGTCGGGGCGGGTCTGCCCCATCTTCCGCAGGAGCTTTCAGAATCAAAGACGTATGCGGAACGGCTGTTTCGGTATCGGAGGGTGGACAGCCTGTCGACGCCGGCTGCCACCGAAGCTCTCGTTGTCCCGGCACAGCGTCTAGGGGTCGAGTTCACCCCGGCCGCAGTCGGCGCCATTCTCGAAGCGTCCGGGGGCTATCCCTACTTCATCCAGGCCTACGGGAAGCACACCTGGGATGTTGCCGACCGATCCCCGATCGACCTCGAGGACGTCCAACTCGGCTCGGTCGAGGCAAGACGTGAGCTGGATGTCGGGTTCTTCGGGACCCGGCTCGACCGCGCTACTCCGAAGGAACGGGAATACCTACAGGCAATGGCGGAACTGGGGGAGGAGCCGGTAGGTACCGGCGCAGTCGCCGCACATCTCGGCAAACCGGCCGGGAACCTGTCGGTCGCCCGCGATCAACTTCTCAAGAAGGGTCTGATATACAGCCCCGACCGTGGTCTGGTCGCCTTTACAGTTCCCCGGTTCGGAGAGTTCATCCTGAGCCGTTGATCAGAGATTATCCATTAGTATCAATTTTGTCTGATAGAAATCTCGACTGGCGAGACACTCAGTATGAGGCAGGTGCCCGGGGGGACCATTGCCGGTCGTGACACGACCCCTTAAGATCGGTAGGGGAGTGTTGCTTTGCGTTACTTAAGGGCATTGACCTCGGGACAAGCGGGGTCTGTAACCATCTGGGGAATCGGGCTAACCCTCGTCATCGCCGCCTTTGCCGGGGTCGTTATCGATACCTGGAGGGTCTTCGCCGAGCGTCAGGATCTGGCAGGTATGGCGGACGCTGCAGCCGTAGCCGGTGCCACCGCCATCGACCTGGAGCACCTCAACAACACCGGCGAAGTCATACTGGATCCGGCGCTAGCGGAGGAGCGGGCGCTCACGTATCTCGAGCATCAGGATGGCTGGAACGACGACATCGGCCACAGCGTTGCCGGGTCACTCGATGGGGCCGGCATCACCGTGATCCTCGAGGCGGACATCGAGTTCACCCTGTTGGGGCCGCTGTTGCCGGGCGAGGATCCGCTGCACGTAACCATTACGGCGTTCGCCTCGCCCAACGTCATCGTCCCGTGACCGTCGAGGCGGCGACTACTAGAAGT
>CAMYKI010000109.1 GCA_947258985.1 uncultured Acidimicrobiaceae bacterium
CCGCCCCCTGATCGCCGCCAGGCAGCCCGCGATGCGCCGCTGCGTGCTCACCCCGCGGCCCCCGACCCGCAGCGCAAGAAAGCGAATTCCTACCCCCCCTGGTCGGGTTGATCTGCCTCTTCTTTCCACCGGAGTCCGAAAAGGCTCAGCTCCTGGTAGTCACCCTCACTCCGCTGCTGATCCTGCCCCTCGTAGTGGTCTCGGTCTGGGCCGCGCGCAAGCCCTAGCGCTTACTTGACCCGTACCAGGGTCTGATGCGTCCGCTTCGTCCAGGTGGCGCCGTCGTCGCTCGAGGACTCCATTACCGCCCGGAAGTGATCGTCGTCGTCCTCGAAGTGGGTAAACCGGATCATCATCTCGCTCCCGTCCGGCTGCCGGTGCGGGCGTGAGGTGATCACGTAGCTGTCGAGCCCGCCGGAGAGCAGCCAGAGGTCGCCGCGCTGGTCGACCGAGATCAGGTAGAACTGCTCTTCGATCTGGTTGTAGAACATCAGCGCCTTGCTGGTGGAGCCCCGGTCGGGGACGACGGTGGTCATCTCGACCACCCGGTCCTCGATCGTCCAGCGGGCGCTCTCGGTGCCCTCGCTCTTGTGGATGACATTACCGTCGGCGTCCAGGTGCTCCCAGGTCGACTGCCAGTCGCCGATGATCATCTCGAGCCGCCTCTGGGCCTCGGCTGGGATCTCGTTCGGAGGTTGGCCGAGAGCCGAGGCCGCTGGCAGGACGCCGAGGAGAATGCACAGGAGCGCTTGAAACTTGGTGCTGGATCGCCGCATCGGGACCTTTATATCGCCCACTTTGCCTTGGAGTGTCTTGTCAAAGGCCTCGGAGCCTCTGGCGCGCCGGGAGGGACTCGAACCCCCAACCGTCAGATCCGAAGTCTGATCGGAGGGCAACTAGTGTCAACTGCGCTCAACGCAAGACAACACTCAGCCATGCCAGGTCTTGAAGTCTTCCGGAGGACGCTTCGTTGTGGAGTACGGTCAAGTGCCGGGAAGAGTTGCTGCGACTGCACCACCAGTGCACCACGGATTCGCGAGCGTGGAGAAGCTTTGCAGTACAACGGCACTCCTAGCCGAGTGCGGTTCGACTGCCGAATATGAGATCCCTCTGGGTCATTTGGAAATGAGTTCGTTTGTAAGCGGACTCGTCCTTCTCGCAAGCAGTCAGGAGCGACTGCCAACTCTGCGGAACCGCAGACGGCCTACTCCACGACTCCGCGAACCGAGATCAAGATTCGGTCACCGGGATCCACTGACAGGCCCATGGCCTCACAGTCATGGACTGTTCTCCCAGGTACCAGCTCGCGCACGGTTTGTCCTGTCGAAAGATTGCGGCAGGTCACGCCGTTCGACTCTGTTCCAAAGTTCCACGCCCCGACTGTTGTCTTCGCGTCGATGCGGACGACGGGGGTCGCGTCCGTCGAACTCACGAGGTCCATGTCTCCATTACCGTCCAGATCGACCGGTAGAGGACCGGTCAGATCGTGATCTACCTCTCGAACGCTGTGAAGAACGAAACTCAGATCGCCACGGTTCTCTAGCCATCGCAACCCCTTGACCGCAAAGGACCTGAACACGATATCTGGACGACCATCGCTATTCAGGTCTCCGACGACCGGAGACTGCCCGCCGAGTTCGGCCAGGTCATGGATGGCGAACGTCATCGGGCTGCCGCCTAGATTCTCGTAGATTCGGGCCTCCCCGTTGGATTCTGCAACCACATCAACATCGCCATCTAAGTCGAGGTCTTCCGCCGCAAACCTCGACGGGGCAAGCGTCCCATCGTCCTGGATGATTCGCAGCTCGAAACCAGGTGGTGAAGCTCCGTCATTCTCGAACCAGAGCATGCGCAGAGTACTGCAATCCCCCGCCAGGATATCGTTGTCACCGTCGCCGTCCAAATCGACAACCCCCGGCTCGATCTCTGAAAAGGCAACGTTGGATTCCGACTCATAAAGCTCGTGGGTCACGAACTGTGCGCCTTGGTTCTCATGCCAGGCAAGGCGTTGGCGGGTAAGACCGACGCCGTCGAGATCTTGACGCCAGCTCAAAAGGTCCGTGTCGCCATCACCATCCAGGTCGCCCTCCTCGATCCTCCAGGGGCGCCACCCCGCATCGCGATGAACGGTAAAGCGTTCAAAAGTCGGGGGTGTTCCGCCCAGGTTCCGCTGCCATTCAATCGAAGCTGCGAAGAAAAAGGTTCCGACAACGTCCGGCCGACCGTCACCGTCCATGTCAGCCGCCAGCGCTTCGATTGCGCCAAACTCACCGGCGGGCTTGTCCAAAAGGTGAGCCAAGAACGACGGCGGGTCGCCCGCGACTTGTTCGAGCCACTGGAAGTCATCCGCCATCAAGATGTCCGGGTCGCCGTCGAGGTCGAAATCTGCCGCTGCGAAGCCGTCCCCTTCCTCGAAGATCTCCGTGGTGTCGAACAACGGAGCGACACTCGCCATCGAACTCTCTTGAGGAACCCGGCCGACGACTGTCGCCGTCACCCGGTCCCCAGCCTCCGCTTCGAGACCCAGGGAAAGACAGTCCCATTCGGTAGTGGTCTCTGAAGACGAGACGACTGTGCCGGTGGAGCTATTCGCGCACCGCACCCCTTGCACTTCGAGACCCGCGGCACCGCCGAGGACATCGGCAGCGAGCAACGGTGAGACTAGTGTCAAACTGAACCCGACTGTAACGTTCCAAAAGTACATCGGCCGCCTGAGGGCCGCTAGAAGTTTTCTCTTCGCCACGTTGTTAATCTCCATAGTCGCTTGTGTGACCTTCTGCGCGTCATGGGACGCAGACCTCCAACAGGTCAGCTAGGAGCTCGTCCCGACCATCTGGATCGTTCGGTAGGTTGTGCCCAACGCCGATAACTTGGTTTCGGGTAGGCACCCCGGAATTGTGATCGACTGCCTCGAAGAAGAACCTCTGCTGCTCAGGCGCTGGGCCGAAATCAAGACTTCCGAACAAGAACCTCACCTCAAGGTCCCCGTAATCGTAGTCCAACCCTGGATCGAGAGCGATACTGTTGTCAAAGAACACCTCGTCGAACTGGGTTGCGGGATTCTCGTGCCGGTGCTGCATGCAGGGGGCACCCATCGTGAAGTTTGTTTCACCACACTCTTCGCTGGCTTCGAAATCGCCCCGGAACTCGCTGCATTCAAACTGGAAGGTAGGCGAATCGGGCTGACCATACGACTGATCGACACCCCAACGGCTGGAGGCCTTCATGCAGCCATCGATCGTATTCGGGTACGGATAGTCCACGTCGGGCGGGACGAAATCGCACGAGGTTCCACACGCTTTCTGCAGATCGCTGTAGAGAGGGCCGCTCGTAAAGACGACGCCGTCGTACTTGCTGTCTAGGCCGTAGTGGGTAAGAGGATAGGCCAATTGGTTGCCTCCCCCGGACTGGCCGGTGGCGCAGAACGGTGTACCGGGCGCGTGGAATTGCAGTTTCGTCTCGACCCAGTCGACAAATGTCGCCACACGGCAAGCAAGAAGCAATTGCCCTGTTGATTGACCCTGCAAGGCATCCTTCCAAGTACCTTGAAAAGCAAATTCCACGAGACGGTAGTCGTTCGCACCGGTTGTGAGATCGATATGCAGCTGATGTTCGTGTTGCACACCGTTGGGTCCGTCCGGATCGGTTTCATCGTAGGGCGGAGCCCAAAAGACACGGCCACCCGTGGCAGAGAAAAAGAGGATCGTGCCGTCGGTGCCGGGGTTGTTCGTCACTCGGATCTCGGCGGTGAGGTTCGGGACATCGGTGCAACCGGTAACCGTCCGGCTGTAGCACGTCTGGGTCGGCCCGGACGTTCCCGGAGACGTGTCGCTATCAATCCCGTCGAGGTAGCTGCAATCTACACCTGGCATGTTCAGCGGTACCGGATCGTGTACGGTACCGAGCGGCAAGGGGACTCCCTGCCCTCGAACCACTCCCGTAGATCCTACTGCGACTCCTAACGAAAGCACCAAGATTCTCCAACACCGCCCCGCCCAGTTCATCTGACGAGCCGCACCGCGGCTCCAAAGTTTCCACGCCATTGACGGACACCCCTTCGAGTCTATTCATAGGAGAGTCGTTCGGAGAACGACCCAAAAAACATATGTTTCAGTGGTAATTTGCTGACATCAGCGTAGCGCGGGGCGGCTTGCTCTGTCAATTTGAGCCCTGTGTTGCATGACGTACGACCGAGTGCAAGCGAAGCGAAAGCGAGCGGCAGAGTCCAACGCATCCTGGTTGCCGCGAGAGTGGCAGTGAATGCTCGCAGGAGCCATTCCTCTACTCGCCTTGTTCTCTTCTCGCCGATGAGCTTGCTGATCCCGAAAAGCGGTCCAACTGCGAGGAGAAACATCGATAAGGGAGACCAACCTGGTACGTGGTGAGGCGGCGGCCTGTGCTGAGGAGAGAGGCTTTGAAGGTGTTACAGACCGTAGAGGTGTGGACCCCTAAGCGAGACGCTCGCGGAAACATCGGCGTCACATCTCTAAGTGGTTGAAACAAAGAAGCTTATGGCGCGCCGGCAGGGACTCGAACCCCGAACCGCCAGATCCGAAGTCTGGTGCACTATCCATTGTGCTACCGGCGCTCGTGACGAGGACTCTAGTCTAGCGTGTTGGACCGGCCGGGACCGCGGTCTTTGGATCTCCGGTCGAGTGGTAGCGTTGCCGGCGAACTGCGGAGGAACCTCGATGATCGATGCGGAGCGGATGTTGGGTTCGCTGGTGCGCAACGCGATGGGCGGGCGTCCCTTCGCGCCAGACCCGGCCGTCTCAGGCCGTCGCCCGCTGGGATGTCCTCGAATTCCTCGCCCGCGTCGTCGACCACATCCCAGAGCCCTCCCAGCA
>CAMYKI010000110.1 GCA_947258985.1 uncultured Acidimicrobiaceae bacterium
CGCCAGGGCGCGGTTGAGGAATGCTGCCATCTGTCCTCGGGTCACGAAGTCTTCGGGGCAGTACCGGTCGTTGATGGGGGGATTGCAGCCTCGTGTCACCCCGGCCGTAGCCACCTTTTCGATGTCATCCGCAAACACCGAATCGGCAACATCCACAAACCGAACGCCACTGTGTGCCGCGATGACCTCCCACACCAATGGCCCCGCCTCGGCGGCGACCATCTGATACCCGTTGATGTGCACCTCGGGGTCAAGCCATGCTTGCGGGTAATCGCAGACGATATCGCCCGCCATGCACAAGGCGATTGTGCGGAGTTGGATTTGCGGATGTAGGCCGGGCCTGTCATTCGAGAAGAAGTTGAGGACACCGTGCTGGTTGCATGCACTCTCCGAAGCACATCCAGATTCGTGCGAATCCCCAAGCAGGACCGCGTCACGGTCGCGGTAGGGGTGGAACCAGGGATCGGCCAGCAGAACGACGGCGTTAACCCGGTCCAACTCGTCGGGTAGCAATTGCTCGGTGGCTCGCCGAATGACGTCGGCGCCCTGTGAATAGCCCGCAAGCACGTAACCCCCGACGGCCGATTCGCACGCTTCGAGCTGGCGCAAACTCGAGACTATCTCGTCGACTCCCTGCAAGACGCTGGCCTCGTAGGCACCTGTAAGGACGCCAAGACCCACATCGACCGCCGGATAGTCGTCATCGGCGGCAACGGCAACGAGCGAGGTGCCGGCAGGCCGGGCCGCGACCATTCCGTCGTACACGGCGCCGAGCTGAGGGCCCATGCCGTAGTCAGACACCTGGTTTGGGTCGTAGGACTGCCCCGAACCTCGAGCGCCCAAAAACACTATGTCGGCTCCGCACACCGAATCGGTGACGATACCGTCGAGATCGGCGCGCGCTGGAGTCGGAGCGCTCCAGCCGATACTTGCGCCCAATAACGCAGCGAGAGCGACGCGCACCAGCAGTGACGGAATCCGGTGCAATGCGATGTCCTTTCTGGAGTTAGTCGTCCATTCTGGTGGCTGGGAGGAGATACGCCCAGCGGGTCTACCTCCACGAATGCCGCCGAGCGGGCTTCGTACCGTCCGTCGGGAGCGAGCGTTACTCGAGCGCGGTGCCCGGTAGCGACCACGCCGTGGGATATCGCTCCGCTAACCGTGAACTGGGGGTGACTGAACTCGCGGACACAAACCACCGTTGCGCTGAACCATGACCGGTTCGGGTTCGACGGGAGCCTCGACGCCATGACCGCTGGAGGTGACGGATACCGGGCGGTCGGTCCGGTGATGTACAACGAAGCAGACAACCCAGTCGCCGCCTGGACGTCCGCAGACGGTGTTTCCTGGCGGCTCGTGTTCTTGCGCCCTGGCAAATACGCACGAACAGGAATCACGCCGAGTCATTGCCGTATCCGGTGACAACGCCGGTCTGCGCCCACGCCACCAGCTCTCAGATCGCGGGATCGACTCCGGTCATCTCGATCGACAGATCCCAGAGACGCTTCGCCTTCTCGAGGTCCTTGCTGGCTTCGCTCGAATCGACCTGCTCGGCCGGTCCGGACATCTCGCCACGGCCGCCGGGCCCGAAGTACTGGCCGCCCATGACGCCCGGTGCGGTTGCGGCAAGCTCCGTCGGCCAGGCTCCCTGCTCCGCCGTGTTCATGAAGGGTCGCATCAGCGGTTGCCCCAGCCGCATGAACATGCCAAAAGCCCCGGTCACGTAACGGCCGAGTTCGGTGTCCGATCCTCCGGGGTGCACCGCGACTGCGATGGTTGAGGAGTCTCGGCCCTGCAGACGCCGGTCGAGTTCGTACGTGAACAGCAGATTGGCCAATTTGCTGGCGTAGTAGCGCTTCCGGGGGTGGTACTCGCGATCGGCATTGATGTCGTCCCAGAACAGGTCGCCGTCGCCGAGGTGATGACCGTTGCTGGAAACCGTCACGACACGACTATTCGGGGTCGCCTCGAGCTGGGGGAGAAGAAGGCCGGTGAGAGCGAAGTGCCCCAGATGATTGATGCCGAACTGCGACTCGAAACCATCCTTGGTGATCGTCTTCGGGTTCCACATGACGCCGGCGTTGTTGACCAGGACGTCGAGCTTCGGCTCCTGCGCAACGACCTCAGCCGCCTTGCGCACCGAAGCGAGGTCGGCGAGGTCGATCTCTACCAGTTCGACATCGGCACCCGGATGGGCAACGGCAATCCGAGCCAGGGCATCCTTGCCCTTCTCCGGGCTACGACACCCAAGGAGGATTCGACCTCCCTTGCCGGCGATGACCTTGGCGGCCTCGAAGCCGATTCCGGTGTTGGCGCCGGTGATGAAGAACGTCTTGCCGCTTTGGTCGAGAACGTTTGCTGCTGTGAAATTGATAATCATTGTCGTGCTTGTATCGGGATTCATTTCGTGTCTCTTCTCAGTTTCTTAGGCGAGGTCACCCAGGGGTGGCCATGGCCGTGTGCTTCTGTGGGTTCTGCTCGCAAGAGCGAGCGGTGGGTCAATGCCGCTTTGTGACCGCTCTCCAGGTGGCGTCGACGAGCAGATCGACTTCTTCCGCCTTGAGCTTGACACCGGCTGCGATGAGCCGCACCGCCACCCCGAAGGAGAGTGCGTAGACGACCTCAGTTGGCAGCGGCACCAGGAGCTCGGCGATCTCCTCGGCTTTGGCCGCGTCGTACAGAGGGTCTCCCGCGGCCATCAGCCTCGAATGTGCTTCCTCGTAATACGGGGATTCCTCGAGCTGGGTGAGAAACCGAGCGCGCTCCGGTTCTTCTGCCAGGTACTCGTAGGCCGCGGTGAGTATGTGACGCCATGCTTCGAACGGCTTTGCAGATTCATCGAAGTCGGCCAATACCGCGGCGCTCAGATCCGCCTTTAGTTCCAAGTACGCCGCATACACGAGTTCTTCCTTGGACTCGTAGTGGACGTACGCGGTACCGGTGGCGACACCTGCCTCCTTGGCGACTGCGCCCATCGACGCTCCGTGGAACCCTCGCTCGGCGACAAGGTCGCGTAGCGCCTTGCGGATTGCTGCCGGTCGATCGACCGCTGCTGTCATGTCCTCTCCATTGCCGAGTCGAAGTCGAACGTCACGCCCGTCTCGCGTTCCGACACAAGCCACAGCTTCTCGATGCCGTCGTCAATATCTCGCCGGAGGATCGGCTTGCGGACCGGGGCGCCATTGTTGCCCCAGCGGGGTCCGTAGAACTCGCCACCCTTGGCATCCGGATCGGTCGCTGCACGAAGCTGCGACAGCGCCCCCTTTTCCGCCGGCATTCCGGTGTGCCTGGCCATCCATGCCCAGAAGGGGCCCGAGCGGCCGCCACCGCCTTGGTCGACTGTGTTCACCTGGAGATTGGTGTGGGATAGCCCGGGGTGAGCGCTGAGACTCAGTGTCTTCAGCCCGCGGTCGTCAAATTCACGCTGCAGGCCGAGTGCAAAGTGGAAGTTGGCCAGCTTGGCGCGACCATAGGCTCCCCAGGCCGAGTAACTGTCGTCCATGTTCACGTTGTCCGGGTCGATCGCACGACCGGTCAGGTGGGCGGTGCTGGTCACGGTGACGACTCGGGCACCGTCGGCCCTGAGCAATGGCTCCAGCAGCCCGGCGGTGAGTAACCAGTGTCCCAGGTGGTTGACACCGAATTGCATCTCGTAGCCGTCGGCGGTCCGTTGTTCTGGCATCGCCATGAGCCCGGCATTGTTGACGAGAATGTCGACCTTCGGATGGTTGGCGGCAATGCCTGCCGCGGCGCCTTTGGTGCTGTCGAATGAGCCGAGGTCCAACTCGACAATTTCGAGCGAGGCGTCGGGGTAGTTGGCCAGGATCTCGCTGCGGGCCGCCGCCGCCTTCTCCTGATTGCGGGCTGCCATCACGACGTGGGCGCCGGCGCCGGCCAGGGCCTTGGTGGTCTCGAGGCCGAGCCCACTGTTGGCTCCGGTGACGACGGCGACCTTGCCATTGAGGTCCGGGATATCAGCTGCTGTCCAGGTCATGTTGGTTACTCCTCTTGAATGACTGAATATTCGTTCATTATGAATGAACGTTCAGTCTATGTCAAGTTGGAAAGGCGGTCGACTCGAATCTGTGTCTGGTTCTCAGGCCGTTCTTGCGTAGACCAGGTCGCATATGCGACCTGGTCTACGCAAGAACAGGATTGCCGGTATGAGGCTCCGTCGGGAGGAGCGCAGGTCTCTATGTGGCCCCATCGGTCGGGGGAGGTTCATAGTTGCCGATGTGCTCGGCGTAGACGATGAGGTTGCCGAGATAGGAGCGCTCGCTGCGGTCGAAACCACCCCCGCACGTAATCAGACGCAGCTCCGGTGTTTCGGTGGCGTTGTAGACGTCGTCTGTCGGGAACTCGTCCTTGTCCACCAGGATGGTCTCGGTCACTTCGAACCAGGCCACCAAACCATCAGATCGGTCGATCTGAATACGGTCGCCAACCTCGAGATCCCGCAAACGGAAGAACACGGCCGGTCCTCTGGTGGAATCGACATGGCCAACCACGACGCTCGGACCCAGTTCACCGGGAACCGAGCGCCCCGTGTACCAACCGGTGTCATCGAAGTCGGACGGTACCTCTAGCGTGCCGTCCGGATTGAGGCCCAAATCGATGATGGGAGCGTCCACTTCGATGCCGGGGATGCGAACCCGGAGCGGTTCCACCGGCTCATCCGTGTCGGTGATCCCAGCGCTCGTGGCCTCGTCGTCGTCGGTCTGGCTATCGACGGAATCCTCGGGCGGAGCCACGACGCCGACCGGTGCCGGAGGCTCGGTCGATGATGCCGGCG
>CAMYKI010000111.1 GCA_947258985.1 uncultured Acidimicrobiaceae bacterium
CCAGGAAGTGAATCGAGCGCCGGATCTGCCGCGCGCACTTTCGATTATTGTCAGCCGCGTCAAACAGGCGATGGTGGTGGATGTCTGTTCGGTTTATCTTCTCGACTCCAAGCTTGACCAGATCGTACTGATGGCGACCGACGGTTATAACTCTGATGCCGTGGGCGAAGTGCGTTTAAGGGCCGGGCAGGGACTGGTCGGTTTGGTAGCACGTCGTGAGGAGACGCTGAATCTTGATAATGCCTCGGATCATCCCGCCTATGTGTTTACCAGTAAAATCGGCGAAGAGCCTTTTCACGGCTTTCTCGGCGTTCCAATTATCCAGCACAGGCATGTACTGGGTGTTCTGGTTGTGCGTCAACGCGAACGACGCCGCTTTGCCGAACAGGAAGAAACCTTTCTGTTTACGCTGGCGGCTCAGTTGGCAGGTGCCATCAGTCACGCCGGCGCCAGCGGTGAAATCAATCGTCTGTTGCAGCAATCCGATGAGTCCCGCTATGCCCTCAAAGGCGTATCGGCTACGCCGGGTGCCGCGGTCGGGGTAGCACGGGTCGTGTATCCAATGGCTAACCTGGAGGCCATTCCGGATCGAGCGGTCGAAGACATCGATGCCGAGATTGCAGAGTTCCGTGCTGCGGTTGCCGCAGTGGAAAGGGATATTCGCTCGATCTCGGCGCGTATGGTGGATTCGCTGTCGGTTGAAGACATTGCCCTGTTTGATGCCTTGATTCTGATGTTGGGCAGTGAAAACCTGGTGGAGGGAACGCAAACAGATCCCTGTGTGAACGCAGCGACTCGAATCCCAATGAACGATCAGCTCCTCGGTGCGATAGTCCCGTTCGGCCACGGCATCTCCCTCCTGGACTTGGTCAGACGAACCTAGCAACCGGAGGTCCCGTCATGCCGGGGTTTCATTGGGTACCCTCTTTCTTGTTCGCTGAGGGAGATTCGTATGGCAAGTGTGTCCGAGGTTCTCAAGGAAAAGGGAAACGAAGTGATCGGCGTGAGCCCCAGCGCCACGGTGTACGAAGCCATTGAGCAGATGGTCGAAAACAACTGCGGATCTCTGTTGGTCATGGAAGGCGACGACATCGCCGGAATCTTCACGGAACGGGACTATCTACGGAAGATCACCCTGCAAGGTCGCACCGCAAAAGCAACCGCTGTTCAGGAAGTGATGAACAGCCCGGTTGTTGTCGTCGAGGTCGGAGCGGAGATCGACGAGGCCCTGGCCATGATGACCGACCGGCACATCCGCCACCTCCCGGTGGTAGACGGCAACCGCGTTTGCGGGGTGGTCTCCATCGGTGACCTGGTCAAACACAAGACCAAGGAGCAGGAATTCCGAATCGGTTACCTGGAGGACTACATCGGGGCCCGGTGAACACGGCCCCACGCCAAGGGCCCAAATGCCCGATGCCCGCCAAACAGTGCTGGCCGGCCGGCGGCGCTAGGGCGACCACTGGTCGAGGGTAAGCCCGACCACGACCGGAACGCCGTCCTCGTAATCGAACGACACATACCAGATGGTCCAGTCCAGGCCACCGTATTCGGGATTGTCGCCGGGGTCGTAGATACCGACGTAGTTGAACCCGGCCAGTTCAAACGGAATGGCGTACTCCGCCAAACGGCCGTTACCCGCTTCGATTGGTTCGTTGAAGGTGATCACGGTGTCCGTATCCAGATAGGCCGAGACGAAGCTAACTGCGTTCTCTTCCGCAAACGTCCGGCCGGTTATTTCGCCGGCAAAATCGGGATCGTTGACGTCGAAGGCTTTCGAAGGCCATACGTAGGTGGTCGGATCGGTCATGAGTCTCACGAGATTCCCGAAACGGACCGGGTCATCGTGGTGGGAAACGTACAGCCCCCGCCACGACACGACCGGAGTCAGATCGGATAGGGCGACCATGATCCCGGCCATCTCGTCGAGGGTATCGCCGACCCGCCCGTCGGCTGCGAACGTGCTTGCCTCGACCACGGCTGCCAGATACCGCTCATTGACCCACCCGAATCCAGCCGGCGTGGCTACTTCTCTCCACCGCTCGTTCCCGACCGGGGTTGTGTTGTGGGAGGTGCTCACCACAATTCCGGGAGCGAACATCCCCAAGACCGGATTGTCGACTCCGGGGGCGGTTCTTACGTTGAGGTTGTCGTCGTCTGCCACCAGCACCACGGTGGCCCGACGAGTATCGTCTCCAGCCATCGAGGGGAGGTCGGCCTGGACCCAGCGGGGGGTCGCCCCCGACGGGATCGGCACCAGCGGGAGAACCGAGGCATATTCGCCCCGGGTTACCGGCTTCTCCAACAGGATGCCTTCGCCCGAAAAGACGGTGATCGGCCGTCCATCGAGTTTGAACTGCACGGCGGCGACCGTTGGGAATTGAGTCAACGTGTACACGGTCTGTGCCAACCGGCTCAGCATCGCCAACGACCCGCCCCCAGCCTCGAAATCCTGGCCCAGGTCGATCGTGGCCAACCCGTCCTCGATAACGATCCCGAGTAGGAGAGTGTCACTCGGGATCGCGGTCGACAATCCTTCGTCGGTTTCGGCATCGGTGGGTCCTTCGATGAGGGCCCGGATGGCGTTACCGGGTGCGTCCGGCGTGGCCGGCACGGTACGGGTCACCGCCACAGCGTACGAAGCATCCTTAACAAGGTAGATGTCAACGGATTGTCCCCCGGTGGGAGCGGTCGACGAGGTCGTCGACGGTCTGCTAGTCGCAGGTCCCGACGTTCCGGGGACCTCCCCGGTGGTCACCGGCCCTCCGCCGGTTGCTCCACCGGAATCGCAGGCAGCGACAAAGACCGCCAACACCATCATCATGATGATCGCTCGCCGTTTCACTGCGGGCCTCCTGGTATTAGTCACGTTCACCACGCGAACCCTCCCAGGTAGTTCTCCAAGGAGAACATGCTCGTGGCGGTCCCAACCTGTGTGTCGGACCCCCAGATCAATCTGGTCCGGGTGGTATCGGCCGCTACATACGGCCATCCGACCGTCTGCGTTATGACTTCGCCCTCAGCGCCCGACACGAGATCGACGGCCACAATGTCGAATCCTCCCCATTCTTCCGGCGTGTCATCCCGAACGATATAGAGGGTCTCCCCGATCAGAGCCTGAGGTGACCCCCGTATGCCTCCAGCCGCCGGTGCGCCCTCGTTGATCGGCCCCTCCTGATCGAGCCCCACCTCGAACAGATCTCCGGCCTGGAGCATCACCAGCAAGGCCTGCGAATCCGAACGCCAGTCCGCCCATGTGATCATGCGGGGATCCTCATAGGAGGTCGGCGGGGTGGCCAACGACCACCGGCGAGTCTCGATGGGCATTCCGGTGGACAAGTTGTAGAGCACGACCGTGTCGGTCGGGGTGAGGACCCAGAATTCGGGGTTTTCGGGATCCGGCAAGCACTGCTCGGACCGCAGGACCGCCATCCACCGACCGTCGGGCGAGATGGTCGGCGAGTGGCCGGATCCAACCACCGTCACCGTACCGAACCCCAGGTCCAGCCTCCACACCTGCCCGTCCGAGTAGTCGCACGAGTACCAGGAGTCCTCAAAACCGACGGCGTAATACAGCGCGGCCGCGTCGGTTCGGAGGGCCATACGCCCAATTCCCATCCCGTCTCCGCTGAAGTAAGGGTCCATGAGTTTCAGGCGCTCGCCGGTTTCTACGTCGACGATGACCAGAGCCTGCCCGTCGACCACCATGGCATGACCATCAGCGGCCAGCGGAGAAACGGACCGTCCGAGATAGCGCGGGTAGCACGTCAAGGCGTTGGCGAGGCCGGCACACCAGTTGCTTGCCTCAGAACCGGACTCGAATTCGCCCCAGTGCACCACCCAGAAACCCGGGTTGAGCGACGGAAAGTCGCTCGAAAAGATGACGGCCGATCCTTCGATGCCGTCGGCGACTTCCTGAGCCCGGTCTTCGCCACCGACAGCACCAGTTTCGATCGACGCCAGGATCAACGTCCAGGTTCCCCATGCGGCGGTAGACGGGGTATGAACTGCCGTGAAGGACGTGGTCGTCTCCGGCGCAGTGCTGGTCGTCGTCGTGGATGCCGGCGGAGCCGTGGTGCTGATCGAGGTCGTGACCGTGGTCGAGGTTTCCGAATCGGATCCGGCGCATGCAGCCAGGATGAGGGCAACAACGCTGATGATGGCGATTTGCTTCATGTGCGCGAAACGATTCTATGCGGGCGGCGGTTCCCGGAATCTCAACCGCCGCTGAGAGAGAAGTGCATCCAATCTTTGAGGCTGTTCCAGTACCCGCCCCAACCCCAGCCGATATCGGCGAACGCCTGCACAACCTGGTCTCCATCGGCGATCATCCCGGCCCGTTGATCACTGCGGTCGAGATAGACGGAGGCCAACTCGGGCAGAACCAGGTCACTCTTGAGGTAAGGATTGTGGAAGGGATTGATGTCGACCGCAGTCCCGAAGGCGTGCTGGGACCAGTTGCCCGATCCCACCGCAGGTC
>CAMYKI010000112.1 GCA_947258985.1 uncultured Acidimicrobiaceae bacterium
CGCTGCAGGGCCACCTCTCCCGACGGCACGTGGGTGACACGAGGTGGCCCTGAAAGACTGACGTCTCGGTACTCGAAGAAGACCTGCTCTGTGAGTTGGCCGTCTTCTTCGAGAATGAAGGCATCATACGGGGACGAAACGAGCAGCACCTCCCGTACCCGGAAGGGCATGAGGTCGTGAAACCGGCGATCGTGAAAAACCCGTTCCCGTATTGGAGTGCCTCCTCTAGACGACGCCCTGATCCAACATGGCGTCGGCGACCTTGATGAAGCCGGCGACGTTGGCGCCGTCGATATAGTTTACAAAGTCTCCCTGCTTGCCGTGCTTGACGCAAGTGCGATGGATCTCATGCATGATCATCTGCAGACGATCATCGACCTCCTGACGCGGCCAGTTCAGACGCATGGCGTTCTGGGTCATCTCCAGACCGGATACCGCGACACCACCAGCGTTGGCGGCCTTGCCGGGTCCGAAGAGAATCCGGGCATCCAGGTAACGGTTGACGGCGTCTGGATCTGAAGGCATATTGGCCCCTTCCGCGACGCAGAAACAACCGTTGTCGATCAGTGTCTTGGCATCTTCGCCACTGACTTCGTTCTCGGTGGCACATGGCAACGCGACGTCGGCCTTGACCCCCCAAGGACGCTCACCCTCGAGAAAGGTGGCATTCGTGTAGCGCTCCACGTACTCCTTGATGCGGCCGCGCCGGTTGTTCTTCAGATCCATGACGAAGTCCAGCCTCTCGCGGTCGATCCCTTCCTCATCCAGAATCGTGCCGTTGGAGTCTGAAAGGGTTAGCACCTTGCCACCGAGCTCGATCACCTTCTCGGCGGCGAACTGTGCGACATTGCCAGATCCGGAGACGAGGACGCGCTTGCCCTCGAAGGAATCCTCACGGGTACCGAGCATCTCCTGGGTGAAGTACACCAGGCCATAACCAGTGGCCTCGGGTCGAATGAGGGAGCCGCCCCAGTTGCGGCCCTTGCCTGTCAGGACTCCTGTGAACTCGTTGGCGAGCTTCTTGTAGGTGCCGAAAAGGAAACCGAGCTCGCGACCGCCGACCCCGATATCGCCGGCGGGCACATCGGTGCTGGGACCGATGTGGCGATACAGCTCCGACATGAAGGATTGGCAGAATCGCATCACCTCACCATCACTCTTCGCCTTGGGGTCGAAGTCGGAACCGCCTTTGCCGCCACCCATGGGCAGGGTGGTGAGACTGTTCTTGAAGACCTGTTCGAAGGCCAGGAACTTGAGGATTCCCAGATTGACGCTGGGGTGAAACCGGAGGCCGCCCTTGTAGGGGCCGATGGCACTGTTCATCTCGATGCGGAAGCCGCGGTTGACGTAGACATTGCCGCTGTCATCGGTCCAGGGGACGCGGAACATGATCACCCGCTCGGGCTCGACGATGCGATCGAGGATGTTGGCGCTGCGATATCTGGGGTTCTGCTCGATGACAGGCCAGATCGACTCGACGACTTCATGCACCGCCTGATGGAACTCCTGCTCGGATGGATTCTTGGCAACGACCTGCTGCAGAAAGGTGTCGACGGAATTCGACATGGTACTCCCTCCCTTGGGTATGGGCTGATGGGGAAGATTGAAAGGTGACTAGAAAACTACGGGTAGGACTCCGGCTGAAATACCGGCGAACAGAGGCCGCAGACGCAGCGTTGTTCTGGCATAAGAATACTCCAAACAGCGCTGTCAAGCCAGTGCCGAATATCACATTTTCGACCTCCTCCGTGCCGGCCGCTTCAAGAGCAGGAGATACCCCTTCCTACGATGAGAGCTGCCGCGTTCAGTCGATGGGTCGGTCGACGATGGAATCAGACATCAGGTCGGTCGAGCCGTTGGTGTTGTCGCGGACGACGAGGCCGTCGCGAATCTCGACCTGCCTAGGCGCGCGCCGGGCGAGGGCGGCATCGTGAGTGATGACCAGCATGGTTCGGCCGCCTTCCCAGAGCTCTTGGAAGAGCTCCATGATGTCGCCGCCGGAGGACGAATCGAGATTGCCTGTCGGCTCATCCGCGAGCAAGATATCGGGGTTCATGGCCAAGGCTCTGGCGACAGCAACGCGCTGCATCTGGCCACCGGACAGTTCAGTGGGCTTGTGGTGCATGCGCTCTCCAAGACCGACCCGGTCGAGTAATTCCTCGACCCGTTGCCTGCGTTTGCGGCGGGAGATGCCGCCGAAGAGCAACGGCATCTCCACGTTCTCGTAGGAGGTGATCTGAGGCAGGAGGTTGAAGTTCTGGAAAACGAAGCCCACACGCCGGTTGCGGATGGCGGCAAGCTGCTCTTTTCTCAGACCCGCGACCAGCTCACCGCTGAGTCGGTAGGTGCCTCCGGTGGGAGTGTCGAGGCAACCGATGAGGTTCATCAGTGTGGACTTGCCAGAGCCCGAGGGTCCGATAATGGCGACGAACTCACCGTCTTGGACTTCGAGATCTACACCCCTGAGGGCTTCGACCTTGACCTTGCCGGTGTCGTAGACCTTACGAATCCCGTCCATGTGAATGACAGCACCGTTGGGTTGGGATGGGTTCTTTGCGGTCATGATCTCTACTCGTAGCGTAGGGTTTCTGCTGGATCGACAGAGGCCGCCCGGCGGGCAGGGAAGTAGCCGGCGAGCAGACCGATGATACCGAGCACGCCGGCGGCGGTGGCGGCAATGGCCGGCGACAGCGTTGGTTTCCCGAGTGCCTTGAGAGCCATATTGTCACCGGTGGGCAGGAGGCTCATGAGGAGGATCAGACCTGTGGCCATGACCAGACCGAGGACTCCGCCCAGCAGGGTGTAGGTCAGACCCTCGAGAACGATGGGACCGGTGATCCAGTGACTTCGCGCCCCCAGAGCCATTTTGACCCCGATCTCTCGGGTGCGCTCCTTGACCACTGCGTACATGATATTCGCCACGCCGATGCCGCCGACGGTGAGGGTCAAGACACCGATCACCGAGAGGAAGATTTTGATCCCCAACAAGATGTTGTTCTGAATCGTGCCACTTTCGACCGTGTCCCAGGTTCCCAAGACGCGCTCGTCTTGCGGATCGAAGCCATACTTCGAGCTCAGAACAGCGGCGACCTCGGCCAGCTTGGCTTTCATCTGTGCCGGATTCTCCGTCTTGAGGACGATGTTCCCAAGGCGATCACGACCGTACTGAGCGTAGAAGGTGCGAATCGGGATGATGGCGTGGTCTGCGTCCATACCGCTATAGGCTCCGAATTGCATCTTCTCGATCATGACCCCAATGACGGTGTAGGGCACCTGGTCGACCAGGAGCGTTTTGCCTACCGGGTCTTCCGAGCCAAAAATATCCTCGGCTACTGCGGTGCCCAGGAAGATCACTCGGCGCCGCTGAGCGTCATCGAGAGGGTTGAGAAACCTGCCACCGGACACTGGAATCTGGTTTCGCAGTTGGCCCCAGACCGTGCTCACTCCTTTGACACGACCGGTGACGGTTTTCTCACCATAAGTCAGGGTGGTACGCCAGCTGGTGATCTCGCCGCTGATGCCGATCAACCCCGGGACTCGCAACCTGAGGGTCTGGATGTCGTCGATCCGGGGCCGAATCGGCCGACCCGCCGGCAAGCCTTTCCACGGCTTCGTGGTCTCACCGGGCCAGATAACGGCGATATCGGTGCCCATGCCGGCCCAAGCGTCCTGGAGCGAAATTCCCAAGCCCTCCCCAAAAGCCAGGAGGAGAAGCAGGGCCAACGTTCCCCAGGCGATGGCCGCGATCGTCAGGACAGCTCTCTTCTTCTGAACCCGGGAGGATCGCATGAAGAGTTGGAAGATCATGAAACGGGGCTGACTCATCGTCCGGCGCTCCTAGTTCATCTTCATGGCCACGACCGGGTCGAGATTGGCAGCAGCTCGGGCAGGGAAAAAGCCAGCGACGAGGCCGATCAGTCCCAGGAGTGAAGCCGTCAAGGCCGCCACCGGTGCGCTGACCCTGGGTACGCCGATGTATTCCTCGGTCCCTGTCGGCCAGACGGCGCAGATTCCTACCGTGATGAGCAATCCCAGAGCTCCACCCACAGCGGTAATGATGAGTGTCTCGGCGAGGAACTGGCCCAGGATCCCCCGGGACTTGGCTCCCAGAGCCATCTTGATTCCTACTTCGGGAGTGCGCTCCTCGACGACTACGTTCATGATGTTCGACACACCGATACCGCCCACCACCAGGGTCAACGAACCGACGATGCCGAGGAAGAGATTGAAGGCGAACATGAAGGAGTCCATGAACTGGAACATCTCGGTGGTGTCCCAGATACCCAGCGCCTCCTCGTCATCGGGGTCGAATCGGTGTTTGCCAGCCAGGATCCCGCGGACCTCGGCGGTCGCCTCCTTGGTGCGCTGCACGTTGCTGGCCAAGATGAACAGATCGAGATATTTCTGCCCCGTCAGGGCTCGAAACGTCGAACCGGGAATGATGAGCTTGTCCTTGTCGCGTCCACTGTAGGAGGAATCCTGCTCCTTGGCTTGCAGGATTCCGACCACCGTAAACGGCGATCCATGGAGTCGAAACACCTGACCGATCGGGTCGCCGGAGCCAAACAGGGTCTCTGCCAGCTCATCGCCGACAAAGGCCACTCGCCGTTTGTTCTTTTCATCGAGAGCGTTCAGAAAGCGACCCCCCATTTGGGGAATCATGTTCCGCATCTCGCCAAACTCGGGACTGACCCCCGAGACATCGACCGCCATTGTTCGGGTCCCCAGCTTCAGTTGCAGCGAATCGGCGTACTCGCTCGAGATAGCGCCGACCTCCCTGGCTCGCTGACGGACCAGCTCCATGTCTTCCTCATTGACACGAATCCGCCGACCCTTGCCCAGGCCCTCGAAAGGCATCGAGGTCAACGACGGGAAGGCGATCACGATGGCGTTGCCCAGACCGGCGGTGTTTTTCAGCATCTGGTGATGCATGGCCTGTCCAAAGGCCATCAGAAGACTGACCGCCACGGTGCCCCAGACGATTCCCAGAGTGGTGAGAAACGTGCGCATCTTCTGGGTCCGCAGATCACGACCCAGTTGACGGAGGGGATTGAAGATCCAGCTCATGGGTGATCAGAAAATATCGCGGGGTGGACGTTGGACAACCTGATCGCCTGCACTCAAGCCCTCGACGACCTCCAGGTTCAGGCCGTCGGATAGCCCCGCGACAATCTCCACCTTTTCGGGCTCGCCCTCCGGTGTGCTCGAAGGGATCTCGACGAAGACCTTGGCACCATCTTCTTCAAAGAGCACCAACCGCTCGGGAATCAACAGGATCTCGTTCTTCTCGCGGATGATCAGATCGGCGTTGGCCGAGTAGCCTGCGCGCAGGATCACGTCCTGTCCCGGAACGAGTTCGATCTCGACCTCGAACAGGCGGGCGCCGTCTTCTTCCTTGGCCTGCGGTGCGATCCGGGTCAGCGTACCGACGACGTCCTGGCCCGGCAGCGCGCCGATCTTCAGTCGTGCCTCGACGCCGAGAAGGAGCTTGCCCACGTCGATCTCGTCCACCGTGCCCTTGAAGATCAGGTCGCGCATATCGGCGACCGTGGCCAGTTCGGTGCCCTCCTGGAACGAGGTCAGCGGGACGACCGGGTCACCGGGATCGACGTTGCGCTGCAGCACGATACCTCCGGCGGGGGCACGGATGATCGATTCCATCGCCTTGCCGCGGCCCGACACACGACCCTCACGGGTCAGTTCGAGGTTGTCCTCGGCATGCGCGAGCTCGATCTTGGCCAGTTCGTAGGCCTCGCGGTTGGCGTCGAGCTGGTCGGAGGCGATGATTCCCTGGGCGGCCAGGGCGCTCGAGCGGTTCCAGTTCGCCTCGGCCCGACTGAATGCCGAGCGGGCGGTGTCCAGCTGACTCTCTGCGTCGACGAGCTCACCCGGTGTCGGATCCGGGACGATCTCGAACAACGGATCACCCGCCTCGACGCGGTCGCCGACTTCGACCGAACATTTTCGGACGATTCCGGACATCTTCGACTTG
The DNA here is from genome assembly GCA_947258985.1 of uncultured Acidimicrobiaceae bacterium. GTDB lineage: Bacteria > Actinomycetota > Acidimicrobiia > Spongiisociales > UBA5794 > JAAETI01. The sequence goes on from CAMYKI010000112.1 coordinate 5,993, forward strand.
ACGTGAAACTTGAGCCTCGGCTCGATCTGACCCACGGCGACGGCCTTTTCCGTGATCGCCCCGGACTCCACGGCCACGGTCTCCAGGCCGTTGCCGGCCGGTTCACGACCCTGCAACCACGAGTAGCCTCCGAACGCGATCGCGGCGAGGATGACGACTCCCACGAGCAGCTTGATTATCCTGGACATGATCGATCTCCCGCGTTTCCTTCAGGGATTCCCTACTCTTATCAAACGCCTTGACCCCTACAAAAGTTTCTCGTTGTCGTGTGTGCGAGGGCCTTGAGTTAAGCTATCCTGACTGATTACGGCATCGCCGGGCATCGGATCGCGCTCTCCGGTCCCGAGATCGGGGGTGGTCAGCCCCGGTCGGTGATGGAGCCGGAACCCCTACATAAGGATGACGGTCCCTGCCGTGGGGTTTGAATAGGGCAGGCGTCCGCAAGCAGGAGGTAAACAGATGGCAGCCGGTAGCTCTGCCGGGCCGGGAATGACCTGGCTGGCGTACGCCCTGATGACGGTCGTGTCCTGGGGGCTTTACGGGATCTTCCTGCACACCGGCCAAGTGGGCATGGGGGACCCTGTCAACGGCCGATACAAGGCGTTCCTGCTGGTGGGGGTGGCCTATTTCATCACCGCCGTCCTGGCACCTCTGGCCATGCTGATCTTTGCCGGGGCGTCATGGAACCTGCCGGCTCGCGGCGTGTGGTTCTCCTTGATCGCCGGAATCGTCGGTGCCGCCGGTGCGTTCGGCGTGTTGCTGGCATTCGGGGCCAAGGGTTCACCGGCGGTCGTGATGTCGATCGTCTTCGCCGGGGCCCCGGTGGTCAATGCCGCCGTGTCGCTCTGGGTTCATCCCCCCGCCGGCGGGTGGCAGTCGATTCGCTGGCAGTTCATGGCGGGCATCCTGATGGCCGCCGTCGGCGGTTGTCTGGTGACGCTGTACAAACCCGGACCCGGTCCGGCCAAGGCGGCCGACCCGCCCGCGGTGGTCCAGAACGACACCCGGTCGAACTGATCGCCACATGCTTTACGATAATTTGCACAGATTCGCTGAACTTTCGCCGACATTCGGCGTAACGTCCAGATCCGAGGTGGAGCCATGGTCGTGAATTCGCGCGTCGCGGTGTGTGCGGCGCTGGGCCTGTGTCTGGCCTTGTCCGGCGTGACCGACGCCGGCGAGTGGTACTCCTGGCGCGGTCCGCACCAGAACGGGGTCTCCGACGATACCGGGCTGGTCTCGTCGTGGTCGCCGGAAGGCGAGAACCTGGTATGGAAGGCCGATTTCATCGGTCGTTCCACGCCGGTCGTCTATGACGGTCAAGCTTGCGTCATGGGCCGGACCAACGACTCGAAGGCGACGCGGCAGGAGGTCGTCGCCTGCTACGACGCCGGCACCGGCGCGCTGAAGTGGGAGCACCGCTACAACATCTACAACACCACCGTCCCGTTCCAGCGTGTGGGGTGGGCCAGTCCCGTTGCCGATCCCGATACCGGGAATCTCTACACGATGGGTTCGGCCGGGCAGCTCAACTGCTACAGCCGTGACGGCAAGGTTCTCTGGTCTTACTTTCTGACCGAGGAGTTCGGCCGCGCTTCGGGATACGGCGGACGGACCAACACGCCGTTGATCGATGGCGACCTGCTGCTGCTCAGCGTGATCAACATCGGCTGGGGCGAGCAGGCGGCGCCGCGAAACCGCTACTTCGCCTTCGACAAGCGGACGGGCGAGGTGGTCTGGATCTCGACGCCGAGCCGTGCACCCGCCGACATGAACACGCAATCCGTTCCGGTGACCGCGACGATCGGCGGGCAGCGCCTGTTGATCAACGGCGCCGCGGATGGCTGGATCTACGCGCTGAAGGTCGGCACCGGTGAGAAGGTCTGGGAGTACCAGTTCAGCAAGCGCGGCATCAACTCGAACGTCCTCATCGACGGTACCACGGCCTTCGTGGGCCACAGCGAAGAGAACATCGACGCGCCGGTGATGGGCCGTGTCGTTGCCTTCGATGCGTCGGGCACGGGCGACATCACCGGGACCTCCGAGAAGTGGCGTCGTGACGAACTGTCGATGGGATTTCCTTCGCCGGCGTACAAGGACGGGATCCTGTACGTGATCGACAATTCCGCCAATCTCCATGCGCTCGACGCGGCCACGGGCGAGACGAAGTGGACCTACAGCATCGGTACCGTGGGCA
>CAMYKI010000113.1 GCA_947258985.1 uncultured Acidimicrobiaceae bacterium
TCTGGCCCAGCCGAACACAACATAACGGATAATGCGTAGCCGGACCTTCCCGCCTCTGACGTCCGCTGTAAGCCGCAAAGCGGCTGTATCGTCCGGCGGTGTTCGACTACCGGTTGTGACCCATTTGAGACATTCGGCCGCCAACGCCAAAACCGAAGCAAGCGTTGTCCCTGCGAATTCTCGCGTGGTTCGGCAGGAGGCGCCGGCATGGGATGAACGTCGCTTGTGGACACAAAGCATGCTTGTTGCGATTTAGGATTGTTCAAATTATGATCGGAACCTACCCAGGGCGAAGAACCCTGATCGTGATGGGCCACTCACGAAGAACGAATCGAATTTGTTACATCTAATATGCTCTAAAGAGATGGGGAAATGAAACCAGAAGTAAGTTAAGCGACCGGCGTGGCCGTGGCGATAGCTCCCTTGATCTCGAGCCTATCGACCGCTTCGGTCGTTCGGGCCGAATCGGAAAGCTGTGAAAACCGGGTCAATAGTACCCAGGAAGAACTGCAGGAGTTCCTGAGTCGATCTTAAGACGGCTGTGCCACCAGGCACTCCCAACCGTCATGGTTTACCAGCCACAATCATTCACCAAAGCAAGAGGGAGCCAAATATGTGGAAAATTTCTCGGATCGGGCCGCGGGTCGCGGCCTTTACAGCAGCCCTGGCGTTGGCGGTACCAGGGGCGATCGTGTTCGCGCACGACAGCCCGAACGACGGTCACATCCCGAAGGACGCCAACTACGGCTTCGAGCTCGTCGGCCGCGACAGCCTCGGTGGCGTCACTGACGGCTTGTATACCGACGTATGGTCGCATAACGGCTACGCCTACATCGGCACGTTTCAGGAACCGGGATGTACCGACGCCGGCGTGTTCATCATCGACATGGACGCTGCCGTCGCGCAGTTTCAGGCCGACGGCAGCGTCAGCGGCGCGACCGTCGCCGAGATCAGGTCGGCGCCCAACACGCGTGTCAACGACGTCAAGGTGCATACCGTCGGCGACGTCGACGTGCTGATCACCACCCAGGAGCCGTGCGGGAAGGATATCCCTGGGGCGGCAATGTCCGGCGGCAACGCACCTTTCCAGGTTGGTCAGGGCGGCATCAGCTTGTACGACGTGACCGATCCGACCAGGCCGAAGGCGCTGAAGAAGAACTTCCTCGAGTTCGGTGGCGTGCACAACACGTTCCCCTGGACCTGGAACGGCAAGAGTTACCTGATCGGCACCGCCGACACGTTCGACTTCTTCGACACGTTCGTCGTCGACATCAGCAAGCCGCAGTCACCGGAGCTGCTCACGGTCACTGGCGCCCTCGACTGGATCCCGCAGGGCCTCAACCTCGACCAGCTTGAGACCGGCTCGTCGGCCGGCGTCTTCAACCACGACGTGTGGGTTGACGTCATCGGCGGCACGCCGACGGCGGTCGTGTCGTATTGGGACGTCGGCTTCGTCACGCTCGACGTGACCGACCCGGCCAACCCGATCTTCCTCGACGACTCCACCTACGTCGACCCGGAGCCGATCGTCGGCGAGCCGTATGAGGGCAACGCGCACGCCGCGGTCTTCGGCGGCAACGGCGACTACATCTTCGGTGGCGACGAGGACTTCTCGCCGTCGAGCTTCGCCATCAGCTACGCTGGTGACAACTTTGCGGCCGGCATCGCGCTGTTCGGCGCTGATCCGAACACCCTGGCCGGCAACGTCGAGTACGTCGGCGGCGACGGCTGCGGCACCATTGCCGCGCCGACCGGGCCCGAACCGCAGGTCGCGCTGATCGACCGTGGCGCCTGCTTCTTCTCGACGAAGGCGTTCAACGCCGAGACTGCGGGCTACGAGGGCTACATCGTCGCCAACAACGCGGGCGACGGCCTGATCAACATGTCCACCGGCACGGCCGACCCGGTCACCATTCCGGGCGTGTTCATCGGCCAGTCCGACGGAGATGCCATCAAGGCCAACCAGGGCCTGCCGGTCTCTGCGAGCTCGATCTTCGATGGCTGGGGCTATCTGCACATCATCAACAATACCGGCGGCGACGTCACGGTGCCGGTCGGAGGTGCAGCGAGCGGCAACACCGAGACGATTCCGCAGATGGGTGAGCTCGGCTACTACGCGCCGGAGCCGACGGTCCAGGAGTTCGACAGCGACGGAAATCCCTACGGCACCCAGTTCGGCGACCTCACGATGCACAACATCGAGGCGGACCCGCTGACACAGGATCTCATGCCGTCGTTCAATGGGGGACCCCGAATGTTCGTGTCGTGGTACTCGCTCGGCATGCGGGCGCTCGAGTACCGGCCCGGCCATTTCCATGACAACTCCAACGACGAGGGTAGCTACTCGCAGAACGTCCATGAAGTGGGCCGTTGGATCGAGCCCGACGCCGGCTCCAACTTCTGGGGCGTGCACGTCGACCAGATGGACATCGAAGGCGAACCCACGCAGGTCATCCTGGCCTCGGACCGTAATAACGGTTTGTACATCTTCACGTTCAGCTGTCTGACCCGTGTCGAGGTCGGCGACGACCCGATGGATATTCTCTACTGCGACCCGAGCACGACGTCGCCGTAAAGAACCACTCGCGCAAAAATAAAAATGGGGTGCCCACCGCAAGGTGGGCCCCTTTCTTTTGTGATCAACAAAGATCTCTACTCCAACCAGCTTGCCGGTGACAATGTCACGAGGCGACGACTATCCTCGGCAGCCCCCCCTTCGGCCTTCCGCACGCAGGCGCTTTCCCCTTCCGCGACCGGAGCACTCGGATGTGGCCCAGAGCCTAGAAAACTATGCGGTGTTACTCCGAGAAACCGCCCGCCGCTGCCGCCGGCACGGGTGGCGGTCGCTAGAGCAGCATCCGCACAAACGGAATCGCTTTGCGCGATTCCGTTTGTGCGGATAAAGCTGCTCGCCCATTGAAACAGCGGACAAATTCATCCGATCGAACTGGACCGGACCGGTTCGGTTCGATCGGATATTGCCCTAGCGCCTGCAGGACGCTCGGCGATCAGTTTTGCGGGTGTCCGGTCGCGGGCCCGTGTTGATCTCACGCCGAGCCGTCTTATGTCTTTCGATACGAGCAAACCGGGGGCGAGCCCAAACGTCCTGCCGGGGTAACGGAGGCCATCATGAGACCTTTGATTCCAGTACTGTTCGCGATTGGTTTGTTGGTTCCAAGTGCAACCGCCCTTGCCCACCATGGCTGGTCGTGGACCACCGGCGGCAACATCGAGCTGACCGGTATCATAGTGTCGGTCGAACTCGGTAATCCGCACGGGACCCTCCGGGTCGATGTCGAGGGCGAAATCTGGACTCTCGAAGTCGGTCAGCCCTGGCGCAACGAACGGGCGGGCCTGAAGGACGGCGACCTCGCGGAAGGTGTCGAGATAAGGGCCATCGGCGAGCCGTCGTCCGAGCTCTCGCAGAAGCGCATGAAAGTCGAGCGATTGTTCCTCGGCGACCAGGAATACATCCTCTATCCCAACCGGGATTGACCCTGTGGACGCCGTCCTCGCCGGGCTCGAAGGAACGGCCATCGCGCAGACGCTGCGCGTATCGCGTTGGGGTTACGCCGCGGTCAACGCAGCGCACATCCTGGGGATTGCCCTGCTGGTCGGGGCGAGCGTACCGCTTCATTTGCGGTTTCTCGGGGTATGGCGCAGCGTATCGCGCCCGGCCCTGGTACGGGTGCTGGCGCCGATCGCAGCGACCGGCCTCGGCCTGGCCGTGACGGCCGGGATCCTGCTGTTCTCGGTCCGGGCCCGGGAATACTCTGGCATCGGCTTTCTGCAGGCAAAGTTCGTCCTGGTGGCGGTGGGAACCCTCTCCGCGCTTGCGCTTCACCGCGCCCACGGTTTCCTGCTCGAAAACGCAAGCGACTCGCGGCTTGCCGGCCACGCCGTCGTCGCGCTTGTCTGCTGGATCGGTGCGCTCGTCTGTGGACGGCTGATCGCCTTCGCAGGCGACTGAAGCCACGCGCCCGCCGGCTCGGATCGCAACCTTGCCCTGCCGGCTCGGCGCTATCGCCTCTTGGCCAACAGCGGCGGTTCGTCAGGGCCCTGGATGTGGTCCGCTTCAAGGCCGTAAGGGCCGTTCGACAGTTTGATTTCCGCTATGAGCTGCCAAGCCGACCAGTTGGAGAGGACCTTGATAGGTCCGAACCTGACCC
>CAMYKI010000114.1 GCA_947258985.1 uncultured Acidimicrobiaceae bacterium
CTGCCATAGAAAGAGGTAGATCAGTGCGATGAAGATGAGCTTCAGCAGGTTGAGGAACAGTGCGGGCACGGGGCTCCTAGAAGATTCTGACGGCGAACGTTGCCGGACCGAAGGCCAGCATATCGCCGCTGCCGATCTCCGTGGGTTCTGATGTAAGGCGATGACCGTTCACAGTAGATCCGTTGGCGGAGTTGAGATCGGCAACCCAGACCCGATCACCTTCACGGAAGAGGACGGCGTGATGACGGGAGACTTCCGCTTCCGCGAGGCAGATTTCCGAAGTCTCGGACCTGCCGATGATGTTGCGGTTGTCACCGACCGCGAAGGTGCGGCCACCGCGGTGCTCGGCGAGTTCGGCCCATGCGGGGAGCGGTCCGGGTGCCGATGAGGCGCTGCATTCGATCGATCCTCGCCCGACCGATCTTCCCGGGTTGATCTCCACGGTGATGGGGCCGCCGATGTGCCAGCCCCGGTCGATTGCCGTCTCGTACAGGACTCGATCCAGTTCGGCGGTGAGTTGAGGCAGGTCGATGGATTCGTCGAGGTCTGCCTCATTGACGGCAACTTCGAAATGGTTGGGTATCCCCGGTCCTGCCGGACTGTCTACTTCGAGAAGGTCGGCCTGACGGACCAGTCTGTTGGCAAGGTCGACGGGGTGCATCTTCCCGCGGAAGACCGTGGCAGAGATACCGTCCACCATCCGCTCTAGCCGTCGTTCGAGATTGCGCGCCAAACCCATGCGAGGATTGTACGTTCGCCCCGGGATATGTGGACACGTGGTCTGGCGTACGTGGTGGCGGTATACCGCCACCACGTACGCCAGACGTCTCAGCTGAGAGGGATTGACCCGTCCGACTGGTGGTATTCGGAGTGCGCATCGAGTAGCTCTTCCCAGTTATCCGGGTCCTCCACGTCTACCGCGATGCGGTGCGTCGTTGTCGGCCGCCCATTGACATCGAACGACCTGGCGGATCGGAGAACTGCGGCGCTGGCATCATCGATACGCCTGTGCTGAGCGACATGCTCCTCCCACGAGACGGTGAGGAAGAGCTCCGTGAGCCGATGCGGGTCCGATGCATCGCGATACAGACGCCAGCGGTATGCGCCCGTCCGCAGCCGCACCAGGCGTACCTGCTTCATCTTGTCCAGGAACTCCTGGAGGTTCCTGTGATCGATCTCCCAGTTAGTTGTGATCATCACAGGACCGCCCACCGTCACCACGTGATCCGGCTGGCGGCGGTTCTCGTCGAACTCGGGGGGCTCCACGTCATTCAGTGACGGTATGCGGAGGAGCGGAGCGACAACGAAGCCCACCACCATGGCGCACAATCCCAATACGATGTTGGCGCCGTCGGCACCGATCCAGTCGGCGATCCATCCAGAGAGGATCGATCCGAGAGGCAGAACGCCGACAAACGACAGGGTGTAGAGGCTCATCGCCCTGCCGCGCACCCACTCCGGGGACATGAGCTGCGCCGTCGCGTTGAGCGTTGCCAGGGTCCACACCCAGGCAACCCCCGCAAACAGCAATGTGACGACGGCCAACTCGATGGAGCCGACCAGCCCCAGCGCAGTCCCGGCGATGCCAAAAAGCCCAACCGCTACCGGTAGCGTCGCCCCGCCGAGGCGGCTCGTGATTGCCCCCCGTGTGAATCCGCCGACGAGTGCTCCCAGACCCATGGCCCCGAGCAGCAGCCCGAACGCACCGGCATCGCCGCCCAGTTCCTCTGTGCGGTTGGGCAGCATCGATTGCACGACGGCCGAGGTCATCGCAAACATTGCCCCGAGTGCCAGCACCCGCCGGAACTGCGGGGTGAAGCGGGCAAAACGCACACCGAGCGCGATCGCGTTCACCATCGACGTCTCTTCCCTATCCGGCGTGGGCATCACCTTGGCAAGAGCGATTAGAACCGTGATGACGCCGAGGTAGGACAGTGCGTTGAGTCCGAAGGCCACCTCGGGCCCGGCGACGACGATCAGAAGGCCTCCGAGCGCAGGCCCGACGGCGCGGGCCACGTTGAACGCAACCGAGTTGAGAGCAACGGCGCTTGCCACCATGCCCCGCGGCACCAGATCGGGGACCGTGGCTTGCCATGCCGGCAGATTGAACGCCAGACCGACGCCGAGCAATAGCCCGAGGGTGAGCAGCACGCCGGGCGTGATGCGGTCGATCACCGTCAGGATTGCCATCGCCGCTGCCGACGCACCCATGACGGATTGGGCGGCGACGAGCACCCAGCGCCGATCGAACATGTCCGCAAAGGCTCCTGCAGCCAATGCAAGAAAGAGCAGAGGCAACGTTGCAGATGCGGCCATCAACCCGACCCAGGTAGCCGAGCCGGTCAGTTCGAGCATCAGCCACGACGCCGCCACTGCTTGCAGGAAGGAACCAACGTTGGAGAAGATGGACGCCACCCACAGGGTCCGAAATCGGCGAATTCGCAGCGGGGCAACGGTGTCGACCATCGTCGCAGTCTACGTATCGGCGATACCTCTGAATTGTCGGGTGCCGCTATCCGGAGGATGCCGTGGAGGATGCCTAGGGGGATGCCTTGCTCGTTGGAGGTGATACCATCCTGGCCCCCACGGGCGAGTGGCGGAATTGGCAGACGCGCAGGATTCAGGTTCCTGTGAGGTAACACTCGTGAGGGTTCAAGTCCCCGCTGGCTCGCCCACGGCGAGTCTGTTGGAAGTACGTAAGGCGAACTGCTCTGCAGATAGGTCGGTTGGTCGAGCTGTCTTGGCAGGCCTGCACCATTCGCATGAACCGCCTCAATCGGTTTTTTCAAGAGCAGGGAAGCCCCTGAGGATCACCAATGGCATATTCCGATTTTGCGCCGCCTCGCAGATCGCGGCGGCGACGCAACCTGGTCATCCTCATCATCGCGATTGCTGTAATTGGCGTTCTGGTGCTTGCCATCCGCTACCGCACCGAAAGGCGCCAGAGCATCGACTACCTGGCGACGGCAGAGGCCGTTGCCGTCGAGCATGCCGACATGGCTGACCGGCTGGGGTCATTGCTTCAGAGTCTCGGTAGGGAAGAGAGACCCGAGGTCATCCAACGTCTCGAGAGCATGTCTGCCGAAGCTACGGAGCTTCGGCAGACGCTGGAGGATGCCGGCGTGACGCGGGCCGTCGCCGAAGTGAGCGGACTGATGACCGTCGCCGTCGAGGCCTGGGACGACGGCATCGATTCGCTGGACGACGCCATAGTCGTTGTACTCGACGCCGAACCGGGCGATCCCTCGGGTGACGACGAGCTTCGCGATGCGTTTGATCTGATGCGCCTTGGCGATCGCGCCTATGCAGGAGCTCTGGAAGCAGTCATCCGTCTTGATCAGGAGTTGGTGCCCGCGCCGTTTCCGGTGTTCACCTACACCCAGGGGGAGTACGCCGCGCTCTACGACGCCCCTGTGATTGCGGAACGTCTGCGAAGGCTCGGCAGTCTTTCCGAATCGAGTGATGTGGCGATCATTGGAACAACCGTTCCGGAGCCCGTCAGCGAGGGGATTGCCGGGGTCTATGCGGTACCCGCTTCGGAGGACTTCGCCCTCGAGATAACGGTGAGCAACACGGGCAACGTCGTCGTAGAGCGGGTGGGCGTTGTTATCACCCTGCACCGCGCCGCATCCAGTGAGCAGCCGCCGCCGCTGGGGATCGTCATTCCATCAATCGAGCCGGGGGCATCGGAAACGCTTCTGTTCGAGGATTTGGATCCGGAGCCTGGTGCGGTATACACAGCTACCGCGGTGGTGACGTTGGAGGAAGGAATAGCCGACGAGACCGACGACAACACCTGGTCGATCGTCTTCAAGAGGAACGCCGAATGATTGAACTCACCCTGGTTGTGGCCATTGTTGCGTTGCTGATCGCTCTCGTGCTGGCGATTCAGGTCTACAGCCTCCGCAAGCGCCTCAGCGCCGTCCCGGCCGATGAGGACGTGTTTGCGATCCTCAAGGGTGTTGACAACGAACTCGGACGCCTCGATGCAGTGACGGCCAGCCTGGAGCCGCGCCTCGCTGCAGTCGAGCACCTCCTGCCTCACGCCATCGTCAGCACCGGCGTTGTGAACTACGACGCCTTCGGCGACATCGCCGGCAACATGTCCCGCTCGGTTGCACTGCTCAGCGTCGACGGGGACGGTATCGTCATCTCGATTCTCGTCGGGCGCCTCGACGTTCGTGTCTTCACGAAGGAAGTTCGCGGTTTTGCCGGCGTGGAAGAGTTGTCTCCCGAAGAGAAGGCTGCGGTAACCAGGGCAAGTGGGGGTAACCTGCCGCGATCATGATCGATCCACGCATCCTTCGCTCCGAACCTGAAAGACTGGCCGCCTCTCTACAGCGCCGCGGTATCGAGCTCGACCTCGACTCGCTGGTTGCTCTTGATGAGCGGCGTCGCTCCGAGCGGGTCGCCGCCGAGGAGATCCGCGCCGAGCAGAAGAACGTCGGCAAGTCCGTGTCGAAGCTCGACGACGACGAACGTCAGGCTGCCATTGCTCGTGCCGGCGAGTTGTCAGAGGCATACAAGACCGCGCTCGGCAAGGCCGATGCCTCGGACGAGGAATTCAACGACATATGGATTTCCCTGCCGAACCTCGTTGATGAGACAGCGGCTGAGGGAACGGAAGAAGAAGACGCTGAGGAACTGACCCGGTGGGGAGACCCCGGTGATGGCGACTTTCGTGATCACGTGGAACTCGGGGAGAAGCACGGCTTCCTCGATGTCGAGCGCGCCGCCAAGGTTTCCGGAAGCCGGTTCGGCTTCCTCCTCGGACCGCTGGTGAGGCTCGAGTTCGCACTGGTCAACTACGCGTTCGACAAGTTGGAGGCGCACGGCTTCACCCCCGTCGTGCCACCGGTGCTGGTTCGCGATCATGCCCTGTATGGCACCGGGTTCTTCCCCGGCGATCGGGACCAGGTGTACGCCCTGGCCGACGATGATCTCTACCTGGTGGGTACCTCGGAGGTATCGCTGGCGGCCATGCACTCGGACGAGATCCTCGACAAGGATCGACTTCCACTGCGATATGCAGGGTTCTCAACCTGCTTCCGTCGCGAGTCCGGTACCTACGGCAAGGACACGAGGGGAATCTTCCGGGTCCACCAGTTCGACAAGGTCGAAATGTTCTCGTTCGTGCATCCCGACACCGCTCGTGAGGAGCACGATTTCCTGCTTGCTCGCGAGGAGGAGTTGGTTCAGGGTCTCGGGATCCCCTACCGCGTGGTGAACATCGCCGCCGGTGATCTGGGGGCTTCGGCCGCAAAGAAGTACGACATCGAAGCCTGGTTCCCCGGACAGGGCCGTTATCGCGAGATCACCTCGACATCGAACACCACCGACTATCAGTCCCGCCGTCTCAAGATTCGGTTCCGCGATGAGGAAGGCAACCGTCTCGCATACACCCTCAACGGGACAGCCATCGCCATGGGGCGGTGGCTGATCGCCATCGTCGAGAACTACCAGCAACCCGATGGCACGATTGTGGTGCCGGAGGCGTTGCGGTCCTACGTCGGCTTCGAGACGATCGGCTGATCTTGAGCAACGGGTCGGTTTTCGCCGACATCGCCGGGAAATACGACGTCATCAACAGCGTTCTCTCGTTTGGGCAGGAGCAGAAGTGGCGGCGACGAGTGGTGGCCGAGCTACCGAACGGTCGGCTGCTGGACCTCGGCGCCGGGACCGGTGCCGCCAACGACGTCTTCGGTGATCGACGGGTTGTCGCCCTCGACCCATCTCCGGAGATGCTGTCGACCAACGGGGCGTCACGGCGTCTCGTGGGCGTAGGCGAAAGGCTGCCATTCGAGGACAACGCCTTCGATGCGGTCTTCAGCGCCTACGTGTTTCGCAACCTCGATTCTGTGGACATCACCCTGACGGAGGTAGAGCGAGTGCTGCGACCCGGCGGTCGGCTGGGGATCGTCGGACTGGGGCGTCCCCGCAACCCGGCTCTAGCGGCGGTTCATCGGGCGGGTTCTGCGGTGGTGTTGCCGTTGGTGGGCGTGACCGTTGGTGCCAGGGAGGAATACACCTACCTGCACCGGTCGCTCGACAAGCTGCCTCCGCCCGAGGAGCTCTACGCCAACCGCCCGCTACGGCATGTCGATCTCTGGCGGATGGGCCCGCTTGGGTTCGTCTACGGCGCCGTCCTGGAGAAGGTCTAACGCGTCTGGCGTACGTGGTGGCGGTATACCGCCACCACGTACGCCAGACTGACCTGTCTAGGGGAAAGGGTCGAAGCAGGTTTCTGCCGATGGTGGTCCTTCGTTACCGGAGAGATCAACCGCGCTCACCTGGTAGCAGTCCTGACCGACGACCAGCGAGCGCGGCCAGTCGATGACGTACCACCGGTTTCCAGTGGTTGGCTCCGGGCCGAAGTAGGGATTGGCGAGGAGCGTCTTGGTGCCTCCCGGGAATTCGCTGTACCAAACGTTGTAGTCATTGACATCGAGCTCTGGCACTTCGTCCCAATAGACGGCGATCTCTCCCGAGCCACCGGCAGTGGTCGCCACTACTCCGGTGACCTGGCTCGGCGCACCCGGTGTGGAGTCGAAGCATGCTTCCTCGCTGCTTGTGAGCCCTGGGTTGGTGGGCCCGGTTTTGCTGCTTGTGAGCCCTGGGTTGGTGGGCCCGGTTTTGCTGCTTGTGAGCCCTGGGTTGGTGGGNNCTGCTTGTGAGCCCTGGGTTGGTGGGCCCGGTTTTGCTGCTTGTGAGCCCTGGGTTGGTGGGCCCGGTTTTGCTGCTTGTGAGCCCTGGGTTGGTGGGCGAGTCCTACAAGACAGCCGTGCACCCGCCGTCGGATGTAACGCATCCAGCGCAAGCCGGGACGTTGACTCCGGCCAGGCTGCCCTACGGCACCCGGGTGCAAACCGCTTAGGGCTGCTTCCTTCCGGACCTGACCCGGTTCACGGCGCCCCGCCGCGCAGGACCCGGCCTTCAACATCAACACGTCCCGGTGCTAGACCCAGAAGCGTTCCACCCTCGGGCGGGGATTCAGTCCCGCATGAGAGGGTTTCGGGTTCAGGGCACCCCTAGTGCCCCACCTAGCACGGCAGCGGCAATGCTACCCGGTTGTCGGGTCTTCCGATCTGGCAGTTGGAGGAGGCTGCTAACTTCACGGTTCCCAGGAGGGATCGCATAGTCTGGCCTAGTGCGCGCGCCTGGAAAGCGCGTAAGCGGTTACCCGCTTCGTGGGTTCGAATCCCACTCCCTCCGCCGCATACCGTCTGGCGTACGTGGTGGCCGTATGCCGCCACCACGTACGCCAGACTTCGCGGGACGGAGATGTATCCGCTTGTC
>CAMYKI010000115.1 GCA_947258985.1 uncultured Acidimicrobiaceae bacterium
GAGACGGCGCATCGGGGCGTCTCCGTCATTCGGATGGCAGCTGGCGACCCGGTGTCCAGGGGGCGCCAGCGGCTTCGAGCTCCGCTTCCAGTGCGGGCAGCGTCTCCTCGAGTAGAGCTTTGAGATCGGCCTTGACCGCCCCATACTCGGACTGGGCGATTTCCAGACTCTCCCTCTGCGTCGCGGTCGGCGCCTGCCGTGTACTCCAGTGACCACCGGCAATCTTCCAGAGCCGACCGAGAATCGATGGCACCGAGGGCTCTTCCCACTGATTGCGGATACGATCGCCGGAGAGTCGGACGCGCACGGCCGCCAGGTCCGTAGCCATCTCGTCGATCTGGGTGAACAGATCGGTGGAGGCTTGCGGAGCCTCCAACAGCGCTCGCCTCAGGTACGGCAGTCGGTCCTCCGTCCTCCCCAGCTCCCGGGCAGTACCCGTGGCCAGCCGCATCAGCTCACCCGTCTCCTCTTGAAAGGCGGCCACCTGGGCATAGTCCGGTTCTGGAAAAAGGGCTGTGGGCAAAGCCTCGACTTGGAACTCCTGGGACTCGCCCAGCGATTCGAGGCCCGCCGCCGAGAGCATCGCCACCTCGACGCGATAGTCACCTGGAGGCGCCAGCGGACCTTCCGGGTCACTGGCCCAAGGGGGCTTGAAGGTGGGCTTCTCCAGATTGATCGGGTGCGGTGCCGGCAGCCGCAGATCCCAGGCCACTCGGTGGATTCCCGCCTTGGCGGGTGCTTCGAGCCGCCGAATCGCGTTGCCGGCGGTGTCGAGAATCGTCAAGAGGATCTTCGGTCCTTGCTCGAGAGATTCCGCGCGTAACGTCTCCCAGCCCGGAAACGGAACGTCGTGTTGCTGTTCATCGAGCTTCTTTTCCTGCTCTCTGCGACTCTCCTCGGAGGTCTTGGGGGTGTCACGAAGGTGATAGGTGATCAGGGCCCCGAAGGGTGGATTGGGCGCCACGAACTCGCTGCTCCCCAATGAGGGGATGCCGGGTGCTTGCCCTGGGGCCGACGGTACATACCACCAGGCGTTGCGAATCGGAAAGACCGTCGCTTTCTGCTCGAGGACGCCGTCGGCGATACTTCGCAGCGCGGAGTAGTCATCCAGAATGTAGAAGCCCCGACCAAAAGTGGCACCGACCAGGTCGTTTTCCCGTCGCTGGATCTTCAGATCCCGAAAGGAGATGGTGGGCACCCCGCCGGCGAGCTCGATCCATTGTGAGCCATGGTCGGGTGAGAAGAAGAGACCGAATTCAGTGCCGACGAAAAGCAGGTTCGGATCGACATGGTCCTGCTCGATGGTCCAGACGATGCCGCCGGCTGGGAGATCTCCGGCGATCGAGCTCCAGGTGCGACCACGATCCGAGCTCGTGTAGACCAGCGGGCGGAAGTCGCCGATCTTTTGGGCGTCGACCGCCGCGTAGACGGTATCGGAATCGTGCAGCGAGGCCTCGATATCGTTGAAGAAGGAAAGCTCGGGCACCCCGGGCAGACTCTCCACGGCGCGCCAGTTGTCCCCGGCGTCCTCGCTGATCTGCAGCAGCCCATCATCGGTGCCCACATAGAGCAGCCCTTCGACCAGTGGTGACTCGGAGATGGCGGTCAAGGTGCCGTACCAGGACATCGCGGTGTTGCCGTACAGGGAATCGACGCTCCTGACCCGGTCGGGCATCTTCATCTCGTAGCGATTCGTGTCGCGGGTCAGATCACCGCTGACCGCGGTCCAGGAATCCCCCCGGTCTTCGCTACGCCATAGGCGTTGGGATCCGAAATAGAGTCGCGTCTTGGAGTGGGGGCTGATCAGGAGCGGAGCATCCCAATTCCATCGCTCGGGAGGGTCGCCCGGTGCTGGAATCGGCTGGATGTCGAGGATCTCGTGGCTCCGCCGGTCGTAGCGTTTGAGATTGCCGACCTGGATCTCCATATACATCAGATCCGGCTCCTCCGGGTCGAAGGCGCAGGAGTAGCCGTCGGCTCCCAGCGGGACGTACCAATCCAGGTTCCGGACACCTTCGGTATTGGTGGTCCGGGAAGGTCCCAGGAGGGTTCCCAAATCCTGAGCTCCGCCCAGGATGTTGTAGAACGGCTCGGCGTTGTCGACCGCCAGCTTGTAGAACTGGGAGATGGGCAGGTTGGGGATCTGACGCCAGCTCTTGCCGTCGTCGAAAGTCTCGTACAGGCTGGCATCCGTACCGGCGAGCAAGTGCTCTGGATCTTCAGGATCGATGTACAGGGCGTGGTTGTCGCTGTGCTTCTCACCGCCGGTCCCGAGGATCTGGAAACTCTTGCCGCCGTCCCGGGTGACATGTAGAAAGACGTCCATCTGGTAGACGGTATCGACGTCGTGGGGCGAGGCCTCGATCTCCTGGTAGTAGTGGGGTCCGGTGCCGTTGGAGATGTACTCGTCGCGGCGCTCCCAACTGGCTCCCCGGTCCAGGGAGCGATAGAAACCCTTCTCGTCGTCGTTGGCCTCGATCGTGGCGTAGACCACGTCCGGATCCACCGGTGAGACCGCCAGACCGATCTTGCCCATGTCCCCGCTGGGAAGTCCATTCTTCAGCTCCACCCAGGTTTCGCCGCCATCGGTGGACTTGTAGATTCCGGATCCAGGCCCTCCTGCCATCAGAGACCAGATGGTCCGCCGGCGCTGGTAGGCGGCGGCATACATGACGTCTGGATCCCGGGGGTCGATCTCGATGTCGGTCACCCCGGTGTTGTCATCGATGGTGAGCACCGGGCTCCAGGTCTCACCGCCGTCGGTGCTCTTGAAGAGACCGCGATCGCCACCGGCGGACCACAGGGGCCCCTCGGCCGCGACGAACACCACGTTGCCATCTCGAGGATCGACCAGGATCTTGCCTGTGTGCTGGGAGTTCTCGAGGCCCTTGTGCTGCCAGCTACCCCCGCCATCGGTGCTCTTGTACACCCCATCGCCCCAGGCCACATGCCGACCGCTGACGTTCTCCCCGGTGCCCACCCAAACGATCTCGGGGTTCGAGGGGTCGAGAGTGACCGAGCCCACCGAATACGAGGGCTGGTCGTCGAAGATCGGTCGCCAAGTGATGCCGGAATTCTCCGTCTTCCAGACATTGCCGGACCCCACCGCCAGGTACCAAGTGCTGGGGTCTTCGGGACTGATGGCGATGTCCGCGATACGACCACCCATGAGAGCGGGTCCAAGGGCCCGTAGTTTCAGGCCGCCGAGGGTCTCGGCGGTCAGGGACGAGCTGTCGCCGTTGTCTTGTGAATGGAGAGGTAGAGCAGCCACCATGACCGCGACGGTCGTCGTGAGCAGGAATCTGGAAAACGAATACAAGGCCTTCTCCTTTCGGGTAGCAACTAGGTTCGCCGCCTGAGACTATCCCGAAATGGGTCTCTCTTCGGGCCTTCTCAGGGCCTGTTCGAGTCGCGAAGGGACCGCTTTGCCCGGCGCCAGGTTCGCAATGTGAAGGGAATCTCATCGCGGTTGGAGGCCTTCTTCAAGGTCAAGCGGATTTCGGGCGCGGCTGCGAATCGAGTGGTCGTCAACGGCCTCCGTCTCCGGGGTCCTCGAAAGAGTACGTACCTCAAAGGCTGATCACCGATCAGGATCTGTGAGACCTTCGTCCTCGCCGGCGGCGTGAGCACGATCGAGAGCCGCCGACCGCCGGGCTCTTCGATAGGGAATCGGGCGACGAACACTAGCGGGTCCTCCGGGCTGCGGATGAAGGAGCCGGCAGACTCACCGAGAGGCTTCCAGGGATGGGTCAGAGCCACCAGGGTTGGACCCCAGGCCCGGAATAAGCGCGGTTTCACGACCACGAGACTCTCTTCCCGGAACCGCCTCACGCGGTCGCGATAGAAGTGACCCGAAAGGGAGTCTTCGAGCCGGCTGGCGGGGAAGACCTCGGCGTCGCTTTGGTTGAGGGAGCTGGGAGCGATACGGGTGAGATCGGTCTCGGTCTGGATGGCCAGACGGCCCCGGCGATGGCGGTGTTGAAACAGGTTGCCGAAATCGTACTCGGTCAAGATATGGCGTCCATCCGGCCTGCCGACCCGGGCTCTGAGCACCTCCAGGAT
>CAMYKI010000116.1 GCA_947258985.1 uncultured Acidimicrobiaceae bacterium
GACCGAAGCGATGCGCCGACCCGCTCGAAGCAGCGGCGACGATCGGCCCACGTGGGCAGATGCAGCAGAGACCGCCCAGGGCAGTAGATCAAGGCCGCCGGCTCCTCGATTTCAAGCTCCCGCATGTCTCCTTCACGCAGGTCAAGCTCGACTACCTCCTCAACTGCGCGCACTCGAGCTTGCGCGAGCATCGCCGGCGAAGAGTCAATCCCTATCACCGGCCGGCCCGTTGCCTGAGCAACCGGGATCGCAACGCGCCCGGTACCGACTGCAAGCTCGACCAATGGCCCGTCAGCATCACGGGCAAGCCCGACGTAGAACGGGACGTCAGCAGTGACGCCAGTGGACCAGTCCCCGTATCGGTCCGCCCAGGCGTCGTACCAGCTCGACATCACGCCACCAATCTATCGCAAACGAGGCGGGCTCCCGAAACCTCTCCCGAGCAGTTGCGACACCAATCTGGACGCACGAGAACCCACCGTCAGTGTTCGTCACCCCGCACTTCGAGGTGCCGATCCAGTGCACTCGCCGAGGTGGGTGATATGGCTCGAGATTGGGTGATCTGGTACTCGTCTCCCGCTCAAACCGGGCGCCTTGTGTGGATGCTCTCGTATCGATGCGATAACCCTTCGGGTAGTTGTGGTGATCTTATTTGTGTGATCTGATGGCAATAGTGAGGTGGCTGATGACCTTCATCGACGTGGGTGACAACAGGTTGTACGTGCAGGTAGAAGGCGCAGGGGACCCGGTGGTGTTGTTGCACGGCTGGCCAACCCACGGTCAATTGTGGCGAGCCCAAGTCCCGGTGCTGGCCGAGACCCGACGCGTGATCGTGCCTGACCTGCCCGGCTATGGGAAGTCTCCGGTTCCGACGCCTGTCCGATTCTCTTTCGACTATTACTCAGATGCTGTGGAGGGACTGATCAACGAACTGGGACTCGACAGGTGTGCGTTGGTCGGACACGATGTCGGCGGACCGGTGGCCATGCTGGTTGCCACCCGCCGGCCCGATCTCACTACCAAGCTGGTGCTCCTCAACACAACGCCGTACCCCGAGGTGTCCCGACTGCTCAGGTTGATGGCGCGGGCGGGTCGCCTGTCTGCGCTGCGCAGCTTCCTCACCAGCCGAAGAGGGTTCGGGTTGTTGTTCCGTGCTGGGCTGGTCCAAGCCGACCGGAAGGCCGCGGCCGACCGCTACTACGACCCGGTTGCCGAAGATCCGGCCCGCCGTCAGGCGCTGGGCAAGATGCTGATCGACCTGGACTTCGCAGACCTAGAGGGGCTAGTGGGACGCCTGACCGACGCCCATATACCAACCGCCATCATCTGGGCAGAGAAGGACCCAACTTCCCCGCCGTCGGTTGCGCGGCAGCTCCATACCGAGCTACCGGATTCCACGCTGGAGATGATCGAAGACTGCGGACACTTCCTGACCGAGGACCGTCCGAAGGAGGTCACCCGAGCGCTTGTGGCCGCACTCAACGAGTGAACCATCCACCACTCCCAAAGCGGTGCGCCCCCGACAGTTCCAACTCCGCACGCAAGCTCGCTCAGAGATCACACAGAGGAGTCCGAGCGTTCAGACAAGTAGAAACCCGGTCTACGCCAAACCACGCTCCGAGACAACCGGTCAAGCTATGACCGCACATCGACGTGCCGTTTCCGGGCACGCTCGGGAGTGGTCGTTATGGCAACAGAATCGTTGATCGGGGACGGGTCGACTCGTGTGGCACACTGGTGGATAGGCTGTTGACATAGCGACACCGATCGCGATCCATGCGGGACTGGAGGTTGCCGCAAACAACGCAGTGCCGACTCCAGCACCAAGAGCTATGCCAACGCCAACATTGATTTCCCGAGGGTTTGCTCCCACGGCATCTGGAAGTGGAGCTTCCGTGGCGATCTCGATTGACACTGCGACCGCCGGCTTTTTCCGTGCTCGGTGTCGTTGCAGCGGCGTATATTGAGTCTCGAGGAGGCTCAACATGAGATCACGTTTTTCATTCTTGGTAATCACACTGGCTGTGATGGTTTGCCTGGTGGCGCCCGCACTTGCCGAACCGGTCGATCCGAACGGCACATTCATCGATGACGACGGGAGCATCTTCGAACCCAGCATCGAGGCCATCGCCGATGCCGGAATCACCCAGGGGTGCAACCCGCCGGCCAATGACGCGTACTGCCCTGCTCCGCCGGTCACCCGAGGAGAGATGGCATCGTTCCTGGTCCGAGCATTGAGCCTGAGCGGGCCTGTGACCCCCTCGACCACAGACGCATTCATCGACGATGACGGCTCGGTCCACGAAGGCAACATCAACACCATCGCCGAGTTGGGGATAACCAAAGGCTGTAACCCCCCGACCAATGATGCCTTCTGCCCCGACGAGTCGGTCACCCGTGGTCAGATGGCGGCGTTCCTCACTAGGGCGTTCGGCTACACCGACAATGATCCCGGCGACCGATTCGTGGACGACGACGCCTCGATCTTCGAAAGCGACATCGAAGCGATCGCTGCGGCCGGGGTCACACTGGGCTGCAATCCACCCGACAACGATCGCTTCTGCCCCGGCGACCCGGTAACCAGGGCACAGATGGCGGCGTTTCTGACACGGGTTCTCGGGTTGACGCCTATGGCGCCGCCGCAGGCGGGTGACGCCGCTGTCGTTCGCCCGGTGTTCCTGGTCGACCAACCGGCCGGCGGGCCGTTCCTCGGCGCGCTTGCGAGGTACGTGCCCGCGGGAACAGACACGCCGGAGGGTGCGGTTGCTGCTTTGCTTGACGGCCTCGAGCAGGCGGAGCTAGACATGGTCCCGGCTTTCTCGACGGAGATCCCGGAAGGAACCGAACTGCTGGATCTCACGGTGTCCAGCGGTGATGCCACCGTCGATCTCTCCGACGAATTCGACGACGGCGGAGGCTCGGCTTCGATGTTCTCGCGCCTCGGTCAGTTGACCTTCACGCTGACGGCGTACCCGGACGTCGACGTGGTTCATCTAGAACTCGACGGGACTCCGGTCACGGTGTTCTCGTCGGAGGGAATCGATATCTCGAGTGGGCTCGATCCCGAGTACTTCTTCGACCTGGGGGTCATGCCGGAGGTGTTCCCACAATCTCCGGCTGCCTTCGAATTCGTCGAGAGCCCAATTGACGTCCTCGGGTGGTCGAGGGCGTTTGAGGCGACCATCAACTGGGAGCTCTACGACCGGGACGGATTGCTGCTCAACGAGGGCTTCGAGACCACAGGAGCTGCGGGGCCTGAGTTTGGCGTCATGAGCTTCGATGTCGACTACACCGTCACCGAGCGACAGGTCGGCACACTCATGGTGTTCGAGATCTCGGCGATGGACGGAAGTCGCATCCATCTGCGTGAAGTACCGCTCTGGTTGGAGCCGTGACGTCAGGGTTGTGACGAGAACCAATCGACGTGACTAGCTTCCTGTCGACTACCCGAACGGTCGCGGCTGCACCGGATTTGGCGATCGGCGGCGGGGCCACGCTCTGACCTGAGGTGTCGGGTACTGCAATGCGCCGAGCCGGTCACGTTTCGCCCGGCCTGTAGTTGCAGAAGGAATAGGCGATAGCGCAGGAGGTGCCGGTCGGGGGCGGTCGGAGAAGTGTGCGTTCTCGAGCCGTATCACTTGATCGACGTGGGTGTAGACTTCGATGCATACATTATGTAGACTGAACGTATGGGTACTACAACCATTCGAGTCGATACCGACACACACTCTCGCCTACTCGACCTAAGCAGGGCGACCGGGGCATCGCTCATCGAGACGGTACGCGATGCCACCGAGGCCCTCAGCCGGCAACGCTTTGCTCACCAAGTGGCCGCGGAGCTCGACGAGCTCCGCCAGAACCCCCGAG
>CAMYKI010000117.1 GCA_947258985.1 uncultured Acidimicrobiaceae bacterium
TCGCCCAGCGCCAGCAGACTGATGCTGCCATCACCTGCGGGCATTGCATGCGCGACATTGCCGGCCAATGTGGCCACATTTCGAACTTGCGGGCCACCAATGACACCGCAGCCTTCCACCAGGCATGTGCCGGAACGGATGATGGCTCCGTCGTTAACTATCTGCGTATGTGTAACAGCACAGCCGATAACCGTGTGGTCGTGTTCGTTGCTTATATGGTCCAGCCCGGCAATCCGGGATGTATCCACCATCGCCTCCATTACAGGGCTATGGCCTTGCTGGATTTCAAGCAAAAGATCGGTTCCGCCCCCGACGACGCGTGCGCGTCCATCGTAGTGATCCAATAGCCGGATCGCCTCGTCTACGGAGTCGGGACGCGGCTGATCACGTCACAGGGCCAATCGGCGCTCGATGGCGTCTACAAACTGGTGGCGCTCGACGATGGCGGGAAGTGGCAGCCCGCTCTGAAGATTTCGGAATCCGCAGCCAAGATCCCGGCACCGGGGGCCAAGGCCGTGTGGCGCATCTACGACCGCCGGGGAAGCGCCACCGCCGATGTCGTTTCGGCCGCCGATGAGGACCTCACTGTGATCGACCCGCTTGTGTTGCATCACCCTTATCGAGACGGGATTCATCGCGAGTTGGCGCAGTTCGACATCACGAGGGTGGAGAGCCTGCTCGAGCCGACGTTTGTCGATGGCCGGCGCGTCGGACCCGAGGAATCGATCGACGTCTGTCGGGCGCGGCGGGTCGCCGACCTCGAACTCCTCGACCCCGGGGTGCGCCGGCTGGTGAATCCCCACATCTACCACGTGTCCATCACCGATCGAGTGAAGCGACTCCAACGCGACCTCATCGCCATGGCCAGAGCAAGCGTGCCCGACGACGTGTAGGCAGGGAATCGGCTGGCTGCTGCGCAAGGCATGTGGAGCCCATCGCAAGATGGGGAAAGCGCCGGCCCGACTCGGTGTCGTACCTTCAGGGGAAGGCAAACCAGACAGGAGATCGTCATGTCAGACACCGGCTTCACGCTCAACCCGATCGGCCACATCGAGGTCGGCGAAGGCGAATTCTCGCTCATGATCGACGAGCCATACCGACCTGCGCTCACCGAACTCGATGGCTTCAGCCACATCAACGTGCTCTGGTGGTGTCACCTGTTGGACGATCCGATGTTCCGCGAGATGACCATCGCCGAGCGGCCCTACCGGGATGCGCCGGACGTCATCGGCATCTTCGCCACCAGATCACCGGCGCGGCCCAACCCGATTGCGCTCACCGCGATGCCGGTCATCTCGATTGATCTGGCGACCGGCGTCGTGCGGATTCCGTTCATCGATGCCGAAGGCGGCACACCGATTCTCGACATCAAGCCGTACCACCCGGCGGTCGATCGAATCCGGGATACCCACACCCCGGCGTGGTGCGCAGATTGGCCGCAGTGGTACGAAGACTCAGCGACCTTCGACTGGGCCGCGGTGTTCGAGAACGCTCAGTAGCGGCGCAGGGGACGCACCGGGAGGCAGATGTCGACGAGTTGCTTGCCCGGATCGCGTGCCGGGCGACCGATGAAGTAGCGCTCGTAGGGATGC
Organism: uncultured Acidimicrobiaceae bacterium; assembly: GCA_947258985.1. Taxonomy (GTDB): domain Bacteria; phylum Actinomycetota; class Acidimicrobiia; order Spongiisociales; family UBA5794; genus JAAETI01. Next base: position 1,593 of record CAMYKI010000117.1, read on the forward strand.
CGGTCGTCGGGTTCGTAGCCGCTATCGGGGAGCCACCCGCCGGCGAGGGCGTACCACGCTTCGGGATAGTCCTGCTCGCCGAGTTCAAAGTGCCCCACTGCGTAGGTTCCCCCATCGACGTCCATCTGACCAACGTCACCGAAGGTCTCGGTGTCGGGCGGCACGCTGATGCAAACGCTGACCCGGAGCCGGTCGTCCTCGGTGATGCTCGGGTTGTCGTGGTACAGAGCGAGCAACCAGCTCTCAGCACGAACGAAGCCGCGCGGCTGAGCCCAGGTCATCAGCCGTGTGAACAGGCCTGCGAAGACCTCGCCGAGACCTTGGTAGCGCCCGGTATGGCGTACGTAGGCGACTCGGAGCGTTGGTAGCTCCTCAACGGTGACCGTGGCCGGTTCGAGCGAGCCGCAGCGGATTCGCCAGGTGATGTTGCCCGACTCGGGCTGGAGATCGGCAGCGATGATCCCGTAGCCGGCGGTGACGGAACCTATGTTGCCGATGACGTCCCTGATGCTCTCGCCCGGCTCGCGCTGGTAGTCGAGGTAGCCGCCGGCCCTCCACGCAGTGGCGCTCATGCCGAAGGCCTCCTTGAAGGCGCGAGCAAACGAAGATGGACTCGTGAAGCCGCAGTCCATGGCGACGGTGGTGACGGAGCGATCGGGGTGCTGCACTAGGAGCGTGGCGGCCCGCTCGACGCGCAGCCGGCCGATGAAGCGGTTCAGCGTTTCCCCGACGAGCGTGCCGAAGACCCGGTGGAAATGGTACGGCGAGAAGTGGGCGACGTCGGCCAGCTTCGCCAGGGTCAGTTCGTCGGCGAGGTTCGCTTCGATGTAATCGATGACGGCGTTGACCCGCTCGACGTAGACCGGTCGGTTGCCATTGTCCTGTGCTGAATCGTGATCCGCCACGGTGCTTCCCGTCGAGCCGCCCCACGATACCGGAGGTGTTTCAGAGAGCTCCCGATCGTAGAGCCGGCCGTAGGGGCCGGTGTTGCTGCGGGCCGGGGCCCTTCCCGCACCGGCTCAGGCTGTAGGACGTGGTGCGTAGGTGATGCTGCGAAAGGGCCACTGCTTGCCGAGCCAGTCGCTGAGTGCCCGCCACACGATGGTGTCCATCTCAGCTCGGCTCTCTCGGACCCACGACCTCACCTGGGCGCCGTCGCCTTCTTTGGTTGGGTAGATGTACACGCACCCGATGACATCGTCGTGGTCGAGTATCGAGTAGGTGAAGCCCGCTTGTTCGACGAAATGTCTCGCGTGCATGTCCATGTCGGCCATGTTCTCCTCGAGCGTCATCGGAGCCGGCCAGTCCCAATCCTCCATTCCGGGTGTTGTCCGGATGTGGTCGATGCTCGACATCCACGCCTCGTGGTCCCGTTGGTTGTGTGTCGGGCCGAGCGGTTCGAGATGAAACCCAGGTCCATCGAACGCCAGTGGAACATCGAAGCCTGCGGGTACGAATGGTTCTGCCATTTCCCCATCCTACGATCGACGGCCATCGCTCGATTGGTCACGCACCTGAGTTCCGCCGATCAGCGGCGTTCCCCGAGCTAGGTCACGGCGGGGGGCAGCCGAAGGCAACGCTGACGACTTGGGTCATCTCAGACGGGATCCAGGAGTTGCCTTCGAGGACCTCGCGTTCCTCGGTGGCGTCGAACTCCGCCTGGCTCGCCCGACAGAACACGTAGACCTCGCCGAGGATCGCATCTGCCGCTTGTCCTTCGGGGGTGTCGACCCACTGCCAGTGGTCCGTCATGGTCTCGAACGTTGCGGCGCGGGTTGCCAGTGCTTGGTCGGCTGCGGTGATTCGGTCGAAGATGTCGATTGATTCCTCGTGCATGCCGGCAACCTCTTCGGGCGGATCGAGGTCCTCAACGCCTTCGAGGAACTCGAAGCGAATCGCCAGCCTTTGCTCCCAATAGTCCTCGGCTCCCTCCGCGGTCGGAGGCTGCGACGTCCACTCTGCGTCGATCGAGATGAACCGGGCCCCCATCTCGGCGACGAGGTCCTCGATCTCGGCGGCGTACTCGGTCACGGTGAGGCTGTCGCCGCCGCACGCCGCCACGGTTGTGGCGAGAAGGGCACCGGCAATGATGAGACGCTTGCGCATTCTGTCACCGTGGATCTGTGGTCCGCATTTCGGTAGGGCCGACCGTCACCTGCCGGAGTGCCGGCTGCTACCTCGTCAAGCGATTAGGACGCCGCCGGCGACCATCTCGGCCACGGCGCG
>CAMYKI010000118.1 GCA_947258985.1 uncultured Acidimicrobiaceae bacterium
CCCGTGCGCACCAAAGCCACCTGTAACCCGGCTGCCTGGCCTGCGTCGAGGTCTCGCTTGTCGTCGCCGATCAGGATGGAATGCTCCTCTGAAATCCCACTGCGATCAATGGCTTCCCGAACCAAGCCAGGAAGGGGCTTCCGGCAATCGCAGCCGTCGCCGGGGGCGTGCGGACAAAGATAGATGCCGGCCAGCTCGATTCCCTCTCCCGCCAACTCCGTGACCAGCCACTGATGAAGCTCATCCACTTCGCGTCTGGAGACGACTCCGCGGCCAATTCCCGACTGATTGCTCACGATGGAGATCTTGACGCCCGCCTGCGTCAATCGCCGCAAAGCCTGCAGCGAGCCCTCCTCCCATTCCCATTGCGACGGGCTGGACAACCAGCCACTCTCCGGTTCGCGATTCAGGACGCCATCCCGGTCCAGGATCGCGTGTCGGATGGCCGGGCTGCTCACTCGTCGATCTGCTTCCGCCGCCACGCCAGGTACTCCGGAATGCCCTTCTCCAGGGGTGTGGGCTCGGCCGTGAAGCCGACAGACCGCAGGCTGGACATGTCGGCCTGGGTGTAGCTCTGATAGCGGCCCTGCAGTGACTCGGGGAACAGTATGTGCTCGATCTTTCCTTGGCCACGGAACCGCACGACCTCTCCGGCCAGGTCATTGAACGTCCTGCTGATACCGGTGCCGCAATTGAAGATACCGGATTGGTCGGGATGCTCGAAGAACCAGAGATTGACGTCGACAACGTCCCCAACGTAAACGAAATCACGGCGCTGCTCACCCGCTTCGTAACCCTCGGTGGGACCAAAGAGTCGTGCCTTGCCCGAGGCCTCTAACTGGTCGTCGAGTTGCAGGACCATGCTGGCCATGGGTCCTTTGTGCGCTTCCCGGGGGCCGTAGACGTTGAAGTAGCGCAATCCGACGATCTGGCTTTTCGCCGCGGGCAATAGACGCCTGACATGCTGATCGAAGAGCAGCTTGGAGAACCCATAAACGTTCAGAGGGCCTTCGTTGGCAGAGTCCTCGCCGAAGACCGTACCGGCTCCGTAGACGGCCGCCGAGGAGGCGTAGATGAGTGGCGCGTGACGCTCGAGACAGAGGTCGAGAACAGCCTTCGAGTACTCGTAGTTGTTCCTCATGATGTAACGACCGTCGGTCTCGGTGGTCGAGGTACACGCGCCCTGGTGAAACACCGCTTCGACTTCGTCGAGCCAACTCGCACGAGCCGTCACCTGGGACAGGAAGTCCCCCTTGTCCACATAGTCGGCGATGTCGGCCCCGACCAGGTTGCGGTACTTGCTTGCGGCGGCCAGATTGTCCACCACGACGACGTCGCGGTGCCCCTTCTTGTTGAGCTCCAGGACCAGATTGCTGCCGATAAAGCCTGCGCCGCCCGTCACCACGATCACGATAGGTCTCCTCTCGAATCCGAGCGGTCATAGCCTACCCCGAGTTGTGATCCAATAGTCACCCGGAACGGTAGGCCGGCACAGAAGCCGGCCACTACGGAGCCGAGGTCGGCCAAGGGGGTCCGGGGTCGGCATAGGGAAGGGTCACCATGGAAGTCACCACCATGCGCAGAATCGATGGTTGGGTCGGCACGCCGATCTGTGCGCTGTTGACCGTGGTGCGGCGGGTCACCGACCCCTTTCGCCGCAGAATGCCGACAGAAGCGAAGCGGATCCTGGTCGTCAAGCTCGCCGAGCAGGGGGCGACCGTGGTGGCCTATTCGGCCTTGCGAAGAGCCACGGAAATGGTGGGTCCCGAGAATGTCTTCTTTGTCGTCTTTGCCGAGAACCGCTTCATCGTCGATCAATTGAATCTGATACCCCCGACCCACGTCATCGAGATTCGCACCCACAAAGGGCTCGTCACTCTCGCCCTGGATCTCTTTCGTGCCCTGGCTCGCTGCTGGCGAGAAGGTTTGGATACCACTGTGGATTTCGAGTACTACGCCCGCGCCTCGGCGATCGTCTCCTACCTCAGTGGCGCGTCCCGCCGGGTGGGGTTCCACTCCTTCGCCGGTGAGGCTTCGTATCGCGGCGACCTCATGACCCACCGCTTGGTCTTCAACCCGTTCCTGCACGCCGGTCAGATCTTTCGCATGCTCGTCGAGGCCATCGCCGTCTCGCCAGAAGTGTTGCCGGCGATGAATACGGAGCGTTGGCAGGACGAGCAGCCGCCGTTGATCCAACCCACGAACGAAGAGATGGACGAGGTCAGGGCCATCGTGTCACGGGTGACCGGCAGCGAGGGCAACCCACGGATCATTCTTCTCAACGCCAACACCGGTGATCTTCTACCGCTGCGTCGTTGGACGAGAGACCGATACGTCGAGTTGGCGCAGAAGCTCCTCGAGCACTATCCGGACGTGATCATCGGACTCACAGGATCACCTGCCGAAGCCGCCGGTGCCCAGGAGCTGGTCGATGCGGTCGGCTCCGACCGCTGCGTCAACTTCGGCGGCACGACCACTCTGCGGCGGCTCTTGATCCTCTATTTTCTCGCCGAGGTCATGGTGACCAACGACAGCGGCCCGGCACACTATTCCGCCTTGTCGCCGATCGATGTCGTGACCCTTTTCGGACCCGAGACGCCTGCCGCATTCGGATCCCTGTCGCCTCGCAGCCATCTGTTCTGGGCCGGCCTGCCTTGCAGTCCCTGCATCAACGCCTTCAACGATCGCTGGTCGCCCTGTCAGGACAACCTCTGCATGCAGAGGATCTCCGTGGACGACGTGTTCGCCAAGGTTTGCGAGGTCTTCGACGCCCGCTAACGGATCCGCATCTCTTTCTTCAGATCGACCAACCGCGTCAGGTTTCCCTGGCCGTAGAGCGAGGTGAAGCGCAGGTATCCGGTTCCATCGATGTCCCAGAAGGCCACCGCCACCCCGAACTTGTCCATCAGAACATCCGCTGCTTCGCGGGCCGAGCCGACCTCCTGACCCGCGATCGACGCCGGCACCCGGGTCAGGATGTAAAGTCCGGCAGGAGTCGGGTACGGCTCGAATCCCAGATGCGACAGGCCGCCGCGCACCCGTTCGACCCGCTTGCGATAGAGCTCGCGAACCTCCTTCACATATTCCTCTTCCTCGAGTGCCTGCGCCGCCACCTGGATGTGGAGTGAGCTCAGGGGCGACCAGGCAAAGTCGCTGTAGCGGCGCAACTGCTCGATGACATCGGGAGAGCCGATGAGAAAAGAGATCGCCAGGGGACCCAGCGCAAAGAGCTTGGCCAACGAGTGGAGCTCAACGACACTCTGTCCCAGCTCGACCCCGATGCTGTCCGCCAGAAGTGATGTGGGCGGTTGATTGTAGACCAGGGGACCATAGGTGGAATCATTGAACAGAATCGGCGATTTGCCCAGGTTCCCGACGAGGACCTCCACTGTCTCAGAAGCCAGCACCGAGCCTGTGGGATTGTTGGGATAGTTGAGGGCGGCTAGACGCATACCCCCCAAGTCATCCTGTGGAATCCCCGAGAGGTCTGGCAAGAAACCCTCGGCCGGATCGAGAGGGACCGAATAGACGCGACAGTGTCGATGAGCCGCGACGCGGGCGAAGGCCGGATATCCCGGTTCCGTGACCACGACACCGTCTCCCGGCTCCAGAAGACAGGCCATCAGAGCGGTCATAGCCACCCGGCCGCTGGGAACAGGGAGAATCTGCTCCGGCTCCACCACCACGCCGAATTCTCGGCTCAAGTAGGAGGCTGCCCGCTCGCCAAATGCGTGATGCTCGTCGAGATTGGCCCGCTCCAGAATCGGCGAGGCGCTCCCGGTTGCC
>CAMYKI010000119.1 GCA_947258985.1 uncultured Acidimicrobiaceae bacterium
TTCTTGGCGCGCAGACGGGTGGCCACCCGGTCCGCCAGATGACGCAGCGTCGGCCCTATCACGTCCTCGGTGGCGGCCTTCTTCCCGAGAGCCGATTGGGCGCTCACCGACCCGGCCCGATGATGAGTCTCGACCTCCCGGTGATCGCGATTCCACGCAAGCGCCCCGAGCTTTCCTCCGATGGCGTTGCCCAACAGCCGCTGCAGCGACCGCCCCGGAGTGTCGGCAAGCTGGCCGATGGTGTGCACGCCCATCTCCGCGAGACGTTCCTTGGTGACCGGGCCGACACCCCACATGAGACCCACCGGTAGGTCGTGGAGGAAGTCGAGCTCGGTTGCCGGCTCGACGACGATCATTCCGTCGGGCTTCGCCACCTGTGAGGCGATCTTCGCCAGGTGTTTAGTTCGGGCAACCCCGACCGATATCGGCAGGCCCACCTCCTCACGCACCCGGCGCCTGACTTCCTCGGCCATGAAAGCCGGCGTGCCAAATAGATGAACGGATCCGGCCACCTCTGCGAAGGCCTCGTCGATGGAGATCCGCTCAATGAGCGGCGTGAAGTCGCGAACGACATCGATGGCCTGGTCGCCAAGTCGCTGGTACTCCTTGTAGTGCCCGCCAACGAACCGGATCTGGGGACAGAGCTCCCGGGCTTTGCGGCCGGGCATGCCACCCCGGACCCCGAACGCCTTGGCCTCGTACGAGCATGCGAGAACCACGCCGCCTCCGACCGCGATGGGTTTGCCCTGCAACGTCGGGTCGAGCATCTGTTCGACCGAGGCATAGAAGGCATCCAGGTCGGCGTGGAGGATGGTGGCCGTCTCAGCCATACCGTCACCCTAATCGAACATATGTTCGATGTCATCTTCGGGACCTACCCTGCCTTTCGGCCTATATGCGGGGCCTCCCAGACGTCATACGGTGGTCTCTGTGGGGCGCCGAGTGATGCAAACAATGGTGGTCGGGATCCTGGCGATGTTGGGCGTCGCCCCGATGGCTCTCGGCGCCGATGAAACTGTTCTGGTGTTCGACCTGGAAAACGGCACGGAGGTCACCGAACACTCCGCCCAGCTGCTCTACAACCTGCATACGGACAACATCACCCACGAATCCGTGAGCGATAGCTGGAACTCATGGTACGAAGAGCTGCCCGGCGACATCTCGGGGGCAGTCACCGTAGATATCGCATCGGGCACGCTGCACGGGCAGCTAATCGAAAGCTGGACCTGCACCGATTGCATCGACGAGGAAGGCCGCCCCACCTACGCCACCACGCTCGACATGGGCTGGACGGCCGTCTTCCAAGCGCAACTCGTCCCCGCCGGCTCCGCGCACAACATCGAAGGCAATGTCCAGATCGCCTACCACGCCGATGTGACCAGCAAAGAAGAGCCCTCCATGTGCGGCAACGAGGAGTGCTACATCTGCGCGAACCGAGTGTGCGAGATCAGCGATGCGATGGATGGCGAGGCGTATCTCGTGGGAACACTCGATGGGGAAAAACTGTCGTTGGCATTCGAGGACCGGCTCGAAGCCGACGCCCACCAGATGAATTTCGACGACATCCGATACACCGAATTCATCATGGGCCGCTTCTCGGTCACCATGCAGGGCGTTGTGGCCGCCGAGACCGAAAGCGAAGAGCCGGAGGAGCCGGCAGCAGAAGAAGCGCCGACCGATGCGCTCGAAACTGGCGAGGAACCAGATGCCGCGGTGATTGACAGCCCCACCCCGGACGACCAACAGGAGGATGATCCCGAGACGGCGGAGGGATCCGAGGCCGATGACACAGTGACCGACGCGACGGATGCCGACGAGGCGGCCGGAGCCCCAACAGATGACGGCTTTGGTGGGCTGCTCGTGCTGTTCGGTCTGGGGCTGGCCGTACTCCTGCTTCTTGTTCTGCTGCAGGGTGGCGGTTTGTCGTGGTTCAAGAAACTCTGGCTGGCTCCCAAGCCGCCGCCGAAGGCCGGCGCCGAAGTCACCCAGTTCAAGCGCACTCCAGACGAAATCGGAGCAGGGCCCGCATACATGCTTCAATCGACCGGGGACAAGTCGTACATCGAGGGCACCAGAGGTAAGCAAGTGATCGCTTATGAGTCCGGTACCGTCGTCGATGTTGTCGGGCGAGCCGGGGGCTCGGTGCAGGTCCAGGTGGGGAACGATCCGCCCATCTGGATCGACGAAGAGAACCTCAATTACCTTCGACGCTGACAAGCTGGGAGCGCAGTACATGGATCAACACGAAATCGTCGAGCCGTCGGCTCTTCTCACGTCGGATGGCACGCTGAAACAGGTCGGCTGGGCGCGACAACCGCTGCTCGACTGCAACCTGGAGGACGCCCGCTTCTACCGGTTCTCACCGTTCCAGCGGTTCAGGATCAAGCGATGGGATTACTACGGCGTCACCCATCCCGACGGGTACTTCTCCGCAACAGTCGCAAACCTCGGATACGCCGGCCAGGTGTTTGTGTACGCCGTTGACTTCGCCGCGGCCACGTATGTGGAAGACACAATCACCATCCCCCTGGGAACCGGCGTGACCTTGCCCCGCAACAGCGGTAGCGGTCGCACCAGCTGGAGCGGCAAGAGGGCTTCGTTGACGTTCGACGCTGTCAAAGACGAGCGGCGCATACAGGTCGAATGGGCCGACTTCGGCGGCCGCCCGCTGACGGCGGACCTCACCATGTCGATGCTTCCCGACCACGAATCGACCGTCATCGTGATCCCCATCGCCGACAAGAGGTTCTACTACAACCACAAGATCAACTGCATGCCGGTGACTGGCAGTGTTCGCAACGGCGACTCCGCCATCGAGCTCGCCGCCGACACCAGCTCCGGGAATCTCGACTGGGGCCGCGGCGTCTGGGAATACAACTCGCTGTGGGTATGGGCAAGCGCCTCCGGGTTCCTCGGCGATGGCCGCCGTGTCGGGCTCAACCTGGGATTCGGCTTTGGCGACACCTCTGCCGCCACCGAGAACACCGTGCTGATCGACGGCAAGATTCACAAGCTCGGCGTCGTTCGCTTCGAGTACGACAACACGAACTTCATGAGACCGTGGCGAATGGTGTCCAATCGAATTGACCTCACGTTCACCCCGTTTCTCGATCGCACGGCGAAGACAAATCTCCTCGTGATCCGATCCGAGGTCCACCAGATGTTCGGCCACTACGAGGGGACCTTTGCCGACGACTCGGGTGCAGACGTGCGGATTGAAGGATTGGTGGGTTGGGCGGAGGAGCACCAGGCTCGCTGGTAGCCGAGCGACGATCGTTCGTAGCTAGATATCGCTAAATACTCTTCTTGTCAACGGACCCCAGATGCTGCCATAATGCCGTCATGGTGGGAAAGACGGCACCGGGGATTCGTCTAGGGACTCTTCTTGTCACGATCGCGCTCGCTGTTTCGAGTTGCAATGGCGACGATGCGGCCGCGGAAACCACCGTCGCCACAACCATCCCGACGACCACCACGACTGCTCCAACCAGCGCTCCCCCGACGACAGCCGCACCAACGACGACCACCGCCGCTCCCCCCACGACCGCAGATCCGCTGGCCCGGCCCGAGGTGCTGGTCTCGAACTTCGACCGCGAGTCCGTCGACGACTTCGATACGACGGGCGATGATCTCTACTTGGCAGTGCTAGAGCTCGCTGACCTCTTCAACTACCTGGAAGGCAATCCGCTTCGGAGC
>CAMYKI010000120.1 GCA_947258985.1 uncultured Acidimicrobiaceae bacterium
GGTCGCCGGTGAGATGCTGATCTACCTCGGGAGAATCCGGGAGGGATCGGACCTACTCAAGAGATATAGCGAGTTTGCGTTCTCGACCCGAAACCCGGTATTCGCGAGCCAGGCCTTGGCTCTGCTGTTGCAGGCTTGGGCCGCCATCGGACAGGGACGGCTGGCGGAAGCTGAGACCCTGGCCGAACGCGGCGTCGAAATCATGCAGAGTCACGGCCTGGGTGACGGACCGCACGCTGCGGTGGCCAAGGTGCCGTTGGCCTGGGTTGCCTTCGAGCGAGGACACCTCAGCACCGCAGCCGATCTTCTGGAGCCTGTGGTCGACCTCCTCGACCGACTCGAAGAGGTCCCCGCCTACGTCTTGACCCACACACTGTTGGCTCGCATCAATCACAACCGCGGGGACCGCGCCGCCGCAGGCGCATCGCTTGAGAAAGCCCGGGTCCTCCCCTCCGGACGAGTAGTCGCGGGCCATTTCTCTGACTACGTCACGTTCGAACAGGCCCGCCTCGCTCTATTGGATGGCGATCTGACCGCCGCGGAGATCGCTATCGGCGATTGGAGGCAGCGTTGCGACCGAGGCGGTAGCACGATGGCCGAGCACCTCCTCCTCGCTCGGTTCCTCATCGTTGCCGGCGAAGATCCCCTCCCAATCCTCGCCACCCAACCTGAGAAGGTTGACATCACGAATGTGCACCGGATCGAAACCCACAAGCTCCGGGCAATCGTCGCTTCCCGCGACGGCGACGACATCACTGCACTTGACCAATTGACCGAGGCAATGGGCATCGCCAAACACACCGGCCATCGACAAACCTTCCTCGACGAGGCAAGAACGCTCGGAGTGCTTCTCGATAACGCTGCTGCCTTCAGCGGACACCGACTCTCCAGTGGACCGGAATCGGCGCTCCCGGAGTCTCACAGACGATCGGCAGCCACACTGGCGGAACCCCTCACCCAGCGCGAGTGGGACATCCTTCAACTTCTGCCGAGCCACCTCACCTACAGGGGCATGGCCGAGACCCTCTCGGTCTCCACCAACACCGTCAAGTCCTATCTCAAGAGCATCTACCGCAAACTCGACGCCGACAAACGCAGCGACGCGGTAGCCAACGCGAGGACGCTTGGCTTCATCGACTAGGCGGCTGTTGAACGCCCGCCGTGCCCCCGTCGCTGCTCTGATCACGTCGACTATCAAGAACACCGGCAAGAGCCATGACGTCGTCTACCACTCCGCATACGAGTCCGCCGACGACGAACCGGACGCAGCCACGCCAGACAGCGGAGGCGACGCTACGCCGACCGCCAACTGAACGACTTCATCTTGAGGTGTGACTGAATCCGCCGAGCCAATCGAACGGCCGCGGAGCTGGCTCTCGACGCCTCTCAGGTCGGCAAGGGGCATCCCGATTGGCCACCTTTGAAGGCGCCGAGCGCTCCGAGCGCGCCGATGTGCGCGGCAGCGGAGATCATTCGCGAGTCTCTGCATGTGCCGCGTGGCCGGCGCTGGAGATCGCCGGATAGGGCTCTTCAGGGGCCCGCGTTACTCGACGGAAGTGGCCTCCACACCACGCGTCGACTGGGTCCGCCCTACACCCGATTGGGGTGGTACGTCCGTCCGACGGCTTCGGTAGGTTGTGCGGCGAAGGCGTTCCGGCAAGGGCAAAGGAGTGGTGCTGCCATGAGTGACGTACTGACCGTGATCGTGAAGCTGTCGGGCTTGGTGTTCGTGGTGGCTTCGATGCTCGCGATGGGTCTGAGTCTCACCGTTCCCGCGATCATCGCTCCGCTGAAGAACCTGCGTCTGGTGATTCTGGCGCTCGCGGTGAACTTCATTGTGGTGCCCCTTGTCGTGTGGGCCATCCAGGGAGTGATGAATCTCGACCAGGACATCTACACCGGTCTGGTCCTCATGGGGACCGCGGCCGGTGCGCCGTTCCTCCCCAAGCTCGCCCAGGTCGCAAAGGGCAACGCCGCATTCTCGGTTGGACTCATGGTTCTGCTGATGGTGGTGACGGTGGTCTACATGCCGATGGTACTGCCCCTCTTCTTGTCCGGCGTCGACGTCAATGCCTGGGATATCGCCAAGTCCCTGATCGTCATGATGCTGCTGCCTCTCGGGATCGGGCTATTCATGAAGGCGCGTTGGCCGGCGACCGCCGATGAACTCCAAGGCCTCATGTCGAGCGCGTCATCGTTTGCGATCCTGCTGCTGCTGGTCGGAGGAATCATCCTGCAGTGGTCCGCCATCGTCTCGCTCATCGGTACCGGCGGGTTGGTGGCCATCGTGATCTTCCTGCTGGTCTCGCTCGTTCTCGGGTACTTCGCCGGTGGTTCCGACGCAGCGACCCGTTCGGTGATGGGGCTCGGCACCGCGCAGCGGAACTTGTCTGCGGCAATGGTGGTCGGAGCGCAGAACTTCTCCGACAAGCCAAACGTGCTCATCACCGTCATCGTGGCGGGTTTGCTCGGACTGGCGATACTGATGCCGATTGGTGCGGAGCTCGGCAAGCATGCTGAAGCCAAAGAGGCCAAGACGGATAGTGCCGCAAAAGCGGGTTGACCGGAGTTACCCATAAGACGGCCGGGCCGCCGTGCGACGCCTTGGTCGCGAGAATCAACGCGACAGAGGCGAAGAGTTGCCGCTGGCGTCGCGGGCCATGGGCTCCGCGGAGTACATCGCGATGGCAGCGCCGATTCGCCATGTCACGGGTGAGAACCGAATTCCGGGACGAGCTTGTGTCGACCGGCATCGTTGACCGTCTCACCGGCGGGGGCATCTACCTCGCAGTCGACGACAGCGTCACCGACTACCTCAGGCGCACGGCCTCCGCCGGCGAGTCTGGCTGACCGCGAACGCGGCTCCTGCTAGTCCATCAGCTCGAAGTCGTTGAGGACCCAGGTCTTGTCGATGTATCCCTCGAGCGGGCCGTAGAAGCGGAAGACGACGAAGAAGCCCATGGAAGGATCGGTCTTGACCCAGTTCTTGTCCTTGCCCTCCGGTGCCGTTGCCCCGAAGTAGACGTCGACCGATCCGTCGTCGTTGGCTTCCGGCTTGCTGAGCGTGCCAACCGTGATGGGACCACCGGAATCAAGCAGGCTGCGGCTGGTTGGGTCGTACGCCGTCACCGCCCAGAACCGCTTGACCGGCGGGTTCGCCGGGACACGCAGCCGGTAGTTCTTGCCGCCGTCGAGGAAGACCCCGTCCTTGTCCCGGATCCCGGTGAGATACGACGTACCCACGCCGGGGGTCGTCGAGAGCAGGCTCGGTGAGACGCAGATGGCCTGATAGAGCCAGAGGGTCTGTGCGTCGACGTCGACGATGCCATCGATCATGAACTCGGTATTGCGGATGAACATCTTCTCCCAATGCCGGTTCGACCAATACCGGATCTCGGGATCCCGGTTGGTATACAGGATGGCGCGCGACATCGCAACGCCCAGCTTCGCCGCCCGATCGAAGATCAGCTTCATTCGATCATCCGGAGCGAACGCCTTGCCCTTCTCGATGCCG
>CAMYKI010000121.1 GCA_947258985.1 uncultured Acidimicrobiaceae bacterium
CGGCGCTTACAAAGAGAAACAAGAGGAGAATAACGCGAATCACCAGGGTTTTGCTCCTGTTCTAAGGATGGTCGCGACCGTCCGGTATGGGTCAGTAGCCGTCATTCTAGCGCAAATCACCTGGGCGGCTGCTTCCGGCCAATAGCGGACGTTCTGAGCAACGAGAGACCCCGACGAGGAGCCGAAGTCTCTCACAGGTATGCCCAAGTTATTCACCCTGCGCGATTGGCTCGGGTCCAACAAGACTTGCGCTTCGCGTCGCTAGTTGGGATCAACTATGCGACCCTCGATTTCGCCGAGGTAGGCAATTGGCGCAGGAGTGAAGGATACGATCTGATCTTCAGCCATCAGTTTCATACCATCCACGATTCCTCCATATCCTTTTCCTCGGACATGAAGCAAGCCGGCCCATTGGTCTTCGGCTACCCTTTCTCTGAAGCCCTGCCAAGTCCCTTCCCAGGTTCCTCCGCTGTCAACTGCAATGCTGAAAGTCCCCCATAGCGGACCCGCAAAATCTGCGTCCCAGTTGGCATTCAGTTCGATGGTCATCGATCCCGTTACGCGGGAATCTAGGGAATCTATCTGACTGATAATCACGATGTCCCGTAGGTGCGTTCGGCTACCAGCAGGACACGGTTGCGCAGGATTTCCGGTCGGCTCATAGCCCGGGCACTTAGCCGTGCCCGGATATACGAACTGGCCGACTACTGGTACGCCGGGCAAAATACCAAGCGGGTTAAAGACTTCGCTCGCCGTAACGTAATACTTCTCCGCAGCGAACCCGGTAGGCGCAAATAGCACGCCCAAGCAAAGAAGAGTGGACAGACAAAATGTGAAAACTTTGCGCATGATCGTTTCCTCCAGACTGCACTTCAGAATCACGGCAGCCCGGCGATCTTGGGTCCTGAGGACGAACGTCGCGGAGGAGGCGAGGACCCGTGGCTTTGCGTCACCAGCTTTGGCTGGATTTGCCTTTGTCGCAACTGTAATTCTGCGCTCCTGAGAAGCACTGTCAATTCTGGGTTGTACTTAAATTAGAGGTGGTCTAAGCACGGTTGGACGAACGGCGGCTTTGGGTCATCACCAGCCGTTCGTCACTCTAACACCTGACTGGCTGGTAACGGCCAGAAGCAGCCGGTGACTACACTATCTGCAGAGCCAGAATCTCTTGCTTATCTGCCTCGGGAACTCCGACCCATTCAACGGTGCTCCCCAGCCGCAAAGTTATGCCTATGTCGCTACAAACCTCCACGATATGGGCGAACCACTCCGCGAAAGTCCACTTGATCTTCTCTGTGCCCCTGAATGCGCCTACATCATTGTTCCAATACACGCCTCTCGCTTCACGGTAGACGTGTTGGTAACTGGCATCGCCACCACTGCCCAGCACGAGCTGTAACTCGTCAGAGTCGAGCACTTCAACTTTGATTATTTCTTCGCGATTCTCAGACATTTCGTTGATGCGGTGACCGGCTGGAAAGGGTCAACACCAGCCGTTCACTATGTTATCACTCGACCGGCTAGTTTCGGCCAAAACCAGCCGCTCATTCATGGCCATGATTGCCCGACGCTGTGGGTCTGAATACGATTACAAAATAGACTGCGGTTGTGACGACCGTTCCCGCGACAAATGACAGGAACCACAGCACCTTGCCTTCAAGTGCCATTCTGGATCGCAAGAGATGATTCACCATGTAGATCATTAAAACGATCATTGGCAGTAATATCGCTGCCATAGTGATACTGATCGCGTGATACGCGACACCTTCGGTCGGAATCAAGCCTTTGTAGTAACTAATCGCAAAAGCAACCGCTGTTACTGACGCGACTACTACAGCAACTTCCGCCCAGTTAAATGTGACTCTTCTCAATCCGGACTCTGCGATTGTCTCCGGCCGCTTTGGGCCAATACCAGCCATTGAGTGTATCACTGGCCCAGAGGCTGGAAACGGCCATTAGCAGTCACTCGGAAGGTGGGGATTCAAGCGAATCGGTTTCTAACCCATCCTCTGTCCAATATATCTCGGATGCGATCTCTCCATCTTCGTAAACAACCTCGCCCTGCTTAGCGCCGCTCGCATACCAGCCGAACCAAAGGCCAACATGCTGCCCCTCGTGGAACTGCCCTTTTGTGCTGAGCACACCGTTCGGGTACCACGCTTGATAAGGACCATGTTGCTTAACCCCCTCGTCTGTATAGAGTTCACACCACGCTTCACGTACTTCGGGAACAGTTTCCCCAGCAGGCTTTGTACCAACGGGACACGCTATGTCGTCATCTTCGCTCGCCGAGTATTCTGAGCGGGCAACTTCAAGATTGATAACCAAGGGCGCGTCTTGTCTATTTACCGTGACCTGAACAGGTTGCCCATTGGACAAACTCGCTAGAAGTTCATTCATGAGCTCCACGTTAATCAGAGGTTGCCCCCCAACCGCCGTTACAAGGTCGTCAAACTCCAGACCAGTAGATTCAAATAGTTCTGCGTCTTCACCGGGGTAGACCCGGTACCCTTGAATTACACCATTGATAAAGTACGGGGCCGATAGAATCGGGCCTCTGGCTGGGCATTCTTGAGTCTCGGTTTCGGTTTCGCAATTTTTCGGGACAGTGTCAGCAATTTCCTCAATCTGAATCGAAAAGTCTTGTGACCTGATATACGAGTACGCAATCGCAGCGAAAACTACGACGATACCTAACGTCGCAATTGTGATTTCGAGAGTTTTCTTGTTCAGATCCACTGCCTCGCGAGTGACTGCTTTGGGTCCACACCAGCCGTTGAGTATACATCCAGGTGAGTGGCTGCTTACGGCCAAAACCAGTCATTCAGATTGATGACTTTCGACTGGCTCGACGGGATCTTCCGGCTCGCGAGTATAAGACTCGACAGCTAACGCATA
The DNA here is from genome assembly GCA_947258985.1 of uncultured Acidimicrobiaceae bacterium. Lineage (GTDB taxonomy): Bacteria > Actinomycetota > Acidimicrobiia > Spongiisociales > UBA5794 > JAAETI01. Next base: position 2,899 of record CAMYKI010000121.1, read on the forward strand.
GTCAGAGAGAGCATCCTCAAAACCTTGCTGGGATCGAGAGCTGAGAACGAAGATTATGTAGAACTGGCCATCCTCGCCGTAGGCGACCTTTTCCCAACTACCTGATTGCTCTGGGAAGAACGTATGAGCCTCCAAACCCGTGCCATCCGCTATCTTCAGCGGAGCTGATTCTGCAATGCGCAGTGTCGGGTCAAATGACTTGTGACTTTCGAAGTCTCTGTCAATAAATGCCCTTAAGGTCTGCGGAGTTCCTGGCGTCTCAAGAAAGAACGCGCGAGCGTAGATTATCGTATCCGCGTCGGAAAACGAGCCGCCACTGGGAACCAGTATGTTTATTGCATTCGCCACGCTCGCATCGTAATCCTGCTCCCAATTCGCTGGCACTGTGAGATTCGGCCACCAAACAAAGTCGAGTCCAGAGTCCGATGGAAACGCCAGCTTTGTGACTTCTGAGTGGGCTTGAGGGGCAAGCAGAAATGCCAGAAGTAGTAGTGCTGTTCTCGCACGTCCGTGTGTCTTTAAGGTGGCCAAGCGTCCACTCCCTTGAGGATTAGTGACCGGCTGCTTTGGGTCACTACCAGTCACTGAGTATACCTCCTAGCGAGCGGCT
>CAMYKI010000122.1 GCA_947258985.1 uncultured Acidimicrobiaceae bacterium
TAAACCTTCGACCTACTCGAAGGTCAAGAGGACACCACAATCTGGCGGCAAGTATCTCGATCCCGATACCGAGGTCGCGGGGGCGCCGGTCGACGGTTGCCACATATGATCCGTCGCCGCTACGCCGTGTGAGGCCGTGAGTTGGGATCTCGCTTCACCGATCCGAGATCAGCGCATCCGGGTTCGGCGCTGGCGGCACAACTGGAATTGGGTTGCGGATCGTTGCTGCCGATCGTGCGGAGCCGTTGCCTCAGTGGGTTGGGGCGGTCCTAATGCAGAGTCTGCTGGAGACGCCTACCCGCATCACGATTCCGAGCCCGCAGCGTGTCTTTCGAGTGCCCTCTGGGTGCCATTCGCCCTGCCCGCCACCGGAACCCCCTACGGGTTGGCGGCCAAGTCGCGCTCAGTCGCTTGCTGTTGGAAGGTGCGTTCCTGTTCACCCCAGTTTGATCTGAAGAACTCGAGGATTGCCAAGATCTGCTCGTCGGTGAGTGTGTCACCGAAGGCCGGCATCACGCTCTCTCGGAATGGGCTTCCTTCTGAGATGAGTTGCACCAGGGTCGGGTCTCCGTGGTGCCAGGTGTGCCCGGTTGAATCTTGGGGCGGCGGGTTGTAGCTGCCGTCGGCGTTCGGCGTCATCCAATTGGGATGACCCTCGAGGTTCTCCCCGTGGCAGGCGGCGCAATACGTTGCGTACAACTCTGCTCCTTCTTCCACCACTGTCACGATGTCAGCCGGATCAACGGATGAATCATCACCGTTGCCACAGGCCGCCATCAATAGGGCCAGTGCCACGACGACTGTGACGAGAATCCGTTGCCTAATCAAGAGACACTCTTCGCAACAACATGGCATTGATGGAGACGATCACGGTGGACAGGCTCATGAACAGGGCGCCCACAGCTGGATTCAGGATGATTCCGAACGATACGGCAACTCCGGCCGCCAATGGGATGGCAACAGTGTTGTAGCCGGTAGCCCAGGCAAGATTCTGGGTCATCTTCCGATGAGTGGCGCGGGCGAGGGTCACCACACGGGCTACGTCGGATAGATCGTCCTCTACCAGCACAAGATCTGCCGACTCGATGGCAACATTCGTTCCAGCGCCGATAGCGATACCGAGGTCTGCCTCCAGCAGCGCCGGCGCGTCATTGATGCCGTCGCCAACAAAGGCGGTCGGGCCTTCCTGCTTCAACTCGCGCACAAACCGGGCTTTCTGCTCGGGGAGGACGCGGCCGTAGTAGCGGTCTATCCCAAGTTCGTCAGCAACCGTCGTCGCGACTGCGTCGGCGTCCCCAGTAATCATGACCGGTGTTACCCCGAGGTCCCGCAAACGCTCCACGGCAGCCATCGCGCCGTCACGTACCTGGTCGGCCAGAGAGATGACGGCGAGTGCCCGACTGTGATCTGTGAGGACGATGGCGCTTTCACCACGGAGGTCGGCACCGTCCAGAGCAGCGTCGAGGTTATCGGGCAAGACAATCCCCAGCTCGTGCGCCCACTCGGGACGGCCCGCTCTCACGTATCGGCCTTCGACGGTTCCTTCCAGTCCGTAGCCGGGGACTGCGTTGACATCCTTGGCGGCTTGGGCAACTACGTCGTGGTCGACCGCAGCTTCCACGATGGCCGCAGCCAACGGGTGCTCCGACGATCGCTCGAGGGCCGCGGCGAGCCGGAGCACATCGGCTTCAGATATGCCGTCGGTGGTGACATCAGACACCACGAAGCGTCCCTCGGTGAGAGTTCCCGTCTTGTCGAAGGCAACAAAGCGGACGTTCCGGCCCCGTTCGAAAGCCTCCCGGTTGCGAACCAGGATCCCGTTGCGGGCCGAGATGGACGTGGCGTTCATGTTCACCAGCGGGATCGCCAGCCCTAGAGCATGCGGGCATGCGATCACAAGAACAGTCACAGTGCGGGCGACGGCAAACGCGATGCCCTCCGTTCCGAACGCCAGCCATGCGACCAGGGTGGGAATGGAGACACCAACTGCGATGATGGTCAGCCAGTATGCGGCGCGGTCGGCAAGAACCTGGAACCGGCTTCGTGAAGCCTGGGCCTCCTCGACCAGACGCATGATCTGGCTGAGGGTGGTGGCCTTGCCCGTCCGGGTAACCGACACGGTCAGCGCACCTTCACCATTGACCGCGCCAGCGATCACCTCGTCGCCTTCGCCCTTGCTGATGGGCCGAGACTCTCCGGTTAGGAACGCTTCGTTCAGGCTGGATCTGCCCTCGATGACGTCACCATCGGCCGGGACTTGTTCGCCGGGTCGGATCAGTATTCGGTCACCGTTTTCGAGCGACGTCACCAGCTCATCGGTGACTTCTCCGGTGGCATTGACGAGATGTGCGCTCTGCGGAACCATTTCAGCAAGGTGCTCCAGCGCCGTGCTTGCAGACTGGATCGACTTCATCTCCATCCAATGTCCCAGGAGCATCACGTCGAGCAGGGTGGCGAGCTCCCAGTAGAAAGGTTTGCCGTCGAGTCCAAGCGAGACTGCGATGCTGTAGAGGTAGGCGACTGAGATCGCCAGCGAGATGAGAGTCATCATCCCCGGTAGAGGATCCTGCAGCTCGCGCTTGGCACCCTTGAGGAAGACTGAGCCAGCGTAGACAAATAGGAACGTCGCCAACACCGGGCTCACCCAGCCGGAACCTTTGAAGGACACCGCCTCGTACCCGAACCAATCCTGGATCTGTTCCGAGAAGTACAAGATGGGAAACGTGAGCACAAGACTCACCCACAACCGGTCCCGAAACATCTCGGGCGAGTGACCCTCGTGCTTGTCGTGACCGCCGCCCCGGGCAGGATGGCCCTCGCCGTGGACCGCGTGGCCCTGATGGTCGTCGATCATGGCGGTCATCTGCTCAGCTCACCTTTTCGTTCGTTGTACTCGTCGCTGTCGATCTCGCCCCTGGCGTAGCGCTCGTTGAGCAGCTCCAGAGCACGATTGACGGGATGCTGGCGTATGTTGCCGAGCAGCCCCCAGGCGACGACGGCCACGAGCACGGCCATTAGTACCCAGCCGATCATCATGCCGCCCCACCCCCAGCTTCCCATGTGGTCCCATCCGGCCCCGTCGGCAATCGCAGTGGCGGTTGTGTAAATCATCTTGGATTCCTTGCTTGCTGGTCTCTGTTCCCTTTATACACCTTCCAGCCGGCTGGAAGGTCAAGGCGCTATGCTGGGTGGTATGAGAATCGGTGATCTGGCCAGCTCGACGGGCGTGTCCACTAAGGCAATCCGCTACTACGAGGAGATCGGTGTCCTCCCCAGACCGGAGCGGGCGGCCAACGGGTATCGGGTTTACGCCCAGAGCGCCGTCGACCGCCTGACCTTCGTGAAGGATGCGCAGGCCACCGGGCTCAGCCTCAACGAGATCGCCG
>CAMYKI010000123.1 GCA_947258985.1 uncultured Acidimicrobiaceae bacterium
TGGCGGGTGACGTCCACCGCAGTGCGGATGATCCAGACATGCGAATGAGACTCTGGTGACAGGGTCCTTCCTCAAGATGAGCCACGTAGGCAACTCCATAGGAGGAACCCATGTCAGAGCAACAACCCGCCAGCATGCCCATTAATAGCGCATCCGAGATCGCGATCGCGATTCGCGCCGTACCCCTCTCAACCACACACGCACATGCAACGCAGTTGCTCATGTATACACATAGACACCGGAGGGCATGATGGGGCTCGATCGCAGTGCCCTGGCGAATCTGGACCGACGGCTGCTCGCCGAGCTCGACCGGGACGAGCAGTTCCAGATGGTGCGTGTGCCGATCTCGCCGGCAAAGTGGTCGACGTGGAAACGATATTGCGGCGTAGCCGGGATCTCGATGGGTCGAGCCATCGTGACGTTGATCGACCAGGAGCTGGCAACTGCGGCCGACACCTCGGGCGACGATTCTCCGGTGCTGGCACAGCGGATAGGTGAGCAGCTAGCGAGACGAGAGGCTGAGGTTGCGAATCGGGAACAAGCGGTATCTACAGCCGAAGATAGGCAGCGTGGCACAAGTGAGCGTCTTCGTCGGCGGGAGGCCGAGCTTCGGACACTGGCGCAGCAGTTCGAGCTGGCAGCGAAGCTAGCAAGCCAGCGCCGTGATGCCACCCCGAAGGTCGGCCGCAACGAGCGATGCCCGTGCGGATCCGGGCTGAAGTACAAGTACTGCCACGGCCTGACGGGTCGGCCACCCAACGTTGTTCCCAGATAATGTCTTGCTAGCGCCGAGTGCCGGTTCGAGGGCGCGGGTGGGCGCTCGATAATGTGCGGGTCGGTCGTCGTTATGGGCGGTTGCGCAATCTCGATATCGCGATATCATGAGGGCATGACTAAGCAGACCACTGTCCGTCTCCCCGAGGACCTCGCTGACGATGCCGAGGCCGTCGCCCGCGTCCAAGGCACCAGCGTCAACGCGCTGATCGTCGATGCCCTCAAGGCTGAAATCGGGCGAGTCCGCCAAGACGAGGACTTCACCAGCCGCGCCAAGCGACTCCTCGACCGCGACCGGGAACTCTTAGAGCGCCTCGCCCAGTGACTCGCTACATCACGCTGGCCGAGTACTTCTGGCTGGCCGAACAGGTCACCGGCGTCGACGCCGATACTCTCGCTAAAGCGTCCCGATCCGAGCTAGCCGACTCGGCGTTGCATGCTCCTCAAGCCGGGTTCGGTGATATCGAGTTCTACCCCGACCTCTATGACAAGGCAGCGGTGCTGGTTTGCCGGCTGGCTTGGAATCATCCGCTCCCTGACGGGAACAAGCGGGCTGCCTGGGCGGCGCTGCTGTTGTTCATCGACCTCAACGACGGCGCCTGGGAACCCGACCCACCCGACATCGACCAATCCGAAGCGGCCATGCTCGCTATCGCAGCCAGCGACGTCGACGAAACCTGGACCGCTACCTGGCTCAAAGAACGCGTCCGCTTCAGCGACCCAACCTGACCAGATCGCTCGATAACGAGCATTCCGCCGATCGCACTAGATCGGCACCTCCAAGTGCGGGGTCCCGAATACCGACAGTGACGAAGGTCATCTTCGATGTGCACCGATCTGCCGGATAGCGGACGCGGGAGGGTGCTCGATATTGCGCCGAGCGTTGAGCAATATGTGCGGTGGTAAGGCTGCCGCCATCTTCCCGACATATCCTCTCGAATCGGCCTTGTGGCTACTTAGTCCTTCGCTCCAGCAACCGCCTTAACCACCGCCGTGTAAGCGGACAGGCAACGTTGCTGTTCGCCCAGCCCTCTCGTCGGCGCCGGCACCCGCAACGTGTATGACTCTTGTCTCGGTCACCCAATAGCGCGATGCTGTGGACATGGCTACTCAGCAACGCAAAATCGTGGAGTCGGTTGGTGAGTTCATCAGTCGTTTCTGGCCGGTGAGCAAGAGTGAGGAAACCATCCTCAACGAACAGCGCACAATGTATCGATCGGACACCCGCGAGGACGACCCTGCGCAGACGACCAAAGGTGATTCCCGCAGCTGAGACGGGAACAGCTCCTCGCCCACTCCGATCACCAAGTCTCGGACGCGAACGAGCATTCTGCCGAGTGTCCCCGAACGGCACGTCGCCGTGCGGAAAGCTGGTGACGTTCAGTGGCTGAGCAGAGTTTTGATGACGGTGGCGACTTGGGTTGTGGTCTCCGGACCGATGGTGCCCAGTCGGTGAACAAGCCGGTTGCTGTTGATCGATCTGATTAGTTCGCATTGGACATAGCTGGTGGTGTCGAGACCGGTTTCAGGGGCTGCCTCGATTTCTATGTGAAGCGATAGCCCCCGTCGGGTGGTAGTCAACGGGGCGACAATCACGAAAGGGAATCCGGGTCCAAATGCGTCTGGTGGACCGAGTATCAGCGCAGGACGATACGACGCCGGCTCTCCGGGATACGGTTGACCGAAGTCGACCAGCCAGAGATCGTCAACCGATGCCATCGCTCACCGACGTGTCGTCCGCCTCGGCAAGGTATGCCTCCCATGCTTGGGGGTTCTGGCGGAGCTCGTCGAGTTCCGCGGCCACTTGATGGGCAAAGTGTTGTCGGCTGAGGGCCTCAGTGGCGTCGCGTACCGTCTCGATGAGCGATGCCCCGGTCGCCCTGCTCAGGTCGAGTAGGCGAGAGTGTGTGTCGGTATCGACTCGAATGGTTGTAGTACCCATACGTTCAGTCTACATAATGTATGCATCAAGGTCTACACCCACGCAGACCAACAATATATGAGCAAGAACGCCCACTTCGCACAGTGCTCAGTATCGGCACTTGTTGCGCTACTTCCGCAGCTCGGCTACGAACACCGACCGTGCCCGTGCTGATCCGACGAAGGCGCACGATCTGCCGGATATCGCGCTGTCAGGGGTGCACCAGAACGACCGAGTGCGGTGGATGAGACGTCTGGTTGCAGGATTAGGCTGGAGGAATCGAGCGAAGGACTATCGCTGTGGAACCGTGGCACCCATTTCGTTCCGCTGCATCCCAGCAGGAGTACTTGGCGTTCTACGACCGGCGTGCGCAGCGCTGGCCGATCCCCTCGGAATCCACGATGGTCCCCACGACGTTTGGTGACACGTTCGTCAGGGTCCAGGGCCCGGCCGACGGACCACCGCTGGTCCTGTTGCCCGGCGATTCGGAAACCTCGCTGTCGTGGATCTCGGTGATCGAAGCGTTCGCCTCCGAGTATCGCGTGTACGCCCTCGATCACATCTACGACATCGG
>CAMYKI010000124.1 GCA_947258985.1 uncultured Acidimicrobiaceae bacterium
ATGATCACCAGGCTCAGGCCGATCAGGAGGACGGTGAGATTCGAATCGTCATGCGAAACCGTGAGACCTCCCAGCCACCCAACGACCGTGGTCACCGCTGTGGACAGCAGCGCGGTGATGGCGAGCCACCCGAGAAGCCACAGCGTCAGTTTCCTGCGCTGTGTGCGGGTCATCGCATCGCTGGTTTGGAGGGCTTGTTTCCCGCCCATTCGTTCAAAGAGCACCATGGGCAGCGCCAGCAGCCAGGAGGCGATCTTCGAGGCGATGATCAGGGCGAGAACAATCAGCAGGAGCCCAACGGCAACGGCTGCGGCCATGAACTCCGGTGGTTTCCGTGCAAGGTAGTAGTTGATGTCGTGGGCGCGGATCAGCAGCCAGTAGACTCCACCGCCTGCGGCCAGAAAGGGCACCGAGATTAACAAGAGCCGTACGACCGCGGCTCCCGCGAGGTGGACGAGCGCCACCGCACGCCGATAGGCGTAGATCAGGCAATCCAGCCAGGTCACGTGACGGTCCTCGAGGGCACCGAAACCGATGACCATGAGCTGGCCCGTTTCGGCAAAGAGCACGCCAAGTGAAACAGCGGCTATCACCACCAGAGCTGCCATGCCGAATGGGTGGAGCAGAAACGACACGATGGCCTCGTCGGTGACGACGCCGGTCGCCGTGCGCCACAGGAAGAGCTTGCCCAGGAGACCGAGGGCGGGCGCGATGATGACGACGGCCAGGATTTTCGCGAGAAGATCGGTGAGAACCAGCTGCGGCCAGGTTCTCCGAAAGTCGCCGAGTGACTCTTTCACAAGCGACCAGGCTGATGCGTATGCCATTCGTCCCCCATTCAAAGTTGGATCATCCTACTCGATTGAAAGAGGGCCTGTGTTCTGCATCCCTTATTTTTCACCCGTTACGAGGGAGGGCAGAATACTCAGAAAGTATAGAATCCTGTGCATGGAGTCAGAGCTTGTGTTGAATGATCGCGGACAACATGCCGAAGATAGGGTCGCGCGGCCTGCGGAGGCCGATTTTCGGCGGCTGACCGACGCGGTCGAGCGGGCGCGCCGCGCCCTACTTGCAGATCAGCATCCTGACGGGCACTGGTGCTACGAGCTCGAGGCTGATTGCACGATCCCGGCCGAGTATGTCCTTTTCCTCCGTTACCTGGGTGAGAGCCAACCGGAGCTGGAAGCCAAGATCGGCCGCTATCTGCGTGCCCGCCAGGAAGGGCACGGTGGTTGGCCGCTGTACCTCGGCGGGGATCTCGATATCAGCTGCACGGTCAAGGCGTACTACGCCCTCAAGATGATCGGTGACGACCCCGAGGCGCCTCATATGGTTCGGGCGCGGAAAGCGGTTCTCGAGCGGGGCGGTGCGGCTCGCGCAAACGTATTCACCCGCATCGCCCTGGCGATCTTCGGTCAGCTGCCGTGGAGGGCGGTGCCTTTCATTCCACCCGAGATCATGCTTCTGCCGCGCTGGTTCTTCTTCCACCTCGACAAGGTTTCCTACTGGTCGCGAACCGTCATGGTTCCGCTCTTCGTGATCTATGCGTTCAAGGCCAGGGCCGCCAACCCTGACGGTGTCGGCGTGCGTGAGCTCTTCACGGTTGATCCAGAGAAGGAACGTCACTACTTTCCGGTCCGGTCGCTCCTCAACCGGCTGATCCTGATGGTCGAACGGACCATCCGTCCGCTGGAGCCCTTGATCCCGAGCGGCATTCGACGAAAGGCCTTGAAGAAGGCGGAGGCGTGGTTCACCCCGAGGTGCAACGAGGGTGGGCTGGGAGCCATCTTCCCGGCCATGATCAACGCCTATATGGCCTTTGATCTCCTCGGTCACGATGCGGACGAATCGCTGATGGTGGAGGCTCGAAAGGCCATCGACGACTTGTTGGTGGTGGATGGTGACACGGCCTACTGTCAGCCGTGCGTGTCGCCGGTGTGGGACACCGGTCTCGCCTGTCTTGCCCTCCTCGTGGAGGGTGCCGAAGAAAACCGCGAAGAGCTGTCAAACGCTCTCGGCTGGTTGGGCGAGCTCCAGCTGCTGGACGAGCCGGGCGACTGGCGGCCGGACCATCCCGATCTCCCGGGCGGTGGTTGGGCCTTCCAGTATGAAAACGCATACTACCCGGACCTCGACGATACGGCGGTGGTTGCGTGGGCCATGCATCTGTCGAGCGACCGCGATCGGTATTCCGAACGGATCCGGCGGGCAACAGACTGGTTGCGCGGAATGCAGTCGCGGAACGGCGGCTTTGCGGCCTTCGATTCCGACAACACCCACTACGCCTTGAACGAGATTCCGTTTGCCGATCACGGGGCGCTCCTCGATCCTCCCACCAGCGATGTCAGTGCCCGCTGCGTCGCGTTGATGGGTCAACTGGGCCGGAGCGAGGATGGCGACAGTCTCCACCGTGTATTGGCGTACCTGCGAGCCGAACAGGAAACCAACGGTTCGTGGTTTGGTCGTTGGGGGACCAACTACATCTATGGAACGTGGTCGGTGCTGTCGGCCCTCGAACACGTGAGCGATGCCGACGCCGGCGGTATGGTGCGCCGGGCGGCGGATTGGCTGCAGTCGGTACAGCACGCGGACGGCGGATGGGGCGAAACAAACGATAGCTACCTGGATACTGCGCGAAGCTGTGGCGACGACCGCAGCACAGCCTTCCAGACCGCGTGGGCGATGCTCGGTCTCATGGCGGCAGGGGAGGGCGATACCGAGGCTGTGCGGCGAGGCGCGGAGTACCTCCTTTCGGCGCAGGCTGCGGAGGGTGGCTGGTCCGACCCAGAGTTCACCGCGCCGGGCTTCCCACGCGTCTTCTATCTGCGCTATCACGGCTACTCGATGTTTTTCCCATTGTGGGCGCTGGCGCGGTACCGCAACCACGTGAACGCCCGGTGACGGCGATGCTCGGGATTGTCGCGGCGCTCGAGATGGAGTGCCGATGGATCGGTGCCCCCGAACCCCTCGTGGAGTTGTCAGGGGTCGGTGACGCAAGGGCAGAGAATGCAGCGCACCGGCTGGTCGATCGCGGTGCGAGTGCGCTGGTGAGCTGGGGTGTTGCGGGCGGTCTCGACCCGGATCTGGAGCCCGGCACGGTTGTCCTTCCTGATGTCGTCGTCGACGCGGACGGTTCGAGTCAGGAGGTCGATCTGGCGTGGCGCAACCGGTTGCTGGAGCGGGTGAGCGGACGAGTCGTCACATCGACCTCGTCGCTGTATCACGCATCGTCAGTGATCACGTCGCCGGATGAAAAGCGCGCTG
>CAMYKI010000125.1 GCA_947258985.1 uncultured Acidimicrobiaceae bacterium
GAGGCGAATCAGCGGGGCTATCGTTCTGCGCGGCTGGGCAAAGACCTCAAGGCCCGGCGCGCGAACAGTGCACCCGAATATGTTGCGATTGCCGACCGTTGTTTACGGCGGTTGAATAAGGAGGGCAATCGCTTGCTGCTGGCCGGCAAGCACCCGAGCAAAGTGAAGGTGGCTTGCGCTCGGGAGATGGTGGGATTTGTATGGAAATCGCTGAACCACGTGGCGGCCTGAAAGCGCCGGCTAATGCCGCCGCAATTGTTTTGTTGATCTGAATACCAAGGTTGATCTGGAGGGTAAGACGGAGATCGGGAAGTCCACGCGTCCGACCTTAGCCCGACTTCACCGGTTCGACTCCTCAGGGAGCGGATTTCGCGCCCAATCGCCGTCTAAGCGCTTGTTTTAGTTAGGCGCGGTCGCCGAAATCGGGCTGTAGTGCCGACCTACTCCATTGCTTTTCGGTAGCAGCCTGCTGAGACTATCGGCATGTTCCTGCGGGCCAAGAAACGATTCAAAGACGGCAAAGAACACCGCTACTGGAGCATCGTTGAGAACCGACGCGTCTCCGGTGATCGGGTTGTCCAACGCCAAGTGCTCTATCTCGGTGAGATCAATGACAGCCAGAAGGCGGCTTGGTGCCGGACGATCGATGTCGTTCAAGAAGATCACGAACGACCCACGCAGATAGCCATCTTCCCAGAGGACCGAAGCGCGCCGGAGTTGGCGTGCGATGTCGTCCAGGTGAGGCTTAGCGGGTTGCGGCTGAGGCGCCCGCGCCAGTGGGGTGCCTGTTGGCTGGCCTGTGAGTTGTGGGATCAACTGCAACTGGACGAATTCTGGGTCGACAAACTCCCACCCAGTCGCAAGGGAACCCGTTGGCTGAACGTGTTGAAGACGCTGGTGTGTTATCGCTTGATCGATCCCGGCAGTGAATGGCGCTTGCACCGGCACTGGTATGAGGTCAGTGCCATGGGGGATTTGCTGGGCGAAGACTTTGCCTTGGTGCAGAGCAATAAGCTGTACCGTTGCCTGGACAAGCTGCTCGCTCACAAGAAGGCGCTATTCGGTTATCTGCAGGGCCGCTGGAAGGAGTTGTTTGGCGCCCGCTTTGATGTTCTGCTCTACGATCTCACCAGCACCTATTTCGAATCCGACTGCCCCCCTTCGGAAATACGCAAGCACGGCTATAGCCGCGACAAACGCCCCGACTGCGTGCAGGTGGTGATTGGCCTGATTGTGACGCCGGACGGATTGCCGCTGGCCTACGAGGTGTTTGCGGGCAACACCAGTGACAACACGACGCTGAAGGGTTTTCTGCAACGCATCGAGGCCCAGTACGGGAAGGCCAATCGGGTCTGGGTGATGGACCGTGGGATCCCCACGGAAGCCACGCTCGCCACCATGCGTGATGCCGAGACACCGGTGCACTACCTGGTGGGGACCCCAAAGGGCCGTCTGAGCCAGCTCGAGAAGCACTTTCTGGGGCTGTCCTGGGCCCAGGCTCGTGAATCGGTTGAGGTCAAGCTCCTCGAGGAACAAGGCGAGATTTATATTCTCGCCCGCAGTCAGGGCCGGGTAGAGAAGGAACGGGCCATGCGCCGACGTCGGCTCAGGCGACTGTGGCATCGACTCCAGGAACTGCAAGCCCAAACACCAAGCCGTGATCAACTGCTGCTGAAACTGGGTGCTGCCAAAAAGGAGGCGGGTCGAGCCTATGGCTTGCTGAGAATCCATTTGCCGGACAACGATCAGCCGGTTACTCCTCAGACATTCACGTTCGCCCTGAACAGGAAGAAGCTACGTTTGGTCCGACGCCGCGAAGGCCATTATCTATTACGCTCGAATCTCAACCGCGAAGAGCCCGCCAAACTCTGGGAATACTACATCCAGCTCACCGAAATCGAGCAGGCTTTCAAGGAGCTGAAAAGCGACCTGTCGATCCGCCCCATCTACCACCAACGCGACGATCGTATCGAAGCGCACATCTTTGTGGCTTTTCTCGCCTACTGTCTGCAGGTCACCTTGAAACAACGCTTGCGTGTACTGGCCCCGGGCCTGACCCCAAGAGCGGCCTTGGAAAAGTTCTCTGCTCTGCAGATGGTCGACGTGCATTTGCCCACCACCGACGGTCGTCACCTGATCTTGTCACGCCACACCGAACCCGAGAAAGACCAACAGATGCTGCTCCAGCAGTTAAAGTTGGAACTCCCACCTCAGCCACCACCCCGTATCACTACGACGAAACTCTCAGCCTAGACTGCCTGAGCAACCCCCCTGTAGTGCCGACCTTTTGATCGTGGCTACCACCGATCAATGGGTTACGCTTGATCTGGCCTCGAATCGGTGAAGTCGGGTTATCACTCGTTCCGCATAGGCATTTTGCCATGGCGACGCGGGTGCCGTGACGACCTCGTCGATGCCCAGACTTTCAAGCCTCCGCGTAACGCGGTCACCGTATATGCCATCGCCGTCTCGAATCAGATAACTCGGAGCAGTATCAAACGGGAACGCTTCGACGATCTGTTGCGCCGTCCAGTCTGCTGTAGGATGTTCCGTCACGTTGAAGTGAACAATTCGCCGCCGGTCGTGGGCAAGTACGACGAAGACGAACAACACGCGAAAAGTAGTCGTCGGGACAATGAAAAAGTCGATCGATACCAGATCTCGAACATGCTGGTCTAGGAATGTTCTCCACGTAGGTGATGGGGGTCCGGTTCGCTTGGGGCGATATTTTTCGACCGTTGACTTGGCAACGTCGATTCCAAGCATCGCGAGCTCTGCGACGATCTTCGGCGAACCCCACGTTGGATTGGCCTCCCACATCCTCTCAATGAGCTTTCTGAGTTCTGGCGAAATCCGGGGCCGACCTGCTTTGTTCGACTGACTGAGCGCGCGCCAGTAGTCGCGAAATCGCTTCTTCTGCCAGGTCGTTACGGTCCTGGGCTGGACAAAGAACAGCGCAGCGCGCCATCCCGACCATAGCCTCGACATGACGGACCAGAGCAGGCGATCTGCCGGGCGGATACAGGGCCTCTGCCCCGATTTCCGGTAGATGGACAGCTGGTGCCGCAGCGCCGAGTTCTCAACCTGCAACGACAACCGCGATCGGGCGGATGTCGTTACCAAAATCAGAATGGATTGGATCAACCGGATCATGGATTGCAGGATCGGACATCACCCGAGTTTATGCAATGAAATCAATATGATCCCTTTTTCGGGACCCACA
>CAMYKI010000126.1 GCA_947258985.1 uncultured Acidimicrobiaceae bacterium
CCTCGCCATAGATCGAGTGCGTCACTCAGGAGACTCCTGCGTTGCTCTGGATCATCTACACCAGCGGCCTCTGCGACGGTTCTCCGGAACACTTCGACGTCGGTCTCCATCGACCGCGGATCTAGGCGATATGTCCCCTGTAGTCCGTGCAGATCTGCAGCCGAACCGAGCAGCTTCCGTAGGTTCGAGATGTAGGTCCGGAGGGATCGGACCGCCCCGTCCGGTGCGTCGACACCCCAGACCGCCTCAACAACGCCGCCGAGACTCAGCGGCTCACCGGCGTGCACCACCAGGTAGCACAGCAGAGCCCGCTGCTTGGGACCGCCCGGGTGAACTAACTCACCATTGACGACTACCTCGAGCGGTCCAAGGAATCTCAGCGAGATCGTGTACTCGGTTCCCATATGCCGACCATAACGCCGGTTTACCCACCAGACCTGCGGAAATCATGCAAGCTGTGCGGCAATGCTCGCTCCGCGAGACCGAGCACCGATCCCATGGCCCGGGCAGCCAGAGGTATCGAAGTTCCCTGCCGCGGTGGGAGTTCTTCGCACCTCAAGCCGTCAGCTCCCGAGCTTCTCGGCGTGGGCCTGTGCGCCAGGATCGCCGACGACGTGCAGGCTACCGGGAGCTCCCAGACGCCCCGGCGGAGTAGGTGGTCGATTTGCGCTCAGCGGCCCAGCCGTGCCCACTCTCGGAGTTTTCGGGGTAGCTTCGTTCTATTGATGCCCATTGGACCTTCGGGGGTTACGCAGTGAAGAAGCTTCTCCTGGCGATCGTTCTCATCGTCGCCGCGTGCGGAGGCAGTGACGACGCCGATCCGCCGGCTGATGACCCCGGCACCACGGCAGCCACCACCACAGCAGCCGACACGACGGCTGGTGACGAAACGACGACCGCGCCTGAAACAGAGGAGACATCACCGCCTACGACCCAAGCAGCTAGCCCGTCGTCGGAGTCGGTCGGGATTGTCCTGACCATCGGCGATGAAACTTGGGAGTTCGATGGTGCGCTCTGCGCCTTCGTCGGACCGAATCCAGGCGAGGAAGGCTCCGAGTGGAACGTTTCCAATGTCAAGGACGGCGCCCAGGTCTATGTGAGTGATGACTCGTTCGGCCCACTCGTGCAGTACGCCGACATCTCGAATGGTGGAAACCCCGAGTTCAATTGGGAATCAGGAGCGGATGGTCTCTCGATATCCGTAACCGGCAATGACATCAGCGTCACGGGAGAGTTCACCGATTCAGTCGGTGGTACAGGCCCGATAGCCGGAACTCTCAGCGCTACCTGTCCCGACTGGTTCGAAGGTTGAGAGTCGTCCTTAGCTAGCTGGTCGGGCTTCCGGCGTCAGAGCTCGGGGTCGATCGGTAGGTTGCAGCTAGTCGAATGGAGGGAACGCTATGCGTCGCTTTGGGTTATTAGCAGCCGCGGTTTTGCTGGTGATCGCCGCGTGCGGGGATTCCTCCGAGCCCACCTCGACCACACAGCCCGCTTCCTCCGAAGAGACTGCTCCACCGACGGACGGGACCACCTACCCGACCGAGTTCGAGACCGAGGTGGCCGAACAGTTGGTGGCACTGGAGGAAGCCAACGACTTCACCTGGACGGTTGACACCGCGATCGCTGCCGTCGAGCTTCTGCAACCGGTATTGAACGAAGGCGTAGACGCCTATCCACCCATAGACATCTCTCGTCTTGCATGGTTCCTCAGCGAGAACCTGGACTCGTTGACCGCGGAGCAAAAGGCGATCGTTCAAGCCAGCCCAGGCCCGGCCATCAACGGTGCTCTAGTCGCCGCCCGTCGAGCCCAGCCGGTGCGCGACGCGTTTCAGACCGCCGTAACCACCATCGACGCAGAGTTCGAGGCCAGGACCGGCAGTGTCTTCCCCGGCGACATCATCGTGGCCCTCGCCCCTCGTCCTATGACCGGCGGCGCCTACCGGGTTGTGTCTTTCTCGGGAACTGACGACTACTACTCCGGCTTCAAGTGGCTGTTCTCCGCGAGCAATCCAGAAGAAGGCATCGTGGACGAAGCGGGGGACGCGGCATACGAGGATTTCGTCGAATTGTTCAAAGAGAAGGCCAAGGACGGCTCGCTTGTATGTGCCATTGTCATCGGCGAGATCTTCCAAGGGGCAGAGGCGCCCGTCGCCGCAGCTGGAATGATGCACGAAGTTGCCCACTGTCATCAGCATGCTGCACATCCCGGCGGGCCGCTTGCGTTCTTCGCCAGTCCGGTGCCGTGGATGGACGAAGGATATGCCTCGTGGGCCGGTGAGGCCTCATTGGACGGGACCAGCGACAGTGCTGGCTGGTGGGACGATTACCACAGCGGGATCGGCGGTAACGGAGGGCACCGGACCACCAGTAGCGGGTACATCGGCATCGCCTTCTTCTCTTTTCTCCATGACAACGGCGTCAACGGCTGGGATAACTTCCGCCGCTACTTCGAGGAGATCCGGGTGACCGGCGGATCAGGTCCTGCCAAGTTCGATGCGATGTTTCACGACCTTCCCGAGACTGCCCAAGCGGCATGGGCAGGCACCAGCCTGCAACGCGCAGACCTCGGCGACCTGTGGACCTACACGACCGGTCCCGGCATCGGAGGAAGCACCGAGGTGAGGACCCCTCGCCAGCTCGACTTGCCTGTCGGTGACTCGATCCGGTTTGCACTTCCGGGAGGCGAACAAGGCACCTACAGCTTCCAGCCAAGGCTGGATGGTGCCGACGCCGCTCTGCTCCGCGTGGAGATCGATGCGCCCAGCACGATCCGTTGGCCGTGGGGCGAGGATGAGATCGGAAGCTCGGGTATTAGCGCAAGCTGGTGTCTTGGCCCGGAGTGCACCTGCGAGGACGGGACCGTCTTGGGGACGCCTGCGCCGGAGTTCACCGAGAGCAACCAGATCCTTGCCGGGTTCACCGGCGGTGGCGTCATGCTTATTTCGTTGAAGACACCCGAAGAGGAATGCGAGGACCCCGTCGAGACCCTCGGCCAGTGCCCGAGCGGTGAATGGGTAGCCGGCCCTGAGGAGACCGAAGCCCTGTTGCTCAGCCAATACCGCGCCCTCGGCATAACAAGCGTCAATTACGAAGGCGGGCCCATCACCATGAGCTTCTTCGAGTCGGGCACCTACCGGTTCGACTACGTGGACACAACATTCACTGCAACCGTCGACGACGTTTTGCCTTCAAGTTGGTCTTCACCGGCGGCGGCGCCGGCGAGTGGGAAGCAACGGATACCGAACAGTCGGTGAACATCGACGACTTCGACATTCAAGCGCTGGTCACGATCGACGGAGCAACGGGTCCCACCGGTGGGGTGCCCGGGGGCGAAGGCGGCGGAACGGCGGCGTATGTTTGCGCCGGCGACACGCTCGTCATCGATCCCGACTTCGAGAACCCATTCTGGCCCTATCCACGAACCTGGACCCAAGTCGCTCCCTAGACGCACGGTGGCGAGAACAGCGGCCTCGAAGGGCCCTCGGTGCTTCGCGTAGAGGTAACGGACGATCTCGGTTAGAAGCGATCCGTAGCCACACAGATTACGTACCGTCTCAACCACGGCACTGACGCTCGCATTCTCAATGCGTGGGGGCACTAGAACCCTCTTCGGTCGACATATGTGCATCCATCAGCACGTGAGAGGGTGATCCCCCGGTCGGGTTGCTGAGGGCGGTTAGTGTCGAAGGCATGGAAGACACGTCGGTCGCCGAGGTCGCTGAGTTGTGCAGCCGGGTCCTGCAGCAGAACTGGCGGGAGGGCGATCAAGCTGGGCGACACTACGGGTTCACCGCCCCCAGTCCGGGCCACTATCCCTGGCAGTGGTACTGGGACTCCGGCTTCCACGCCATCATCTGGCGTCGACTCGATCCCGCCCGATCTCGTCTGGAGCTCGAAACGCTTCTCGACGTTTCCCGCGAGGGGTTCATCGGACATACCTCCTTCCTGGGGCGGCCACTCGACCTCGAGAGGGCAACCCGCTACAACGTCGACACTCGCCACGCCCCGACGACGAGCACGATCCAACCGCCTCTGCTGGCATGGGCCTGGTCTATTGCAGTCGGTGACCCCACCGCGGAACCGCGCATCTCCGAGCACCACCAATGGCTGCGCACGCACCGTGACCTCGATGGCGACAATCTGCTCTGGCTGATCCAGCCCGACGAATCGGGGATGGATGCTTCGCCGAAGTTCGATCATGTTTGGGGCCGCAGAGCGCATGGCCTCTGGCCGTTTCCGCTGCTGATCCACTCCAACCGGCGGCGAGGCTTCGATGCGCACCGGATTGCCGCAGACGGTGGTCCGGTCGTATGCGAGGTAGTGACCAACGTTCTGTGGTCGCTGTCGGAGCGGGCAATGGGGAATCCCTCACCGACACCGGCCTTGGTGGAGCGGCTCTGGAACGATGATCTAGGCCGCTTCATCGATGACGCACGTTCCCCGGCCCGCTCGATCGATGCCGCCGATATCCCTCTCACCTGGGACACCCTCGCCCCGTTGGCCCTCCCCGATCTACCCGACGAGATCGGCCACCGGCTAGTGCAAGAAGTACTGCTCCGCCCGGATTGGTTCTGGGACGGCGTACCACTGCCATCTGTGGCACTCAGCGATCCAACCCATACCTCGCAAGAGTTCTTCTGGGGTCGGCGTCGCATCTGGCGGGGACCAGCTTGGGTCAACTCCGCATGGTTTGTTTGGATGGGGCTCAATCGGCTCGGCTATGCAGAGAAGGCAGCCGAGATGCGGGATCGCCTTGTTGCCGTCGTATTGCGGGAGGGCCTCAGGGAGTACTACGACGCCCGCACCGGCGCCGGCATGGGCGCCCGTGACTTCGGCTGGTCTGCTCTCCTCTGGGAAATGGTGGACCCAGTCGAAAACGGTTAGACGCAGAGGGGCGGCTAGGCCGCCCCTCTGGTGCGTCCCCGTGCAAGAGACCCGGCGGGTCCCTGCATCGTATGAATGTCCGGCTGCGGGGAAACCGGACCGGTTGATATCACCTGTCCGGATGACGAGGGTGGTGGACATTCCCCGGTGAGCAGGTCCGGCAAGGAGTAGAAGTGTCTGAGTCCCCGAGCAGCGATATGAAGTTCCGTGAGGTCTTCGATGCGCACCTCCCCTCGGTGCAGCGCTACTGCGTGCGCCGCCTGCGGCCTGCTGATGCCAACGACGCCGTCGCCGAAATCTTTCTGGTGGCGTGGCGCCGGATCAAGCAGATGCCGGAGGGTGACGAGGCCTTGCCGTGGTTGCTGGGCGTTGCACGGAATGTCATCCGTAACCTCGAGCGGTCGGGACGTAGAGCGTCGCGGCTCAAGGCCAGGGTCGAGCAAGAACCCGCTCCAGCCAATCCAGGTCCCGAGGCCCAGGTGATCCGCCGAGTCGAATACGCCGAGGTTGCTGCGGCACTGGAATCACTAAATCCATCCGACCGAGAGATCATTCGGCTTCGGGCGTGGGAGGAGCTGACGGCACCGCAAATCGCGGTCGTGCTCGGGTGCTCGGTGGCTGCAGCTGAAAAACGTGTGACCCGTGCGTCGCAACGCCTTACGAAGGCGGTGGAGCGTCGCAAGGTCAAAGTCCGTCCCCGTGCGATCAGAGAAGGAGGTGACGCATGAATGCTGAGTTGCTAATGCAGGTGAACGCGCTCGATCCGGCTCCGGCCAATACCGAGCTGCCTACCGGCATGGCTCCTGCGGAACGCGTCCTCGCCGAGATCGACGAGAGGAGTAGGACAGTGCAGACCCAGGAACGAGTTGAGGTGAAGCGGCCGGAACCGAAGCGGAGATGGGCACCAGCCCTTGTAGCGCTTGGAGCATTCGTGGCGGTGCTTGCCGTCGGGGCGGTGGTCTGGCT
>CAMYKI010000127.1 GCA_947258985.1 uncultured Acidimicrobiaceae bacterium
GATGACGCTGCCGCCGGCGGCGATGGCGAGCCCGGTCCGCAGTACCGCAAAGAGCGTCCGTTCGGCTGCAAGAAAGGTGCGCTGGCGGGCAAGCTCGTCTGCACTCGACTCGGGTTGCTCCTCCGTTTGCTTTCCACTTCCGCCGGGATCGTCGCTCACTTGATGTCTCCTGCTCGGGCTCCCAGAGCTTGTTCCTCGAATAGGTACCCCGGCTGAGCGCCCTCGACCGCACCCATTCCGGGTGATTGGAGGGACACTCGGCGGTCTCGGATACCGGACCGAATCTGGCGTGGCGAGGAAACGTCCACCCGATCCGGGTGGGGCGCTGGAACTCATTCTCCCGTATCTATGCTACTGAGTGGTCGCGGCTCGCGTCCCCACCTGGGAGGTGCAGGAATGACAACCGAAAACGATCGAACCGACACTGTTGGTCCCGCGGACGCTGAGGGTGTCCCCGACGAGGTCATTGCGGCCGTCCAGGCTCGTGAGGAGATAAAGGCGGAAGACCCCAAGCCCGCCTGGGCCGACATGTTTGTGTGGAGCGCGCTGTGGAAGGTCGTCGCGGTTGGCTTCGCCGTGGCCGTTGGCCTCGTGGTTGTGTTCCGGGCTCAGACTCTGCTCCGTTTGCTGGCGCTCTCGGTGTTCTTTGCGCTGGCGATGGTGCCGGGCGTCAAGTACATGCACGAGCGTTGGGGTTGGAAACGCGGCGCCGCAGTCGGAGTGATCTACGCATCCACGAGTGGACCGCCGAACTCAACACGTGGACAGAAGACACTTTCGGGTTCACCGCAATCGAGCAAGCCTCAGGAGATACGGCGGCGGCGGCAACCGATGAGGCTGTCGGGGAGTGGAGCAGCAAGGTTCTTGGCCTGGCATCGACCGGCATCGGGTTGATCTTCAACCTGGCGACGATGGCGTTGTTCACCTTCTATTTCGCCGCAGACTACGACCGGATCGAGCGGGCGATCATGTCGCGTATGCCGCCGGAGAGGCAGCAGGTATACGGTTGGGTGTCCGATACGGCATTGGAGCAGACGGGAGGCTACTTCTACTCCAGGGCGTTGCTCATGGTGATCAACGGGTCGCTGTTCTTTGTCGTGATGGTCCTGCTCGGGTTACCGGTCGCATTTGCGTTCCCGATGGCGGCCTTCGAGGCATTCGTCTCAACGTTCATTCCAGCGGTTGGCACATACATCGGTTCTGCCGTTCCGATACTCGTGATACTGGCTGTACAAGGCTTCGGGGCGGCGGTGCTCCTCCTGGTGTGGACCCTCATCTACCAGCAGATCGAGAACTACTGGCTGAGCCCGAAGCTCAGCGCACAGACGATGGAACTCAATGGAGGTGTTGCCTTCGGCGCCGCCCTTGCCGGCGGCGCCATCGCAGGGCCAATGGGAGCATTCGTCTCGCTGCCCGTCGCGGCGCTCATCACCTCGGTAGTCAGCAACCTAGGCAAGACCTACGACGTGGTCTATCACTCCAAGTACGAGAGCAAGGATCCCGACGACAATGGCGCTCCAGCTGCGGCTGCGCCGGAGGCATCGTCATAGACTGGATTTCGTTGCCTATCAGGGACTGGGACGGTAGACATGACTGAAGCGAAGGGTGACGCCGGAAAGACCGGTATCTCCAAAGGAACCTGGGAGAAGTACGCCAATCGGATCATCGGAACCATGACGGCGGCAACCTTTGGCCTTGGCACGGTGGTCTATCACATACTCGAAGACTGGAGTTGGGTTGACTCGTTCTACTTCTCCGCCGTGGCGTTGACGACTGTTGGTTTCGGTGACATCACTCCAACCTCAGACGCTTCCAAGCTCTTCACAGTCTTCTACATATTCGCCGGGGTATCGCTGATTGGCCTGGTACTAAACGAGTTCCTGAAACGACTCGCCGCGCGCGCCGGGCAACGAGTTGTCGAAAAGGATGCAGACGCCAACTCCGACGCAGATGAGTAGGGATTCCTACGGACTCTCGGCGCAGTCGGCGGGGAGGTCATTGCCGCTGACGGCGAATTCCTCGCAGCTGAGAAAGCGATTGTTGAACTCTCCCACCAAAAAAGCGATGCCCGCGATCACGAGCACGATGGTGAAACTGGCGATCTTGAGGCGCAGATTTGGAATCTCGAAGTAGTCGGGGGCCATCAGCCGGAGCACGATCCAAAACGCCACCGGATAGATCACGATTATGGCGATCAAGAAGCCGCTGTCAACAGTCCCAGTTACCTGCCCGGAGTTGCGTTCGGAGAAGATCAGCCGGAAGATGATCCAGGCGAACGGGATGGATAGGAACGTGAGCACCCACCAGTGAACGTGGACTTGGCGCCGAAGCGCCAGAGTTCCGAGTACCACCACGAACAGCACAACAGCCAGTTGGTGTCGTCTAGCAAAGAACACGGTGTGGAAAGCACCGAGGTTGAAGGCAATGTCCCACGCAACCATCGCGGTGGCGATGGTCGAAACGAAGAAGGTACGGATCTCCGGCTCGCTTGAGTCCTTACCTCCGAACCCCGACAAGATGTCGTCAGAGGACATCCAACGGCGCAGTGACTTGAGCGGCTCGCGCCAGTTCCAGTCTTGCTCTTCGGAACCCTGGCTTGTCTCGTCCACGATTCGCCCGCCCAACGGTTTCGCCGCCTGTTCTTCCGACCCGTCCAGCTTGTCACAAAACGGCTTCGATTGTCGTACCCGGATTGGGTGGTTCCAATCGGCCCCGTCTACCCGTAGGGTTGGCCACCCAGACACCGTGCGGAGGATGAGATGCTGACAATGCCGGGTGGCCCTGCGGCCTATCACGTACTGGCCAAGCCGACCGGGCCGATCTGCAATCTCGATTGCGAGTACTGCTTTTTCCTGTCGAAGGAGATGTTGTACCCGGGCGACCGATTCCGGATGGCGGACGAGATGCTGGAGACATACGTCCGGCAGCTATTGGAGTCGCACCGGACCCAGGAGGTCACGGTGGCGTGGCAGGGTGGGGAACCCACGATGATGGGGCTCGATTTCTTCAAACGCTCGGTCGAATTGATTGAGCAGCACCGTCGTCCGACGCAGCGGATTTCCTACAGCATCCAGACCAACGGCACCAAGATCGACGATCACTGGGCCGAGTTCTTCAAGGAGAACAACTTCCTGGTGGGCCTGTCCGTAGACGGTCCCAAGGAAATGCACGACGCCTACCGGGTCGACAAGCGAGGTCTCGGTTCATTCGATCGGGTCATGGCCGGTTTCGAGGCGCTGCAGGCTCGTCAGGTGGACGTCAACGTGCTGTGCACCGTGCACGCTGCCAATGCCGATCATCCGTTGGACGTCTATCGGTTCTTCCGCGACGAAATGGGCGTCCAGTTCATGCAGTTCATCCCAATCGTCGAGCGGGTCACCGAGACGCTGCTTCCGCTCGCCAATCTCGGTTGGGGAGCCGAGCGCGGAGCCGACCGGCCGCTGTATGTGCAAAAAGGGCAGCATGTCACCGACCGCACCGTCAGCGCCGAAGCGTTCGGTCAGTTCCTGGTCGCCATTTACGACGAGTGGTTGAAGCAGGACATCGGCGAGGTCTACGTGCAGCATTTCGACGTTGCGCTGGCCAACTGGCACGGTGAGCCTCCGGCAGTGTGTGTGTTCTCGGAAACCTGCGGGTTGGCGTTGGCCCTCGAGCACAACGGCGACCTGTACTCCTGCGACCACTACGTCGAACCTGACTACCTGCTGGGCAACATCAACGACAC
>CAMYKI010000128.1 GCA_947258985.1 uncultured Acidimicrobiaceae bacterium
TACCGATCGATCACGGCGACTGGGACCAATGCATTCTTCGGTCACTACAAACGCAACGACAGCGAGATGTTCGCCGGCGATCAGATCCTGATGGACTATGCGCCCGACTATCGCTACTACGCCTCCGATGTAACCCGAATGTGGCCGGTGAACGGGAAGTTCACCGCCGATCAGCGTGAGCTCTACAGCTGGATCCTGCGCTACTACGAGGAGCTGATGCCGCGCATCCGGCCGGGGGTCACCTCGGATCAGATTCTGGACGAGGCGGCGGCAGCCATGACCGAGGTCTTCGAGGAGACGGAGTTCTCCAAGCCGGAGTACTCAGAAGCGGCGCGCAAGAGCCTGAGCTTTCGCGGTCACCTCTCCCATCCGGTGGGTCTCGCGGTGCACGATGTGGGGACCTACCGCACCCAACCCCTGCGACCGGGAACCGTGTTCTCCATCGATCCGATGATGTGGGTACCCGAGGAGAGACTCTACATCCGGATCGAGGACGTGGGCGTCGTGACCGAGGACGGCTTCGAGAACTTCTCGGCCTACGCCCCCACCCACATCGAGGACATCGAAGAGTTCATGGGCCAACGAGGTGTGCTGCAGTTGCGACCGCCCTTTTACGAATAGGGCAGTCGGCATAGCGGTCAACCGGGCTTTTCGGCGCGGAAGTTGATCCCCACGGCGCCGAGTCCGGCCGGCTCAGGGTGCCGATGGCAGGATGCGCTGCAGCTCGTCGAACCAATTGAAATAGATCGTGGCGTGGGTGTTGGCGTCTTCCTGATCTCTGCCCGGAAACATGACGAAACGTTGTCCGTCCAAGGCCACAGCGTAGTCGTGGAAGATGTACCCGCCGATAGAGATTCCGAACATGCCGCCGCGAAACGTGCCGGTGAATACCGGTAGTGCCTTGCCGACAGAAAAGGAGTCACCCTGGGTATCGACCTTGGCGGAACTGATGCCTTCGTTGGTGCGATAGAAAAGCTCGGTCCCATCGCCGGACCAACGGGGAAAACGACCACCGCCGTCGGAGACCTGCCAGCGTCCGCCAGCGGCCGGAAAGGGTCGCACATAGATCTCATAGGTGCCGGACTCATTGGACGAGTAGGCCACCCACCGACCGTCGGGTGAGAAGCTAGGATCCCGGTCCATGAACTCCGAGGCCAGATACGGCTCCGGTTCGCCTTTCGTCTCCAGATCCAGAATCGTGATGTCGATGTTGTCCGATTGCGATTCGCCGATCGCCCACTTGCCATCGGGTGAGACCGAGAGCGGGAAGAAACTGAGCTCGGTGTCGCTCAGCGGTTCGGCCTCGCCAGACCCATCCGCCCGCTTGCGGTACGGCCGAGCATCACCGTCCCGGTCGGAGCTGAAGAATAGGAACTGACTGTCGTGCGACCAGAACTGGTCGGCGTCGTACCCGTCGTAGAAAGTCAGCCGCGTGGCGACTTCTCTTTCGAGATCGTAGACCCAGACGTCCCAATTGTCCTCTCGCAGCACCGACAGGGCGAGACGCTTGCCGTCCGGGGATATCGCTGGCGATGCGTAGGCAGCCTCGGCTTCCCAGAGTGGGGAGGATGAGCCGTCTCGATCGACCCATGTCACCGGGTAACGCGGCAACTCCACCGTGCCGCTGACGTAGGCCAGAGTTCCATCGTTGGAGAAGCTGTACTGAGCGCCGCCGGGACCGTTGTTGGTGACGATCCCCTGGACCACAGGAGCGGGAGAGCCGGTGAGCTCGACCGCCACTGGATCGAAGTTGACGGCAAAGAGCGTCGCGTCGCGGATAAAGACCAGGTGTCCGGTGGGAACGTATTGAGCGTAGTAGCCGCCTTCAATCAGAATCTTCGACTCACCCGTGTCGAGGTCTACCGCAGCGATATAGGCCTCATCGGCGCCACGTGTCATGTTGCGGTGCCCGATGGTGTAGAGCACGGACTTGCCGCCCGGCACGGCAAAGGGCCACCGATGACTGAAGTCCTGTCGCTCTTCAACCAGTTTGGTCAATGGCTGCGGTTCCCCGCCGGCAGCGGGCACGGTGAACAAGCCGCCGCTGCCGGCGGGTGCCAGCACCACGGTGTCCCGCTCGGTCCAGGTGGCACCGCGACTGCGCTCGACTTCACACAGCGTCATGGGCGTGCCGCCGGTGACTGGGACTTTCTTGAGCTCTCCAGGAGTGGCAAAACCCAACCACTTGCCGTCGGGGGAGAAGAATGGATGATAGGGATTGTCCCCCTGTGGACCGGAGGCGATCTGTAGCGAATCCAGCTGATCCAGCGATCGGAGCCAGAGTGTATCGATGCGATCCTCGCCCAACGAGACGTAGGCCATCTGTGATCCATCGGGTGACAGGACCACGCTAGAACCGAGATCCACAAAGAGCGGATCGGTGGAGATCTCGGTATTCAACCGGACCTGGCGCCCAGGAGGTGCTTCGTCCGTGCCACTGGTCATCAGCGCAGCGATCAGTGCGACTGCCGTTGGGACCAGCAAGGCCCAGGGCAATGCCCGTTTCCAAAGTGGTGCAACCACCCCCTGGGGCGACTCGGTATCTTCGACGTCACTGCGGCCCGCGAGGGCGTCTTCGAGCTCGAGACGTGCCGCAGCGGCATCGGGCAGTCGCTCGTGTACTTCACGCTCCAGACAGCGACGCAGAAGTCGGCGAACGGAGGCAGGGGTATCGTGTGGCAGGGCCTCGAGGCTCGGATCGTCTCGCAGCACACCCGCCAAGGTGTCCGACATGGTCTTGCCAACGAACAGCTGGTTGCCGGTGAGCATCTCCCAAAGCACCACACCGAAGGCCCAGAGGTCGGCCCGCTTGTCCGCGGCCTCGCCGCGGGCCTGTTCGGGGCTCATGTATGCGGCGGTTCCCAGCAACACCCCGGCGCCTGTCATCTGTGCTGTCAGAGTAGGAGACTCCATCAACGACGGATGAGAGCCCGAGGTAGTCGGATCGCCCTCGACGGCCTTGGCGAGGCCGAAGTCCAGGACCTTGACCTGTCCCTGGTCATCGACTTTGACATTGGCCGGCTTGAGATCGCGATGGATGATGCCCTTGGCGTG
>CAMYKI010000129.1 GCA_947258985.1 uncultured Acidimicrobiaceae bacterium
GCGGCCAACGATCAGCTTCGGCACGAACGGCATTCCATATTTCACCAACGTATCGAAAAGGCTCATGAGAATCTCCTGGGATCGGGGGCATGGGCACAGACGCCGCAGTAGACGTCCTTGGCCCCCGCGCGGCGGAGTGCCTCGGCAGCCCGCCTCAGAGTTGTTCCAGTAGTCGTCACGTCGTCGATCAGCAACAGGGTTCGGCTATCGGTTCCTGTTCGTGCCGAAAAACTTTTTTGGGGCAACTCGAGTAGACGGGCTCTGGATTGGCCGGTTTGTCGGCCCGTGCCGTGCCGCCGCAGAAGCTGGACTACCGGTCTTTCGAGTCTCTTGGAAACTGAATCCGCGAGCAACTCTGACGCTGCCCACGGTTTATTCAGTCGCCTCCACGGGTGTGAAGGCATGGGTACGATGCCATCGATCAGTGATGCCCACGACTCGACCGCAATCGATCCCGCAAGGCGCTCACCGAGAGGTGCGGCAAGATCGTCACGTCCGCCGTGTTTAAGCGCCAAAATTGCGGTGCGGAGCACCCCGCCGTGCTCACCCCACGCCACTGTCGCAGATTGCGGAGGAGGTGCCTGGAGGCAGACCAGGCAAGGCTCGGACGAGTCTTCGGTTGGCACGCCGCAGCGTCGGCAGGCGCTGCCTGCCCGAGGCACGGTTAGCGACCAGCACGATCCACACAGACCACGGTCTCTTCCTTCGAGTGGATGATCGCAGTGTGGACACATGCCGGGAAGCAGTGCCTCAATCGCCGCGGCCAATGCGCCCCCCGTCTGCACGGCGCTCATCCTACCAGAATGGGGGCCAAGCTTGAAGGCCATTGTCCCTCCATCGCCGAGGGGCGGCAATGAAGAAGACGAGCCATACTGGATATAATCTGCTCATGGATGTGACCCAACACGAATTCGAGCTCGCGAGCGATGGCCACGGAAAGGTATACGATTTGACCGGAGAGGTGGTGGCCTGGTTGGGTTCCATCGCGGCATCCGACGGCCAAATAACGGTTTTTGTGCCCGGTTCGACCGCCGTGATCACCACCATAGAGTTCGAGCCCGGCGCGGTTCGGGACCTCGTCGAGGCTCTCGAACGAATT
Source organism: uncultured Acidimicrobiaceae bacterium (assembly GCA_947258985.1). Taxonomy (GTDB): domain Bacteria; phylum Actinomycetota; class Acidimicrobiia; order Spongiisociales; family UBA5794; genus JAAETI01. The sequence goes on from CAMYKI010000129.1 coordinate 1,100, forward strand.
GCTCCGTCCGACCGTTCTTATCACCACGATCTGCGATGGGGGGACGGCAACGGGTTCTCACACTTGCGTGCCGCTTTGTTGGGTCCCTCCCTGACAGTTCCCGTGACCCGCGGGCGATGTGTTCTCGGCACGTGGCAGCAGATCGTACTTGTCGAATGCGATCTCGCACCACGGCGTCGTCGGGTGGTCCTGTCATTCGTCGGTGTGTGCGATCGGGAGGTTTGATGCCACACATTATTCTCACCGGAACGTTGGATTTCGAAGCGGTTACCTCGAGTCTCAATGGTGAAGCTCAGCGCTGGCGCGCGGCTGTACTCAAGACTGAAGCCTCATGGCGTCGCTCAGATGGTCTCGCGGTTCTGGTCGAGGGAGTGGTGATCGAGCATTCACGACCGTTGCATCCGGTTGCTGTGATCACCCAGAGCCACTGTGACACGAGCGTGAGACTGTGGCGCCTTGCGCCGGTTGAACGTACGCCCGCCGTCCAGCGGTGGCTGGCCGCGATCGCGGGTGAGCTGCGACGGCTCGGCGCCGGCCCAGTCAAAACGACGAATATCGCCGATGAGCTGTTGCATGACCTCGATCTGGATTGAATGCTTTCAAGTCCCCAGATTTCAACGGAGTTGTCGCGAAGGTGGACAGCTTATATGAGACCTGGGGCTATTGTTGGTCGAGCTCTTCGTCAAGCTCCTGGTAGCGCTCCTGCTGTGACTGTTGGAGATTTTCTAGCCGATCGCGGACAGCGTCGGTGGCGAGACCCGGGCCGGGGCCACCCGATACAGTGCCGCCAAACCGGATCGCATCCGAAGCCACATCGAGGTATCGGCGGGCGCGCATCAGGTGGGTGGTGGATGGTCTTGTCGCCTGCGCCCGAAGTTCTCCGGCCGCTTTCCGAACGGCCACCGCGGCCCGTAGCTCTGAACTCGGCGATGGCGCTGCATCCGCCCAGGCCGCAGCCGTGGCGGCAAAGGTCTTGAGATCATCAATATGATCGCGAACGGTGTCGGGGGCGTCCAGCAAAGCTTCCATCGCGGCGATCATCTGCAAGGCGAGATCGCGGTCGAGGGCCCTGCCGGTCACGCCCTCTTCGCGGAGATCTGTAGCGACCGCGGCAACAGCGCCGAGACTCGTCGTCGCGTCACGACCCGTGAGGTACAACATGTACCCGACCGCGATCAGGATGGTGAGGAACAAAGCGCCTGATATTCGCAACCAGAAACCTCCACTCAAAGTATAGATGACAGCGCGACGGAAGTGTCCTCCGCAGTGGACATCAAATCGATGGATGACCACGCGTGGTCGCCGTGGGTCACGCTCCTCGCGTGGCACGAAACTTGCGGGCTGTTGGACGGAGGCCAAAATGTTCGAGAAAAAGATTGTATTGAGTGCTATCGGGCTGGCGGTAATGATTGCGGCTGTGGCGCCCGTGCCGATCGAAGCCCAGCTCGCCGCCGACTGGATGGTGCCGGCGGCGGCTCACAATCGCGGATCCAAGGACAGCTTCTGGAAAACGGACCTCTCGCTCCACAACCCACATGAGTACGACCTCCCGGTCGTGGTCCAGCTGCTCCCGAGCGATACGGTCAATCTCGAGGTCCCGACCCTGACCTTCACAATTTATCCATGGGAGACAATCAGCTTATGGGATGTGCTCGGTCCAGATGTCTTTGATGTCGAAGGCACAGCGGCCATCATCGCCTACGCCGATCCGGAGCTCGGGTGCGATCCGATTGAGGACTGCCATTTTCTAGT
>CAMYKI010000130.1 GCA_947258985.1 uncultured Acidimicrobiaceae bacterium
CGAGCCAGAAGGCAGCCCAAGGCATGAGCATGATGGCCAGGAGCGGGAACAGGACCTGGATGACGTAGTAGACAATTCGCCGCTCGACTTCGACCGAAAGCACTACGCCGGGTGCCGGGGTAGCGTTGGCGGTGGCGATGAAGTCGCGCTGGAGCAGTTCGGGCTCGCCGACGCGCCAGTCAGTGATTGACAGGCTGTCGTTGCGCAGGGCGTCCAGCGAGTCGTCGGCAAGCAGGCGCACAGGCTCTCCCATTCGCGGAGGAGCAACGAGCCAGATAGCAAGGCGCTGTCGGTCACGCGGGAAGGAACGGAGATCCATGACGGCCGAGAAAGTGCCACTGAGCCGCTGCACATACCGCACGTTCCCCGCGGGATCAACAGTGACGGCTTCCGGCATCGATAGACCGATGGTCCGCTGATTCGCGATCAGCACAGTCGGCTGCCAGATCTCGCTCAATTCGACCGTGCGAGTCTTATCGAACCTGCCGGCCAGAGTGGGGTCGGTCCAGGTCGCGATCATCATGACATCCGCCTGGAAGGACTGGCGCGAGCCGTCGATCTCAATCAAGTCCGCGAGGTAGAGGGCGATCGTCACATCTCGAATGCGATCACGTGTGTCATCCGGCAGGGCAGTGGACACCTCTTGTCGATCGCTCGACTGTGCCAGTGCCGGTGTCGTCGAGACGGCGGTGACCGCGTTGCGAACCGTGTCGTAAATGCGGTGTTCGCCGATTTCGTCGGTGACGCCGGTGAGTTGGAGGATCTTGCGGGTGCCGGCATGGACTCTGGCCAGGGCGAGGTCGACACCGAAACGCTGGTTGTACTCGAACAGGCTGGAGATAGCGGCTGCGCCGGTGTCGTCGACGAGGAACACCTCTTCGAAGTCGATTACCACCGTGTGCGGGAGTGGACCCTTGCTGGCGGCTTCGATGAGGATTTCCTCGCCCGCTGCCGTGAACGCTTCAGCGTTGGAGAAGACCAGTGGTGCGCAGAAGCGATACACAACGACGCCGGAAACTAGCTCGGCCTGAGGGTTGGCTTCGCCGTGGCGACGACCGTAGAGCCAGTGCTTGACGACGTAGTCGCCGGTGGTGGGGTCTTTGCCGAGGATTTGTCGTCCGGGGAAGCTGACCCGATAGATCATGTAGATAATCGACAGCACGATCCCGGCGATCATGGCGGGGAGCAGGTCAAGGGCGAGCACGACGATGAACGTGATGAAGGCCAGGGCGAAGTCGATCTTGTCAACGTGCCACAGCTTGATGAGTTTGTGCGGGCCTGCGGAATCGGACATGGCGTTGATGACGATCGCCGCCAGCACGGTTTCGGGGAGCCATTGAAAGGCTGGAGCGAGAAATGCCAGGGTGAGGAGTACGAAGATTGCGAGGAAGATGTTCGACATCTGGCTCTTGGCGCCGGCACCCATGGCAGCCGATGACTTGGAAAGGCTGCCGGTGGTCACCATGCCCCCGAGCAATCCTGCCCCGAGGTTGGCCGCTCCGTAGGCGCGGAACTCTTGGTTGGTGTCGAGCTGATCGTGGGTCTTCTTGGCGATTGTGCCGGAGGCTCCCCAGCCTTCGGAGAACCCGACGAGGGCGACCACGGCACCGCCGCCGAGGAGGGTACCCCAGGTTGACGCATCGATTCCTGTCGGCAACGTAAACGAGGGAAGCCCCTGCGGGATCTGAGCAACCAGGTCGATATCGGGATCGAGGATGGCCACGATGACTGATGCCACCACCACGGCGGTCAATGCTGCCGGCAGCTTCGGGATGAACTTCTGGATAGCGAAGATCATCAGCAACGCTCCGCCACCGATCACCACTGCGGTCCAATTCCAGTCACCGATCTGAGAGACCGCAGACCAGAGTTTCTCGAAGGTGTTGTCACCCGACTGGTCCACACCAAACAGTTTCCCGAACTGGCCGACGATGATCTGGATCGACATTCCAATGATGAACCCGGCCATCACCGCTTTCGAGATGAAGTTGGTGATCCAGCCCAGTTTGGCCAAACCGGCAACCAGGAAGACCGCACCACTGGCCAGGGCTAGTGCGGCGGTCAGGGTGACTGCGGTGTCTTGGTCCCCCCCTGAAAGGCCGCCGACAACACCCGCCGACACCGCAGCCGTCGACCCGGCCGCGGCAAACACCAGCAGTCTCGACCCGCCAAACAAGGCGTAGCCGATCAATGCCAGCGGGGCGGCATACAGGCCGATCTGTGCCGGAACCCCGGCAACCGCCGAGTAGCCAAGCGACTCGGGGATCAACAGTGCGGCAACGCTCACTGCTGCTATCAGATCGGCGGCGAGGAACGAGCCCCAGTTATACTTCGGCAGCCAGGCGCCGATAGGGAACCACTGCTGCATCTTGCTCGGTGCGGTGGGAACCGCTCTTGGGGTGGCGGAGTCGGCCGTCCTGGTGCTCATCAGCTATCTCCTGATTGTCGTGCGAGGGTCGGTTGCGGCTCTTACGGGTGACGCTATCTCTCCGGCCAAGAGCCACAACCACCCGATGCGGGTGGCGTGGCGAACTTCGGGAGTCGTCATCATGTCGATACCGCGGGGTACCGACCCCGACTCCCCGCTCGGGACGCGGCGACCCTCGACACACCTAGAGAAGCACACGCTCAACACAGAGAGAAGGTTGGAGTAATGGGAGTCAACAGCATCTTCGACACCACTGGCGCACCACAGTCGAAGGATTTCAGTCCGGCCCCCGGGCAGATCAAGACCCGGTTCGGGAACCTGGACTTCGTCGGCGGTTACCCGACCGACGACACGGTGCAGAAGGTCTACGACGAG
>CAMYKI010000131.1 GCA_947258985.1 uncultured Acidimicrobiaceae bacterium
ATATTCTGAGCCTTGGAATCGGTAGTAGCGACGCTCGGATCTTCTTTGCCTTGGGGAACGGCGACGGGTCTTTCGCTAATAGGGGTGGGGTCAACTCGGCCGGCCGGTTGACCGATTTTGCAGCGGGAGACTTCAACGCCAACGGTGTGCGCGAAGTGGCGGCGGTCAATCATGCGCTGCACCGCGTGGAGGTTTACGACTATGACCCGGTCTTCGGGTTTACGACCTCGCCGGACATCTATGGTACCGGCGACAGCGACCCTTTCGATGTATCGGCGGCGGACGTGGACAGCGATGGTCACCTGGACCTGGTGATCGGCCATCGCGATCTCCAGGCGCCGACAGACAGCGATACGATTTCGGTATTGCTCAACAACGGTGTGGGCCAGTTCGGAAGCCCCATCCTGTTTGCACCCTGGTCTGCCAGCCCCTCCCCAGTCCAGCTGTGGCGGCAGCCGTTAACGGGCGATGTCGATAACGATGGTCATCTGGATCTGGTGGTCTCGGTGTTCGATAACAGCAACAGCAGCACTTGGCGAAGCGAGGTATATCTGGGCAACGGCGATGGCAGTTTTGCGACCCCCGCGGCAGCGACCTTCGCTCCCGGGGCTTTCGCGACACTGCAGGTGCTAGCGCATACCGATGCGGATGGTTTCCTCGACCTGCTGTTGCGGGCTTCGGGCGGCATCCAACGCTGGCGTGGCGATGGCACCGGCAATTTCGTTTATACGGATAATCCGCCGGTACCCCTGAGCGCAACCTCCGTGCATGTGACCGAAGTCAACCAAGACGGGCAGTACGACCTGGTATACGAGGGCTCGGTGTTTGCGAGCGGCGGTCGCCGTGCCGCTGAAGTGGGTGTTCTGCTCGGCGGCCCGGGGATTACGGTGGCGCCATCGTTGTCGGTGAGTACGTCCAACGAGACGGTCAACGTGGGTCAGAGCCTCGGTGCCAGCGTGCAGGTGATTGGGGATTTCGATGTCGACGTCGAGTGGTACGTGGACGGTGTGCTCAACGGCGATGCGACGGTGGGGACGGTCACGGTGATCTCTCCGCAGTCGGTTGCGTACATGCCTCCGCAGACGCTCGGCCTTCTGGAGACGGTGACGCTCGAGGCCCGCACCACCGATGGCGTGTTGATGGTCTCGGTAGTGGTCCATCTGACCGACTTCCGCTGGTCCCAGTCGGTGAGTGGGCTGACGACGCTCAACATCCTGCGTTTGCAATGGGCGAGCGACGGCAGTCGTTTATACGCGAGCACGCTCGGAGGAGGCGTGGCGGTCAGTGTGGACGGCGGACTCAGTTGGAGCGATGTCTCCAACGGCCTGCCTGGGGGTGTCTTCATCCGGGCTCTGGCGGTGGACCCGACAGATGCGCAAACCGTCTACGTGGGGATCGATAACCAGGGCGCGTACAAGAGCGTCGACGGCGGGAACAACTGGGTCGCGGTCAACACTCGCGGCGACAGCACGTTCCTCACCCTGGCGCGTGCAGCCTTTTTCTATGACCTGCTGGTGATGCCGAACGACCCGCAAGTGGTGTTCGCGGCGACGGATGACGGGTTTTTCAGGACGAACGATGGTGGCGGCGTGTGGAACCAGGTCGCCGGCGTACCAAGCGGTTTTTCTTTTTCGGTCACGGTCGACCCTTTGAACGCCAGTGTGCTCTACGCCTCGTTCGGCGGTGTGAGCTACCAGGCGCACAAGAGCATCGACGGTGGCGCCACGTGGAGCCCGATCGCGAGCCTCGCGGGACGGCGGGTGCTGACGATTGGCGTCGACCCGTTCGACAGCCTGCACCTGCTCGCGGATATCCAGGAGACCCGCGAGGTCCTGGAGTCGCGCGATGGCGGTGCGAGCTGGCAAAACGTGCTCCATGGTTTGGGCGGAGGCAACAACCGCACCTTTGCGTTCAGCCCGGCCGAGCCCGGGGTGGTGCTACTGGGCATCGACCCGGGCGGAGGCCCGTTCGCGTCGTCGTCGCTCACCGAGCTCTCCTGGCACGACATCAGCAACGGATTCGAGATCGGACTCACGAAGCTCACCGCACGCAGGTTCGCCATCGCTCCCGCAGGCGCTCCTAGTCCCGGTGCTTTCTATGCCGCTACCAGCGACGGCGTGTACTTGAGCGGTTTCGTGGCTCCACCCCCGCCCAAGCTCGATATCAGTCCGACCCATGCCCATGTCGTGACCGGCGACAGCCAGTTGCTGAGCGCGGCCGAAGCGGTGACGTGGTCGATCGTGAGTGAGCCCGGGGTGGACGGAGGCAGCATCGACGGCTCGGGTTTGTACACGGCACCACTGCGGGTACCGCCTGCGGGCTATGTGACGGTGCGCGCCACGGCGGTATCGGATCCGACGCTATCGGCGGATGCCCGCATCCGGATCGTGTCGGCGACGGCCGATGGTAGTTATGTCCCGTTGGTCAAGGTGGGTCTGCTCAAACGGTTTAGCAGCGGCGATAAGACGCTGGTGGAAGATTTCGACAATGACGGCATCCCGGACCTGTGGCATACAGAGCGTGACGAGGACGGGGTTTATGGTATTGCCGGATCGATAGTCCGGCTGTTCTTCAAGGGTCGGGGCGACGGCTTGTTTGCCGAGCCGGTGATGGTCTCCGGCTCGACGCCGAGCATGTTCGAGGTTAACAAGACGGCGGACATCGACGGTGATGGCAACCTCGATATTCTGAGCCTTGGAATCGGTAGTAGCGACGCTCGGATCTTCTTTGCCTTGGGGAACGGCGACGGGTCTTTCGCTAATAGGGGTGGGGTCAACTCGG
>CAMYKI010000132.1 GCA_947258985.1 uncultured Acidimicrobiaceae bacterium
GGATTCCCCGGTGACGGTATCTCCGGTCGATTGGCCCGAGGCGAGAATCTCCGCAACGTGGGTGGCGCCGGCCTCGACGACACGCCGCTGTGGCATTACCTCAACACCAACGGCCAAGATCTCTGTGGTGGGGTCTCCACCCACGACGCCATGGTCTCGTGCCTCAATTCGTGGAATGCAGACGATGGGCCGATCTTCACCGAAGAGCTCCAGGATGCAGTCCGGTGGGCCTGGGTGCCGATCTTCTGGGAGACCACGCTTGGCAACGGCAACACCGACCGCACCATCCGCGAGTTCCGGCCCGTCTACCTGCAGACCACCTTCTGGAAGTGCAAGAGCAGCAGTTGCGGCATCGTCTACGACCCGGCTGAGACGCTCGGCGGTTCAGGCAAGGCCGGCGGTGCCCAGATCGAGGCAGTGACCGCCATCATGATCCCAAAGCTCGCCCTACCCGAGGACCTCCGCGACGGCGCCAACGGTGTCCCCGGCGAGACCATCTACGTGCTGGTCAAGTAGAGCGTGCAGCGCCGGATCAAGTCCACCCGTAGCGGACCACCATCCACCCCGCCACGTAGGCGATGCTGTTGATGGCAAAGTGGGCCAGAATCGGAGCGACCAGGCTGTTGGCTCGCAGCCGGAGCCAGGTGAAGGCATAGCCGGCGAACCCGGTGACGAGCACGCTGCCGACGACGGCAGCCGTCACGGCCAGGCCTCCTTCGAGAAGATCACCTCCGGGGTTGGTTTCGATGCTGTCAAACGTCGGCAGGATGTGCCACAGACCGAACAACACCGATGAGAGGGTCGCCGCCTTCCACACGGCCATCCTCTGCATGAAGAAACCCAGCAGCACCCCGCGGAACACGACCTCCTCGAAGGCCGCTGTCCCGATCGGGATCCGCACCATCGTCTGGTAGAGCATCTCGCCCCAGCCCTCCCCGACGAAGCGATCGTCGGCGAAGTACTCCCGGGCCGGAGGGAGCAAGGTGGCAGCGGCGACAACCAGCACGATCGCTCCGAACGCGGCAAGGCCGACCTTGGCGCCCCTGGCAATGCGGTCGGGGCGCAGCCCCATCAAGTCCCAGGTGAGCCCCGACCAGCGGGCCAGCGCAACCAGCACGGCACCGACGACGATATTGGTCGGAACATAGGCCCATGCGCTCAGCGCCTCATTGCCGACCGGGTTGTAGATGACCACGATCGCCAAGGCGGCCAGCATCGCCCACGGAATCCCTGCGGGACGACCCGGAACCTCGTAGCCCCAACGCGATGGCCGCCAGAGGTCGTCGGGGACAAGAACGTCGGGCATCAGGCGCCGGGCTCCAGCCGTGAGGGCAAGTCTCTAGAGAGCATCAGCCACAGTGTCGACCACGTGCTTGCGGTCGGCCAGGATGCGCTCCTTGGGGTTGCCGACTCTTCCCTTGCGGATCCAGGTCCGCCATGACTGCCAGATGAGTACCAATCTCTCAGAGAGAACGATCACGGCAAACAGGTAGATCGGCATCAAGAGCAAGAGTGCTCCCACCCCTTCCAATCCGAACAGTTGGTCGGCGCCCCAGGCGGTCAATCCCCATGTGATCCCAAAGAGCAGGATCGCGCCCATGGGAAGGATCGTCGCCTTGACCGCGGGAGCGACTCGAAGCTTGCCGAGAAGCCACAGCAGCACCATCGGAATCCAATTGACGGCGATACCGATGATCGCAAACGGCAAAAGCAACAAGGCAACCAGCAGATTCCATACGATGTGCCACACGAACTGGCTGGTCGAGAAGTTCTCATAGAGGTCCTCATCACTCAGCCCGACCCCCTCGAGGTCGGACTCATACGCCCCCACCGCAGCAACGACCTCGGCCCGTGCCGCCGCGGGGCGCCGCCCGAGCAGGGCCGCAACCCGGTCACGCTCCGAGATGGGGACCGGCGCTCCGGGGTCATCCTGGGTGGTGCGCAGCAACACCTCGGACCCAAAGGTCAACGCCCGGGCCTCGGTCCAGTCCTCGAAGTTGGGGGCAACCCGACGAAGTTGCCGCTCGATATCGGCCGTCAGCGCCCGCACCGCATCGTGATTCGAGGTGTCGTCGACCTCACCGGGCTTCACGATCTGCCCCAGTTCGGTGTCGAGATCGAGTGGTTCCCCCACATGGATGGAAACCCGACTGCGTAGCGCCGCCTTGTTCTCGTAGTGGATCCCAGCAGCGGTGATCTTGATACCCGTCACGCCGTCGCTGCGGGCTCCCATGGCGATACGTGCGGCACCGGTCTTGACCGGGGCGATCGACGGGTCGTCCCGGGTCACCCCCTCGGGGAAGATCATGATTTCGTTGCCGGAACGCAGCGCCTTGTAGCACGAACTGAACATCTGGTCGTTGCCGGAGCGGCCCTTGTCGACGGCGCGATGTACCGGAATACCACCGAGCCACGTCATGATCCAGCCGACAACGGGGATCTTGAAGATCTTGTCGCGTGCGATGATCCGGGGGCGCCGTGGCAGCACCGACATCAGCAGGAGTGGATCGGCAAACCCGCCGAAGTGATTCGACACCGTCACCTCGGCACCCTCGGTGACCTGACCGGGAGCGAAGTACACCTCGACATCGCGATAGAGCAGCCAAACCAACCGATACGCCAGCGTGCGGATGAAGCGATCCTTGCGGCTCTGCGGAGGTGGTGGTGGCGCCGTCATGTGCCGGTCAGCCTAGGAGACCGCAGACAGATCGGCCTACCAGACCGCAGACAGATCGGCACTTCGTTGGACGCGACCCTCGACTAGCT
>CAMYKI010000133.1 GCA_947258985.1 uncultured Acidimicrobiaceae bacterium
CGATCCAGCGGCGCCTCGGCCGGCTGCTGCACCTCGTCGCCTTCACCTGGTGGCTGTGGATGATCGCGGATCTCTTTCTGATCCAGGATCATGCTCGCAAGGTGATCAAAGCGGTGCTCCTCACCGAGTGGACCGTGGGTGAGATCACCTTCTCGCTCGGTGCCGTCCTGGCCTTCGTCGTCACCTTGTGGATCGCCGTGTGGTTGTCGAGACTGACCGAGATCGTCCTCGAGGAGGGCGTCTTGAGACGGGCGCGGATCCCGCGCGGTACGGCCGCCACCATCTCGTCGATGGCGCGCTACGGTGTGATGACCGTCGGCTTCCTGGCCGCGGCTTCGGCCGCCGGCTTCCAGCTCAGTCAGCTCGCCTTCCTCTTCGGCGCTCTCGGCGTCGGCATCGGCTTCGGCTTGCAGGACATCGTGAAGAACTTCGTGTCGGGGCTGATCCTCGCCTTCGAGCGCCCGGTGCGGGTCGGCGACGCGATCGAGGCGGGGGGCCTGGGCGGCACGGTACGCAAGATCGGCCTCCGTTCCAGCACCGTGCGCACCTGGGAGGGCGCCGAGGTGGTGGTGCCCAACGGCCAGCTGATCGCCGGCGAGGTCGTCAACTGGACGCTGTCCGACCGCCTGCGCCGCATTCAGCTGCCGGTGGGCGTGGCCTACGGCACCGACCCCGGGCGGGTCGTGGAGCTCCTGGTCCAGACCGCCGGGCAGCACGAGAAGGTGCTCTCCCATCCGGGCCCAGGCGCACTGTTCAAGGGCTTTGGCGACAGCTCCCTCGACTTCGTGGTGCGGTTCTGGACCGCGGACTTCGACAGCTGGGTCACCATCGCCAGCGACGTGGCCATCGCGGTCAGCGAGGCGCTGGAAGAAGCGGACATCGAGATCCCGTTCCCGCAGCGCGACCTGCACGTGCGCTCGGTGGAGCCGCCGTTCGAGCGCATCCTGGCCGGCAAGTCGTCGGCGACCCCAGCCTGACGGATTCCTTTGGGCCACTCCGCGGCCTTTCGCGCCGGTGAGCAAAGTTCGTTAGACGGGAAGTTCATCAACGACAAGGGAGGGCACCATGGCAAGATCATTAACATCGGGAACAACCTTCGTGCTAGCACTGGCATGTCTAGCTGTAGCGACACCATCGGTTGCGATGGAGAAACCCAGACTCATTCTCCAGATCACCGTCGACCAACTCCGAGGCGACTTGCCGACGCGCTACTTCGACCGTCTTGGCGAGGGCGGCCTGCGCTACCTGCTCGAGGAGGGGATTCACTACAACAACGCCCATCACGGCCATGCGAACACAGAAACCATCGTCGGCCATGTGACTTTGGCGACCGGCGCGCAGCCCGCAGCCCATGGGATGATCGGCAACATCTGGTTTGATCGCGCAACCGGCACCACAACCTACAATATAGAGGATCCCGACTATCGCCTTCTGACCAAGGGCGCTGATGTGGACGCTGAAACCGAGATCGACCCCACACAGAAAGCAGCCACCAGCGACGGTCGATCGCCCATGGCCATACTGACGACGACTTTCTCTGACGAGCTGGCCGTGCTCACCGGCGGAAAGGCCAAGATCTTCGGCGTCTCGGTCAAGGATCGGGGAGCGGTGTCGATGGCGGGCCATGCCGGCAAAGCCTTCTGGTTCTCCAAGGCGACTCGCGAGTTCGTGACCAGCAGCTACTACTATGATGAATACCCCCGGTGGGTCGTCGACTGGAACGCCAAGAAGCTTCCCGATGGCTACGCAAACACCGCCTGGGAACTACTGCACCCGGTGGACACCTACCTGTTCGGCGATCACGACGATCAGGAGTGGGAAGCTGTGCTCGATAGTTATGGACGCACCTTCCCCCACAAGTTCACGACACCCGAGAACCCCTATTTCTCGACCTTCCTCACAATCAGCCCTGCGGGCGACGAGATGACCACGGATTTTGCTAAGACCGTTATCGCGGAGGAAGGGTTGGGGAATGACGAGATCACCGACTTCCTGGGCGTCAGCTATTCCGCGACCGACTACATCGGTCATTTCTTCGGCCCCTCGAGCCTCGAGTCCGAGGACAACATTCTGCAGCTCGACCGGACGCTCGCGGATCTGTTCGCGTATGTGGACAAGAAAGTCGGGCTCAAGAACACCCTGATCGTGTTGTCGGCCGACCATGGCTGCCCCGAGGCACCGGGATACCTGAAAAGCATCGGAATCCCGGCCGCCTACGTCTCGCCCGACAAATGGGACAAGGAACCGGTGGTCACGCGAATCAAGAAAAAGTTCGGTATCGAGGGTAAGATGATCGAGGGCTACGACCACCCGTATCTCTACCTGACCAGCGACGTCATCAACGACCCCTATATCGACCTCGCCGCGCTGGAGACCATCATCGCCAAAGAGCTCGTCGCTTTCCCCTCCGTCTCCTACGCAGTGCCAAGCACCTCGCTGGAGCGCGGGACGGTTCCCGACAACCTGCTGATCCGAGCCGTCCTGAACAACTACCACCCGGCGCGGTCGGGCAACATCTATGTGGTCTTCAATCCCGGCTGGT
>CAMYKI010000134.1 GCA_947258985.1 uncultured Acidimicrobiaceae bacterium
TTGGACTACACCGTGGACCGCAGTCCGCACAAGCAGGACCGCTTCCTTCCGGGGGTGCACGTCCCGATCTACGGCCCAGAACGAGTCAGCCAGACGAAACCAGACTATCTCTTGATTCTCCCATGGAACATCAAGGACGAAGTCATGGAGCAGATGGCCCACATTCGGGAGTGGGGTGGGCAGTTTGTCGTGCCCATTCCAAGCGCCAAAGTGCTTGATTGAGCTGAACCGTCTCTGGCTTTGCGGGACGCTTGATCAAAGATCACCAGAAGGCCCAGTGGCCGAAGATCACCACGTAGGCGGCGAGCAGCGCGTTGGTAACCATGTGCGCGACGATGGCGTCCGAGATCTCGCCACGCCGGTACTGCGCCGCCGCGTAGATCATCCCTGCAAGTATGCCTGCGAGCCAACGACCGTGGAGCGCCCCAAAGGCCACCGACGAGACGACGAAAGAGGCCACGGTGAAGTGCTTGGGTGACACCGCCGTGAAGTCGGCATCGATCAATCGGCGCAACAGGTAGCCGCGAAAGGCGAGCTCCTCGGCGACTGGCACCACCACCACCGATCCGAGGACTCGAGCCAGCAGCCACAATGCTGCCACTGCCGTGGGCATTTCGGTGAGTGCGCTTGGGATGACGGCTGCATCTTCGGGACTCGCTGGAGGTTCCAGGGCAACCCACAGGACGAAGACCGCGAAGCCGATCAGAACTGGAGTCCACGACCAGGGGCTGAGAAGCCCGACGTAGTAGCTCCGGAAGAGCCACAGTGGAATGAGCGGGGTGGCTACCCGAAGCGGATAGAGATAGTCGAAGTCGGTCGAGAACAGCCCGGTTACGAGCGAGGTCGCGATCAGAAACAGGAGCGGGAGAAGAAACGCGCCTTCGGGCGTGCGAAAGCTGCCTTTTCCTCGAGGGGTGTCGACCGCGAACCATCCCGACTGCCTGCTTACAGCGACCAACCCCAGCGTGATGATGCAGAACAGCAACCATCCTGCCGCGTAGTGGAAGCCGCCCTCGGCGGCTTTGGGCGATATCCAAGTCCCCACTGAGATCAGAGCTGCGATTCTGACGCTATTCGCGATCCAGATTAGAGACATGCCGATCGGCAGGAGGAGCAGGGCATTCGGGAACCGCAGCGACTTGCGAAAGGAAAACAAATAAAAGCCAAGCATCACAGTGATCAATCCGATCCCCTCGTAGCCCGAGCACGCCTCATCGACGAACACTTCGTAGGTCGGTGTGCCCACGATGAATTCGTCCGGGATGCTCACGACCTCGTGCCCCGTAAGGTCGAGGAGAAACGCAACGATCTCGACTGTCAAGCGGCTCATCGGCCGCCAGAGCACTGATGTGGCGGCACCTGCGAACAGGGCGAGGGTGCCAACAACCAAGCCGACGCCAACGGCGCGTGCTACCGGCTTCGCCAGAGGTCGGATCGCGGCTCCTGGCACGACCGCGGCGACCAGTAAGAGAAAGGAACAGATGGCCGATGCGGCCCATAGAGCGACCCAGAGCCAGGGTTGCGTTACCTCGAGACCCGCGTTGAATACGAAGATAGTGACGCCTAAGGACACCGCGTACGCGAGCACGTGACCGGCGAACAACGGCCACGTCCGTCGGGGCTCGCGAAACGCGGCCACGATCTTAGCTTTCTCCGAATCGGAGGGGCCGCCGCCAATCAATAACGTCGCTGTCATGGTCACCATGACGAGCGGCATCGACTTGCCGATTACCCCAAAGGCAGCCGAGTGCTGTCCGATCGGCAGCCGCTCGGAGTCGAAGACGTAGAGGGCCAGAACGTATTCCACGACCAAGAGAGCGCCGGCGAGGTACCAACGGCCGGTCGGCAGGGCATCCGGCTCGCGCGCGTCATCGGTCGTCTTTGAGGTCATTCGCGCTGCGCATGGGATGGCACAGAGCGTCGAGCAATTCAATGGGTGGTCGGGCAGTCTCTACCCTTTTTCGCACTCCAATTCTGGGGCTTGGCCCACGGAGGTCGTTCTCCGAACGGTGGACTGGTTGGACGCAAAACCACGGGCCGGATGATGCGTTCGCAGTGGGCCAGGACTTTGGCGCCGCGCATCAGCGCATATCGAGGCCGCGTCAGTAGGCTGAAACCGGCAATTGCGCCAATCGGCTTTCAATCGTTTTCAGCATATCCTTGTACCGCGCGCTATCCACTTTTCCGAACCTGTGTTTGAATTCACTCTCGGTCATATTCGAAGGAAGGTCGGCCGTATTGGGCAAAATAGCTTGGTCGTTCCGGATTGATGCGGCCAGGCGGGACAGCGCGAAGTGATCGGGTGTGGACAAGGCGATTTTTGCGAGGTTGATGCCGGCCATGTCCGCGGCGATATCGTCAAAACTGAAACCGCTTCCTCCTTCATTGGAGTCGAGAAGTTCCTTGAACTCACCGATTGCAAAGGCTGCGCCCGCGTCGGCGGCAGCGTGGAGGCCGGCAGAAATCGCAAAATGCGCCCGCAGATCGCCACGGTCA
>CAMYKI010000135.1 GCA_947258985.1 uncultured Acidimicrobiaceae bacterium
GGAGGAGGTGATGAAGTCAATAAATGCCCGGACCCGGGCCGACCTTGCCAGATCTCCGTGCGTCAGTATCCACAGACCAACATTCAGTTCCGGCAGCGGCGACCCGATGCATGTCAGCCGCCTGGAGCTGTCGCCGATGTGACACGGCATCAGTGCGAGACCGAGACCCTGCTCTGCGAGCATTCTGATGGCGACGAAAGAATCCGCTCGAAAGCGGATTTTCTCTTCAGGGATCTCGGATCGCAGCCACTTCCCGGGTTGTGAAGCTGAAAGCGGCTCGTCCATACCTATCCAGGATTGCTCATCGAGTGATTTGCCGGAGTGCTTTTTTGCGTATGGAGAGGCGGCGTAAATGGCGAAAGCTATTTCGGCGATCTGCCGTCCCCAGAGGTTGTCCGGCGGGTTCACTGTGGGCCGCACCGCCACATCCGCTTCCCGCCGGGTCAGGCTCAACCGGTTGTTGGTTACAGCCAGTTCCACGCGTATCAACGGATGAGCCTGGTGGAAGGCGGGCAGATTGTTGACGATGATAGGCAGGATCGAATCGGTCGTGGTGACCCTGAGGTCCCCTTCGATCTGGGGTGTGCGGCCGGTTGTTTGTTGTTCCAGCTCAAGGATGGATCTTTCCAGTGACCGGGCGCCGGTCAGAAGCCGTTCCGTCTCCGGAGTGACAACGTAGCCGGAACGACTGCGTTCGAACAGCGGGTAGCCGAGCTGCTCTTCTAACGCATTGATTCGGCGCAGTACCGTTGTCCGGTTGACCTTCAGCATCCGCGCCGCCGCGGCCAGAGATCCCGCGCGTGCAACGACGAGGACGTAGTACAGATCGTTCCAGTTAAATTGATGCATAAATGCACATATTGTTTTGCAAAATAGCGTAGTTTGATGAAATATTACCACATGGTAATCTCCCTGGCTTCATACAAATCCAGGAGAGTTTGATGCGTACCACCTTGAGACTTGTCGCGGCGTTTGCCGGACTCACTTTTCTTGCAACTGCAACCGCCGGTGACGACCCGCTGACCATCCCGACTGAGTGAGGTGCTGTACACCATGGTGGGGTGCTGCATGAGCGGCACTTGCGGGGCCGCAGTCGCCAGGTCCCAGACTCGTGCGCCCTGATCGACACTTCCGGTCAGAACGAACCGTCCGCTGGAGTCCATCTGCACCGAGACGAGCTTGCCCGCGTGGGGTAGAGGAGGCGCCGCCAGCTCACCCGTGGCGGTATCCCAGACCCGGGCGAATCCGTCGTCGGAACCCGTCACGAGTCTGCGGCCATGGGGGCCGAAGCTCGCATGCCAGACCGGGCCCTGATGCTCCATCGGCGAGGTCAGCTGTTGACCCGACGCTACGTCCCAGACCCGGGCCAGGTAGTCGAGACCTACTGTGACCACCTTCGTGCCATCGGGACTGAAGACCACCGAGTAGATCGGGTAGTCGGTCCAGAGCATCTGCAGCGGTTCTCCAGGCGCTGCCATGTCCCAGAGTTTCGCGGTGCCGTCGGTGCTGGCGGTCGCCACGACCTGGCCGTCCGGGCTGAAACGTGCGGTAAAGAGATTGCTGACATGTTGGAGCGGCTCGCCGAGCGGCTCACCGGAGGTCGAGCTCCAGACTCGACCCGTTGCATCCGCGCTCGCGGTCACGACATACCGGTCGTCTGGGCTGAAACGGACGGTCCAGACCTCATCGTCATGCTTCAGGGGCGGAGACACCGGCTTGCCGGTCTCGATCTCCCAGACTCGAGCTGAGCCGTCGGCGCTGGCCGTTGCGATGAATCTGGAGTCGGAGCTGAAGCTCGCATGGTAGACATCGCCCTCATGGCCGAGCAGTGTCGCGATCAGCGCGCCGCTGCTCACATCCCAGATGCGTGCCATGCCGTCGCTGCCAGCCGTCGCGAGTAGCCCTCCATCGCCGCTGAATCCCACATGCCAGATCTCGCCGTCGTGGGTGAACGGCTCGCCAATGAGCTCACCGGAGGAAAAGCGCCATACGCGAGCCGTGCCGTCCTCGCTCGCGGTTGCCACGTATTGCCCATCGGCGCTGAGAGTCGTGGCCGTCAAGGGTCCGTCGTGCGACCACAGGTGGATCAGGCTCGGGCTCTGATCGAGAACCGAGGCGATCCGTAGGCGGTGCGACTCCAGCTGACCGGGCCGCTCTTCCAGTGCCAAAGCGCGGGCCAGGAAGGGAAGACTACTCAACAGGTCACCCTCGTCGACCCGATGCATCCCGTTGGTGACCTGGAGATCGACGAGCTGGCGTCGGCTCACTTGTCGTGCCGCTTCGGCCCGGAAGTACTGAATGGTGCTCACCACGCCACCGGCCAGCACCGCCAGGAACACCGCCAGGACAGAGATCACCAGGCCGGTGTGTCGCCTCACCAGTTTCCGAGCCCGGTAGCCCAGCCCTGGGGGACCCGCGGCAACCGGTTGGTGGGTGAGGTGACGCTGAATGTCCTCGGCCAACTCCGTGGCCGCACGGTATCGGCGCT
>CAMYKI010000136.1 GCA_947258985.1 uncultured Acidimicrobiaceae bacterium
GATCGGATGGTTGAAGGCGGGTCATGGCGTAGCTCCAGGTGACCCTCCGGTCGATTCACCGAAGGTAGGGGAACCGGCGCCGGCGGGGAAAGGGCATTCCGACTCCATCTGGCCGGCCGACCATCCCGGGCCACCCGGCAAATGACCGTCCGGCGCCATGGCGAGGATCACTACCCGATGATCGATCGACACCTCGGCGAACTGCCGCCATACCGCCCGAAACATCGGAAAACGCTCTCCCCCGCGGCCGAATCCGTAGTTGACGGACGGCCGCCACGGTCCGTAAAGTAGAAGTAATCGATTATCGAGGATGATTGGGTGCAGGTGTCGGATCACGACATTGCCACGGTGTTGGCCCTCGCCGCGACGGTTTCCCGGAGCCCGGCGACCGCCCTCCTTCGGGATCTCCCCGACACCGCAACCCCCCCGACAATGAATGCCCGCTCGCAATGCGCTCGACGTGCGCGCCGCGCCCGGGGTAGATCGACCGGCTCATGGAGAGGAGCGCCACGGCACAGGTCGGCAGCAGTCAACTCATAGGAAAGCGCCGGATCAGGCCCCCCGATCAGGGATGGTCCCCGGCACAGACCCGTTCAGGAAGGAGATTTGCCGGATGGCAGATACCAGCAAGGTCGTAGCCCAGTTCCTGGGTGACGAGAGCTTCCCCATCGAGTGGGAAAACGAGAAAGAGAAGGACCTGTTCTGGGTCTACGACGACCTGCATTGCCCGCGGCCGGTGTCGCCGATGTACGACGACATCGCCAACTGGGTGAACACCTGTGACCACATGTTCCGCAGGTTCGGCACGCCGTTTGCCTCAGACTGGGTCAAGAAGGTCGTCAACGGATACCTCTATACCGCCGCCATCCCCTGCGACCCGGACATGGCCGTCCCCGCAACCGAGTACGGCAACGTCTACTACCCACGGGTTCCGAAAGACGACCCGGAGTATGCCGCCAAGATTGGCGCCTACCTGGGGGCGGTGCTCCCGACGTACGGTGCCAACTTCCCGGACTGGTGGCACAACCGCCTTGTCCCTGAGATGGCCGGCAACCTGGCGTATCTCGAAGAGAAGATCGACAACTGGGAAGAGATCCCGCTCATGGAGTGGGCCACCATCCTCGAAGATGCGATCGACATTGTGGACCGCCACTGGAAGATCCACTGGATGCTCAACTTCTCTCAGCTGTCGTCGACCCTGGCGCTACGGGGCGCGCTCGGCGCGGCGCTCGGTGGCGAAGAAAACATCACACAGAAGCACGAGGAGATCCTCGGTCGTCTGCAGAACTCATCTGCGGACCGCAACTGGGATGCGATCGCGCTCCTGGTCAGCCTGAAGGAGCAAATCAAGGCCGACCCCGTGCTCATGGATGCGTTCTCCTACGAGGCGGGAGCCGAGATCCTTGCCGCCCTCGAGTCGACCGAGCAAGGACGACAGTTCATCGCTGAAGGTCTCCAGGCATATCAGCGTGAGTTCGGCTGGCATGCGGTATGGAGTCACGAGTTCATCTACCCGTCACGGTTTGAGACACCTGAACCGGTACTCGACGTGATCAAGGGCTACCTGGACTCCGACTACGACCACCGTCCGATCGTTGCTCACCTCGAGCAGGACATCGCCGCAGCGGCCGAGGAACTCCTCGAAGGCATCCCCGAGGGTGAGGCGCTCGACGCACTACGGGCTGCCAACGAGATCAATTTGAAGATGGCTCCGCTGACTCCGGACCACCACTTCTACATCGATCAGGGCACCCACCAGCACACCCGCGTGGTGCTGATTTGCATCGGCCGCAAGCTGGTTGAGATGGGTCTCCTCACCGAACCCGATGACGTGATCTACCTCAAGTACAACGAGTTGCGGTACCTGATGGGCGATCCGAGCCTGATCGACGCCAAGGCGATCGTCGCCGAGCGGCGAGCGCTACGGGCGGAACAGGAGAAGATCCGGCCGCCGGACTTCATCGGTACGGCAACCGAGGACCAGCTCCAGTTCCCCTACTTGAACCTGTGGGGCTTCCCCGAGAAGCTCGGGTTCGATACGGAGACCAAGGGCAAGGTCGAAGGCCTCGGCGTCTCGCCGGGCGTCATCGAGGGCATCGCCAAAGTCGTGTCGTCGCCTGCTGAGTTCGATGAGGTCAAGCAGGGCGACATCATGGTCTGCCAGATGACGAACCCGGCCTGGACGCCGCTGTTCGCCATTATCGGCGGTATCGTTTGTGATGCCGGGGGCATGGTGGCGCACCCCGCCGTCATGGCCCGTGAGTTCGGTATCCCTGGTGTCACCGGTACCGGTATCGCCACCCGCGAGATCAAGACGGGCGACCGTTTGCGGGTCGACGGAACCAACGGACTCGTCGAAATACTCTCTAGCTGAACAGGAGTGGGTTCTCCGAGAACCCGACGCTGACATGACGAATCGACAAGAGACGCAACCGATACCCGTAACCCGAGAAGTGCTTTCCGA
>CAMYKI010000137.1 GCA_947258985.1 uncultured Acidimicrobiaceae bacterium
ACTCCGCGCTCACCTCGCACTACGCGACAGCGACGACACCGCCGCCCTCGACCATCTCGCCACCGCCATGACGCTCGCCCTCCACACTGGCCACCATCAAACCTTCCTCGACGACCGTCCCACCCTTGGCGCCCTCATCGACAACGCCGCTGCCATGACGGGGCACCGACTCCGCCTACCAGACCAACCCGCGGCGCCGCACACGTCCGCCATCTCCGATACCCCGCAACTCGTCGAACCTCTCACCGCCCGGGAACTCGAGGTCCTGCGCCTCCTCCCCACCCACCTCACCTACGTACAGATCGCAGACGAACTCCTCGTATCCCCGAACACCGTCAAGTCCTACATCAAGAGCATCTACCGCAAACTCCAAGCCGACACGCGCGGAACCGCCGTCACCACCGCCTACAACCTCGGCTTCATCCGGTAGGAGACTCGGTCGGCTCGGTGGACGCGACCGGGATGTGTCTACTCGCCTTCGCTGCGGATCTCTCTCTCATCCCCACGCAAGTCACCCCCCGACGCAAGACGTATCGCCGGGGAACCATCGCAGCTCTCAACGTTCTCACCGGATGGACCGGCATCGGCTGGCTCGGCGCCCTTGTCTGGGCGCTCACCAACCACAGGCACGAGCCGCCGGTCATCCAGCACGTCGTAGCGCAACCATCACCGGCCAAGCGATCCGATCTGGCCGGGTGCGTGGGATGCTGCTCGTCGGCATCCGCTCGTGACCCTCATGGGCCTGACCTCGAGGATCTGATCCTCGGACGCCCGCCGGCTGGCGTCCGAAGATGCCGACGAGCGCACCCGCCCAGCTCAGGTCATCAACTCGAAGTCGTTGAGCACCCAGGTCTTGTCGATGTACCCCTCGGTCGGACCGTAGAAACGGAACACGACGAAGAACCCCATGGACGGGTCGGTCTTGACCCAATTCTTCTCCTTGCCCTCCGGTGCCTTCGCCCCGAAGTACACATCGACGGAGCCGTCGTCGTTGGCCACCGGCTTGCTGAGCGTGCCGACCGTGATGGGACCGCCGGAATCAAGCAGACTGCGGCTGGTTGGGTCGTACGCCGTCACCGCCCAGAACCGCTTGACCGGAGGGTTCGCCGGGACACACAGCCGGTAGTTCTTGCTGCCGTCGAGGTACTCGCCGTCCTTGTCCCGGATGCCGGTGAGATACGACGTACCCACACCCGGCGTGGTGGAGAGCAGGCTCGGCGAGACGCAGATGGCCTGGTAGAGCCAGAGCGTCTGCGCATCGACGTCGACGATGCCGTCGATCATGAACTCGGTGTTGCGGATGAACATCTTCTCCCAACGCCGGTTCGGCCAGTACCGAATCTCAGGATCCCGGTTGGCGTAGAGGATGGCGCGCGACATCGCCACGCCCAGCTTCGCCGCCTGATCGAAGATGAGGTTCATTCGATCATCCGGAGCAAACTTCTTGCCCTTCTCGATGCCGAGCGTCGCCAGCTTGCCGAGCAGTTCATCGTTGAACAGCGCCGTAGGCTCGTATTGGATGATCTCGTTCAGCATCTCATAGACGGAGCCGTCTTCGGGCGCCAGCGAGTTGATCCCCATGCCGGAGATGTTGGTGGCGGTGTTATCGCGAGGTCCGCTCGCCAGCGGATAGACCTTGAGACGGTCCTTGAACCACTGCACCGCGGCGTCGCCGGTGCCGACGTCGAATCCGCGCATCATGGCCCAGATCCGGTAGCTCGGGGAGTGCACCACGAAGTAGCCGTCCGGTTCTTCGCCCGCGTATCCGGGGGGCACGAAGAGGTACTTGCCCCCCTCGCCCTTATCTGGCCCGGTCGGACCGAAATCTGTCAGGTACTTGAAGAAGGCATCGTTTGCGTTGCCCATCATCCCTGCCGGGATATCGACAACGGTTGGTCCGTCGAGCTTCAGATCGAGTGAGGCAATGGCGTACACGGTGACGTCATTGCCGGTGAGGTAGTTCTCACTCGGCTTCATGAAGTCGGCGAATACCCCGATGTCGGACGCAGAAGCGAACTGGAAGTCGCGGATCTGCCCACGCACGATGCCGTATACCGACAGCGCTGGATAGAAGTCCATGTAGGCCTGGGTGGCGCGCTGCAGATCCATCTCGTCGTAGATCTTCTGCGCGGACTCCTTCGTCGGGAACGCCCGCCCATCGAACTCCAAGGTGCCGAAGTTGGTATCTATTGTGTCGGGAGCGGGCTCGAAGTCCTTCGAAGTCTGCTTCTTGCCTGCAGAATCGAACAGGTTTCTGGTTTCTTCAGGTTGTGCCATCGGTGTCCTCCTCAGGTCCGTCGTTTCGCCATGCACATGTCGGTCTCCCCAATCAGGTCACTTCAACGATGTCGTCGGGAATCCACGTCTTGTCGAAGAAAGGCTCGAGTGGTCCGTAGATCCGGAACAGCGTGAACCAACCCTTCCCCGGCACGGTCTGGGGCACGGTCTGGACCCAGTTGTGTTCCTTCCCTTCCGGCACCGTCGGGCCGAAGTAGATGTCGACTGATCCGTCGGCGTTGGTGTCGGGGTTCTTCTGACTATTGACACTCGGGAATCCCTGCTCGGTCTGCAGCTGTGATCGCGTTGCCGGGTCGTAGAGCGTGACCGACCAGAAGTCCTTCGCCGGCACATTCGGTGGCACCTGGAGCTTGTAGGTCTTCGCTCCATCGAGGTGCGCATCGTTCGCGTCGCGATATGCGGCGAGATATTGCGAACCCTTGCCGACCATCCGCGCCGCCATGGCCGGGGTGACGACGACGGCCGTGTAGTGGAAAAGCGTTCGGGCATCGATGTTGCGGTACCCGTTCCTCAGAAACTCGGAGCTACCGCCGATGAACAGCGTCTCCCAACTCCGGTCCGGATAGACCCGCACCTCGGGATCACGGTTGGCGTATGCGATCGTGCGTGCCATGGCCACACCCTGCTTCGCTCCCTGCGCCAGGATCCGCTGCATACGATCGTCCGGGGCGAAGGGCTTGCCCTTCTCGATGCCCAGCGATGCGAGACGACCGAGTTGCTCCTTATTGAAGATATCCCCCGGCTCGTGCTCGACGATCTCCGCGAGCCACTCGAACGCCCTCATGTTCTCGGGGGCCAACTGGTTGCCGCCCATCCCGGTGCCGTTTATGTAGCGGCCTTCTGTCGGCCCCTTGGCGAGCGGGTACACCTTCAAGTGGTCCCGGTAGAACGCGAGGGCCTTCTCGCCGGTCCCGACGAGCGCTGCGTTGGCGCGCATCATGGGCCAGACGCGGTTGGTCGGAGACTTCACGACGAAGTAGCCGTCGGGAACCTCGCCCTTGTAGCCAGGCGGGAGCATCAAGTATTTGCCGCCCTTGCCCTGGTCCTGGCCAGTCGGCCCGAAGTCCATGATGAACTTGAAGTACGCGTCGTCTGCCGGCCCGAGGACGCCCGGCGGGATCTCGATGACCGTGGGGCCGTCTTCCTTCAGATCCAGCGTCACCAGGGCGTAGATGCTGTCGGTGTTGCCGGTGAGCCAGAGGGGCGTCGAGTCCATCTTGTCGGCGAAGACGATGATGTCGGAGCAGCTCCTGACGCCGTAGTTGGCGACATGTCCCTTCAGCATCGCAAGCAGCGACAACGCCGGGTAGAAGTCCATGTAGGCCTGCGTAGCGCGCTGCAGGTCCATCTCATCGAATACCCGCTGCGCGGTGTCGGGGGTCGGGAATCCACCACCCACGAACTCGAGCGTTCCGAAGTTGGTCTCGAACTCTGCTGGCGCCGGCTCGAACTCCGGCATCAGGCTTCCGTCGGTGTTGAACAGAGAGGTGTCGATTGACCCCATCGCGATCTCCTCTGAGTCGGCGTTTCCAGACGTGGCAGCATCAGCCACTGCAATGCCCAGTGTGGTGCTGAGAGCGCATCGCCAAATCACCCATTTCGGGTACTCAGCTCGGGTTGACACCACAAGGATCGCCGACGCAGGTACTCCCTGCGTCGGCGACCCTTCCATTAGCCGTGTGGTTCGCGGGACTAGGCGACCGGCTGCTAGCTCAACAACTCGAGCTGGCTCGGGCGCCAGGTCTTGTCGATCCACGGTTCGAGTGGCCCGTAGGCGCGGAGCAGGATGAACCAGCTCTTGCCCGGGATCGTCTGGATCCAGTTCTTCTCCATCCCGGCGGGCGCCTTTGGAGCAAGGATCACGTCGATCGATCCGTCGTCGTTCTGTGTCTGGTCAGCGCTCAGGCTGTTGATTCCCGCAAACATCTGATCGGTCTGCAGCATGCTCCGGGTCTGCGGGTCGTAGATGGTGACCGACCAGTTGTCCTTCACCGGGAAGTTCGC
>CAMYKI010000138.1 GCA_947258985.1 uncultured Acidimicrobiaceae bacterium
GCCGTCGGCGACACTGACCTCGGACCCGAAGAAGGGAAAGCTTCGCTCGTCGACTACTGAGACGACGATGAACTCTCCATCCGATGAGTACGCCACCGAACCTAGAGCTTCGGGTCCCGGCTCCCGATACGACCAGAGCTCCTCCTCCATCGTGCCGGCGTCGAACACGACCAACTGCCGACCATTGACCGCCGCCACTGTTGACCCATCGGGGGATACGTCGGCAAGGGTCCACAAACCGGCGTCGAGCTCGTCGTAGCGGCCCGCCGACCGATCCGCCGTCTTGGCGGTGCGCAGCGCCGTCTCCAGCGCCGGGCCGGGCTCCTCCCCCTCCGGGAGCGTCTCGACGGCGAGCACGGCGAGGTTCATCGCCAACAACGGGTCCTCCTCCACAGCCAGCACCGCACTCGAAGCCAAATCTCGAGCCCTCGCCACCATCGCCTCACGCTTAGCAAGGGAGGCTGCGTCCTCCGCATGCTGTGCGTTCTCCTCGGCTACTTGGGTCTGCTCGGCTAGCGCGTCCGCCCTTTGCTCAGCCAACTCCTCGCTCGCCTGGGCCTCTGCACTAGCGTCCTCGGCTTGCTGCTGGGCTACGAGAGCAACCACCGCCAGCACTGCGGCGATAACTGCCGCTGAGGCAAAGGCGGTGAGCACAAGACGCCTACGCTTCCGCCGGCTGGCAGCAGCCTCGTCGGCAGCGTCGCGGCTGGCGCGGAGAAACCCCACCTCGTCGGCCCCGAGTGCAATGTCTGTTTCTGCAGCAAACGCTTCGTAGTGCTCTAGACGGCCGCCGGAGAACAGGTAGGCGGGCTGACGACCCGAGTGCTGCCATTCATTGACGGCAGTTGCCAGCCGGCGCCCCAGCACCAGATCGTCACGGCGTTCGTCGATCCAACCCCGCAGCCGTTCCCAGCGTGACAGCAGTGCCTCGTGAGCTACTTCCACAGTGGGCTCGCGAGTTTCGGGATCGCGATCGAAGGTGAGAAGACGATGCTTGCCGAAGTCGTCAAGCACCGTCTGCAGGGTCTCAGCTTCGATCCCCAGCCCCTGCAGCTCTGTCAACGAGATCCGCCGCCGAGTGTCCTCGGAGCCTTCCTCCACCGTCACCAGATGCAGAAACACCTGCCGGGTGGCGGCCTTGCCGGCACCGTCGTACTGCGAGTACAGGTCTTCGGCTCGGCGCCCCAACGCCCCCATCACCCCGGCGGTCTTCTCGTAGCCGGCAAGGCCGAGCCGATTTTCCGTCCTGCGTTCGAACAACTCGGTCAGGGCGTACTCCAGCAACGGCAATCCACCGGGTTGGTCGGCGACGTCATGGACCATTGCCTCGACCAACGCCTCGTCAACCGCAAGCCCGACCCGACCTGCCGGACCGGTGATGGCATCGCGCAGATTCTCAGCAGCAGGGATCGTGATTGAAACCAGGCCCCGCCGTAGTAGCTCGCCGAACTCCGGATACTCGAGCGGCCGGTCGTAGAAGTCGGCCCGCATGGTTGCCACTACCCGCACCCGCAGCGTTGGGTCGGTGACCAATCGAACGAGCAGGTCGAGGAACCTGCGTCGCGGCTCCTCCGCGGTGGTCAGGGTGAACAGCTCCTCGAACTGATCAACCAACAACAGCAGCTCCGCATCCCGCGGCAGCAACTCATCGAGCACTACGCGCAGATCCGCCTCGGGATCGACCAAAGCTGCGCCCAGGTCTACTGGACGGTTGACCGCCACCCGCAGCAACGCCGCTTCCAGTTCGCCGAGCGGCTCTCCGCCGGGATACATGTCGGTGATCAACCAGCGTTCCGACCCCGGGAGGGCCCCGCCCCGCAGCAACGGGATCACGCCAGCCCGGATCAGGCTCGACTTGCCGCACCCCGAAGGGCCGACCACACCCACCAGCCGGTGCCGGGACACCGACTGCACCAGCTCGGTAACCAGCATCTCCCGACCGAAGAAGTCCTCGGCGTCGTTCTCTTCGAAGGCCCGCAGACCCTTGTAGGGGTTGCGCTCATCGATCTCGAGCACCGGAGCATCCTCCCGCCCCATCCCTACTGCATGCGCCAACGCCTGCATGAATTCCGTGACATCCGGATAGCGCTGCTCGATGTCGGCAGCGGTGGCCCGCCCAAGTACGTTGTCCACGTCGGCTGACAGATCGTGACGAAGCTCGGAGACCGGAGGCAGGGCCCCATCGACAGCCGGGATCCGGCCGGTCAGCGCCGAATGCACCAGTACCCCAAGGCTGTAAACGTCGGACTGGACGACGGCCTTGGCTCCCGCAGCTTGTTCCGGCGACATATACGCAGGTGACGACGTCACCGGCGGGCCGTCTGCACCGAGCAGACCCGCCATCCCAAAGTCGGCCAGATAGGGATTGCCGGCCTCATCGAACAGGATGTTGTGCGGAGTGACATCCCGGTGGACGACTCCCCGCTGATGAGCATG
>CAMYKI010000139.1 GCA_947258985.1 uncultured Acidimicrobiaceae bacterium
ACGTACCCAATGATGGGAACACGACGAGCCGCTGGTTTCTTCTCTCGGTCATCCGTTTGAATGGAGCATCAAAATGCCTCATAGGCGAGACAGCGCATCCGCGCCGAGTCGTACGCGACGTGAGTTCCTGAACCTTGCTGCAAACGCTGGCGTCTTGCCGCTGCTGGGTGTGGCCGGAGTGGCAAGAGGTGGCAACGAAACGGACCGGAACCATCTGGACCGCTTTGGTGGCTGGACCGGCAAGCAATTCAAAGCAACCGGGTTCTTCCGCACCGAGCATGACGGCACTCGCTGGTGGCTGGTCACGCCCGAGGGAAATGCCTTCATCAGCTTCGGCGTGAACCATTACCACGCCGGCTGGTGGGCGCAGGACTACAACCGCGACCACTGGGTAAAGACCTTCGGTGCCAAACGGCCCTGGGATCAGGCTTGGCAGAAAGGTTTCCGCGATGCCGCGCTGGCTGACCTTAGGCGTTTAGGGCTGAACACCCTTGGCATCCACACCGACGCCCCGATGCTAACCGAGCCGCCGGGGAAGGCGTTGTTTCCCTACGTCAAGCGTTACGAGCCGCTCGTTCTCTCGCACTACCGCAAGCCGACCGCCGAGGAAATCGGCGAGAGCGGCCCGGGCTTCCTGATGCGGGTGGAGGGCCAGGAGGTTACGACCCGCCGCCACGATCCCCAGAGCGGCTACGGCGAGGAGAAGGTGCTCGATCTCGACGTTGCCGCGGTGCGCAATCTAGCGCTGGTCGTGGCCGAACTCGACCCGGCGGCCATGCCGGTCAACCTCTGGGCGCCTGTCTACACCGAGGTCGCCATCGAGGTGCTCGATCATCGGAACTCTGTTCAGGCCCGGCGATTCGCAGGCCTCGAGCCGACCACGCACGGTGACCTGCAGGAGAGTTTCGATGCCCTGGTTCGAACCCTGGTCCGCCTGCAGGATCAGGTCGCAGCCGAGGGTGTGGCACAGGCCGATTGAGGGCCGCCGGCTCGTGCTCCTGTGACGACTGGCAAGATGTGAAAGAGGCCACTTGACGCCCGCGCCGACTCTGATAGTGTCCAACCCGATCCCCCTGAGCGAGAGTCAGCCGGCCTAAAACAGGTCAAGGCTGAGATTGTGAGGAATGGAGCACGTATCAACCGTAGGAAGCTCTCTTGGCGGCGGCTGCCTGACCGCAGCGATTGCTGAGACCGCCTGTAGCGAGCGCCCAAGAAGAGGAGGAGGCATGAAGATGAGAACGACTTCAGTACTGGTAGCTCTGATGTTGCTGACTCTCGTCCCGGCGGCCTGGGCCAAGGGCCCGGCTGCGACGACGGGTCAGGCGATCCACCACGACACTTCGCCACCACTGCGCGACATGGCGGTCCCGGCGGCGCGGCCCACCGGCCTCAGCAAGGAAGTCCCGATCATGGAGAAGCCGGACTTCGGGAAGGATCCATCTCAAGCCGAGCCCGATGGCGGAGTGCAGTCGGCCTATGCACCTTTCCTCGGCCCCACCCCTGCACCCATGGTTAGCGCTTCGGGCCTTTCAGACGACGACAACGCCGTCGTGGTGGGGGGGCGCATCGTGCCGCCGGACACCAACGGCGACATCGGCCTGGACGAAAACGGCAACCGGATCTACATTCAGTACATCAACTCGATTTGGGGCGTCTTCGACGTCACTGGCTCCCTGACCGCCGGTCCGTTTACTGGCAACAGCTTCTGGACGGGCTTTGGTGGTCCCTGCGAGACCAACAACGACGGCGACCCGGTGGTGCTCTATGATGACGATGCCGGCCGCTGGTTCTTCAGCCAGTTTTCGATCGGTGAAGGCATCCAGTGCGTTGCGGTCTCGACGACCAGCGATCCGCTCGGCCCCTACCATCGCTACTCCTTCCCGGTGACGCCGGGCGGCCAGAACGACTACCCGAAGCTGGGTGTCTGGGATGATGGAACCTCTGGCAGCACCGGTCAGAGCGCCTATACCTTCACCCTGCGTGACTTCGGCGGCGCCGGCGGATCCTTCTCGGTCTCGGCCGGCGTCATGGAGCGCGATGCAATGCTCAACGGCGGCGCCGCGCAGTTCGTCAAATTCTCCAACCCCTGCACCGCGGCCGACTGCATCGAAGGCCAGCTGCCGCCGCACCTGGCGGGACCGACACCGCCGGCCGGCACCTGCCCCACCTACTGGACGGCAGTGGACGCGGCCTATGACGATTCGCCATTTGCCAACGACGGCTATCGCAACCACACGCTGTGCGTGGACTGGGCGACTCTCGCCAACTCCACCTACACCGAGGGTCCGCTGGTTGTCGCCGGCTCGAACTTCGACCGCTTCCTGGGCAACGGCTTCAGCGACTGCATCAGCCCGGTCAACGGCGGCGAGGTCCTCGACTGCATAGCGGCCTTTACCATGTATCGGGTGCAGTACCGCTGGT
>CAMYKI010000140.1 GCA_947258985.1 uncultured Acidimicrobiaceae bacterium
ACGGCGTGGATGACGGTCGTGTGATCACGCCCTCCGAAGGCAGCGCCGATCTTGGGAAGGGAGAGATCGGTGAGGTCTCGGGAGAGATACATGGCGATTTGGCGGTAGAGAGCCAGCGGTTGCTTGCGGCTCGGACCGATCAACTCGACGCTGGCAAAGCCGTAGGTCGATGCGGTGACCTCGATGATGGTGTCCGCAGTCACCGGCCTCGAGTCAGATGACGGGACGAGGTCTTGGAGGACCTCGCGAGCCATCTCGAGGTCGATCCGTTCATGGGTCAGGGCAGCATATGCCGTGACCCGGGTGAGGGCGCCCTCGAGCTCGCGAATGTTGTCGAGTACGTTCTCGGCGATAAACCCGAGGACGTCGCGGGGCACACTACTGGGGGCAAACTCGGCGTTCTTGCGCAAGATGGCGAGCCGGGTCTCAACGTCGGGAGGCTGAATGTCGGTCATCAGGCCCCACTCGAACCGGCTCCGGAGGCGATCTTCGAGCGAAGCGAGGTGTTTGGGGAGACGGTCGGCGCTGATCACGAGCTGCTTGCCGGCTTCGTAGAGGCTGTTGAAGGTGTGGAAGAACTCTTCGAGGATCTGTTCCTTGCCTTCGAAGAATTGGACGTCGTCGAGCAGGAGAACGTCGATGGTGCGATACCGGGCCTTGAACTCGTCCATGCGCTTGCGGCGGATGCCGTTGATGAACTCGTTGAAGAATTGCTCAGACGACACGTATCTCACGACGGATGAAGCAGCAAGCTCGCGGCTGTGGTGGCCGACTGCGTGGAGAAGGTGGGTCTTACCCAATCCGGCATGGCCGTAGATGAAGAGAGGGTTGTAATGAGAACCCGGTTGCTCCGCTACCGCCATGGCGGCGGCGTGGGCAAACCGGTTGGACTGGCCGACCACGAAGTTCTCAAAGGTGTATTTGGCGATGAGGCGGGACTCGAAGTCCTGTACCGGTGGAGCCGCCGGAGGGGGTGACGGCACGGGGGATGCGCTTGTGTCCGGGGCTGTTGCCGGTCGCGCCACCGGAGCGGTTTCAACCAAGCCGGTGTCGACGAGGTCGGTGTCGACGAGGTCGGTGTCGACGAGGTCGGTGTCTTCGAGCGCGTCGAGGATCACGGTGACGTCGTCGCCATATACGGCGATACAGCTCTCCTCGATGGCAGGGAAGAAGCGATCTCGCACCCAGCGGCGGTGAAAGTCGGTCGGAGCGGCGAGCCGGAGGATCCCGTCGTGCATCTCGGGTTCGAGCGGCTCGAGCCACGTTTGCCAGGCATTTGGGTTGACACGGCCGCGGAGGCGAAGTTGGAATTCGTCCCAGTGCGAGATCGATGGGTGTGCTTCCACAGCTGTTTTTCGACTCCTACGGGGATGTGTTTCGGATGAGTACTGTCCACATATCTATCCACATCATGTGGAGAAAGATATGAATGACCCGCCCGCGAGCGAGTCCCCTTTGCAGGTCAATCGGGGAAGTACCGATTTCCACCGGGTCGGCGGGTGGCGACTATAGGTCCGCCGGGTGAGCGGCTTCAAGAACGCCAAAACCGATCTTATCCACATCTTGGGAAATAATGCCAAGGGGCGTAATCCGTTGTGCCGCAAGGGAATAGGGGCATCCAGGAGTCCCCAGGGTAGGTCACAATTCTGCCGGAATGGCGATTCGGCCGTTATTCAATGTTTCGCGGGCGAGTCTTGTTTTTCGCGTGAGGAGGCCTGGGCGGACACCTGAGGGGACCCACCCTTTGACATAGTGCAGGCCCGTCCTTAACCTACCCGCCTTACCGCGACTTCCTTTCCCCGGGGTACTTCTCATGAAACGTACGTATCAGCCAAACGTGCGCCGTCGTAAACGAAAGCACGGCTTCCGGCTCCGCATGCGGACTCGCAGCGGACGCGCCGTGCTGAAACGGCGCCGCGACAAGGGCCGCCATCGCCTCTCTGCATAGGGGCCGGCCTTACGTTTCGCTGCGCGGACGATCCGAGTTCGCCCGGGCATATCGGAACGGAAGGCGCCACCGCCGAGGGAGCGTCGTGATGGTCACCACCCATGGCGCGCCCGGTCCCCCGCAGGTCGCCTTTGTGGCCGGCCGTCGGGTCGGAAACGCGGTGGCCCGTAATCGCGCCAAGAGGCGACTACGGGAAGCCACGGCACGCGTCAGGCTGTGCGATGATGTGGCCTACATCGTGATCGCCCAGCGGGGCGTGAACGACGCGCCGTTCGACGAACTCGTCGAGTGGCTCGGTGACGCGGCGGCGCGAAGCGCCGAGACGCAACCGATGGCGGTATTGGAGGACGAGACGTGACAGAGCAGAGGAAGCTGAGGCCATATCACCCCTCGTGGTGGGCTCTGCAATTCATCGCGTTCTACCGCCGCTTTGTGTC
>CAMYKI010000141.1 GCA_947258985.1 uncultured Acidimicrobiaceae bacterium
TCACCCGTCGTATCAAACGGATTCGCGTTCGCCGTCGACCCACCCTCGTAGTCATACGGAGCAATGTTCTCAGTCTGCGTCTGGGTCCCATTGGTGGAGTACCGCACCTGCGAGATCGATACACCCGGAGCCGGCGCACCGGTCTCATCCGTGACAAACACATAGATCGTGTCCGTCACCGCCGCGCCGTCGAGATCCGACGGAGCGGCGCGGTTCGATGTGACCGAGTACGCGATGCGCAGCCCCTCTTCAGGAGCCTCAATACCGTTGCCGGCGAGTGACGCTGATTCGATCCCCGCAAACGAGTTCGAGTACAGCTGCAGGAGCCCACTGTACGAATCAAGGTCCGTCGGAGTGAACTCCACGTTGATTGAACAGGAGGCACCCGGGACCAGTGAAGTGGGGCAAGAATCGCCCGTCACCACAAACTCGGGGGTGTCAGTGTCGATATCTGTGATGTCCAGAGCCACGTTGCCAACACTCGAGAGAGTCACCTGAGCGACTGCCGACTCGCCGACAACCACGTCTCCGAAATCGACCAGCGACGGCGAGAGAGCGGCATCTGGGGTTGGGTCGGCTGCTGAACCACTCAGCGGCACGACGTCGGGGCTCGATGCGTCGTTTGACTCAACGGAGAGCGAACCCGTGTAGGGGCCGACACCGCTGGGATCGAACTCGATGTCGATCGAGCATGAGGCGCCGGGTGCCAGCGATGATGGACAGTTCTGACCGTCGAGCGAGAAACCGGCGCCGGTTACGTTGATGGCGCCGACCGAAAGCGGAGCGGAGCCGGAGCTCGACAAAGTGACTGTCTCAACGGCGGTTTCACTGCCGATCAGTTCGCCAAAGTCGACGGAGCCCGGCGACAACGAAGCCAGCGGAACAGGAGGACCGGAATTCTGGATCAGGAAGTCGGCAACCAGATTGGTGGTGCCCTCACCAACAACATCCACCTCAGCAGAAATCTGGAACGGACCATCCGCCTCACCCGTCGTATCAAACGGATTGTCCCATTGGTGGAGAACCGCACCTGCGAGATCGACACACCCGGAGCCGGCGCACCGGTCTCATCGGTAACAAACACATAGATCGTGTCCATCACCGCCGCACCGTCGAGATCCGACGGAGCAGCGCGGTTCGATGTGACCGAGTACGCGATGCGCAGCCCCTCTTCAGGTGGCAACACGCCGGTCCCGCTCAATGGCGCGAAATCAGGCGACGCATCCGAGCTGCTCGAGACAACCACGGACCCGGCATAATCGTCGTCTTCGGTCGGAGCGAACTCGACATCAATCGAACAGTCGGAACCCGGGTTCAGCGACCCCGGACAATCGTCGCCCAACAGAGAGAATCCGGCTCCGGAAACCTCGATGTTGTCGATTGATAGGGGAACGTTGCCGATGCTTGCGACTGTGATCGACGCCTGCTCAGTCGAACCAACAACAACATCGCCAAAGCTGATCGATATCGGAGAAAGCTGTATTGCCGGCTCAGCGTCGACTGAAGAACCAGACAGCGGCACGACGTCAGGTGAGGAAGTCGCGTTGCTTGTCACCGATAGCGACCCGTTGAAGCCACCGGTCCCCGCAGGACCAAACTCGACATCGATCTCACACGATGCACCCGGGGCCAACGACCCAGGGCAATTCGCGCCATCGAGGTCAAACCCCGCACCCGTCACGTCGATAGCGGTCACCGACAACGGAGCCGAGCCAACATTCGACAAGGACACCGTCTCAACGACGATGTTGCCATCAACGATCTCACCAAAATCAATAGAACCGGGAGACAGCGACACAAGCGGAACCGGCGGGCCGAAGTTCTGTACGGGGCGTAATTCTCAGTTTGGGTCGGCGAAGAACTGCCGTTGGTGTAATAGCGAACCTGCGAGATCGACACACCCGGAACCGGCGCACCGGAGGCGTCCGTGACAAACACATAGATCGAATCGTCGACGACCGCACCGTCCAAATCTGACGGCGTGCTCCGGTTCGAAGAAGTCGAATACGCGATGCGAAGACCGGGGCCGGCGCTCGGATCATTGAGGTTGAGGGAGATGTCGAAGCTGTCGCCCAGGTACCCGGGTGCGGACGCGATAACAGTCGCTGTGTAGAGACCGGCAGTCAGGCCGGACGGATCTACTTCGAGGTCGACGGTGTCGGACGTGGAACCGCTGAGAGGGTCAACCGTGAGCCACGAAAGACCCTCGGGGTTCTGCACAACAGTGAGCGTGTAGTCGGCCGTCCCGGAGGTTGCCGACAGGTTCACGGAATCAGAGGCTGCCGGGTCACCGAGATCGAGATCGAAGGTCAAGGAGTCGTCGCTGAACTCGAGCGCGGGGGTGGAGTTGGGGTCGAATCGAACGGCGCCGCGTCGGTTCCGCCGAAGAGGTCGTTCGTGCCTGCAAGGTCGAACGGCGCGATGCTCTCGGTACGGAACGGCGTGCCGGTGGGATCGTCGATCCAGAATCTGACGACGTCGACGTCGTCGTCCGGACCGGTGAACACGAACATGTCCCCGCTTACCGTCGCCCCTTCGAGCGCGATCGCTGCGGACCGGTCCGGGTTGAGGCTGAGGTTGAGCTGGTAGGACGTTTGCGCCAAAGCGGCCGCCGGGATGGCGACCAGGACCGGGACAATCAGAAGTACAGAAGCGAGAAGGCTGAATAGCCGGCGACGAGCGGTCATCGGCCCCTCCTCTCGAAACCGTCCCCCAATTCGGACTTCGGAAAACCGCGCTTAACGACACGCTGACGAGTGGCTGACTCCACCGGACCCTCCTATTGCACGCTCCACAGGACGTGATTCGACGCGTCCCGAGACCTAAGGCAGACTCCCCCTGCCATCAAAGCCCAAGGCGAACGTAATCCGGGTCGAATCCAGCCGTCAAAGATCTGGTAGGTCGGACACCCCCCATTACTAGCTATGTGGTTGATGCAGGCTCTGATTGCCGAGGCAAAGCGGTAGGGTCTGCCCCCGCACAGCCGAGCCAGATTCCGAGGAACAATGCAGATCGGGAAGACAACCGGATTCTTCGCAGCGATGCTGATCGCCCTACTGCCCGCGCTGTCGAGTTGTAGCGGCAACGACGTCGACCCCGCCACCACCGTGCCGGCTTCGACAACCACGGCTCCAGCGTCGACAACCACCGCCGCCACCGAACCAGAACCCATCTTCACCGCCGGCGCCCCGGCATTGTGGCTGGCCGACCCGACGAGCGCGGGCATCGTTCGAATCGACGCAGTGGACCCCGACGATGTCACCGGTGCCGAAGTTGGATTCACTCCCACCGCAATCGCTTACGCCGGCGGCCTCATCTGGGTCGGGGGCGACGCAACAATTGCAGCAGTCGATCCCACAACTGCAGCCGTGGTCGGCACGGTGTCGGCTGATGGTCCTGTCACCCGGCTGATCGCAACACCGAATGGTCTCTGGGCACTGTCCGATGGATCGGTGAGTGCAATCGACGCGAGCACCTTCACCGCAGGATCGCCGAACACAGTCAACGCTCCCGTCGATGCGGTCGCCACCGCGACAGACCTCTGGGTTCTCGGCACGAACGATCTCCTCCAGATCGATCTCGCAACAGGGGAAAGAGTCACCAGTTACGAGATCGATCTCGGCGACCCGGCGGCCGTTGAGGCCGGGTTGGAATCGATCCTCTTGTTCGGCGGAGACGGCAAGGTGCTCCGTATCGATCCGGCAAATGGTTCTCTCATCAGCTCGGAACAGCTGAGCGTCACCGCCGTCGCCCCGGCGGGCGTGATCACCGCCGATTCGGGCTATTGGCTCCTTGATGAATCAGGGCAGCTCGTGCAACTCGATGCAGATGTGAACAAGGGCATCTCGGTTGAAGTGGGCGTTGCTTCTGCCGCAGTCGTCGGGACCGGAGACGCTATCTGGGTCGTCGGCAGTGAGGGCGAACTAATCCGGGTCACCCGAGATGAGTTCAATGTGCTGCGCTTTCCCCTGAAATTCACGCCGGTAGCCATCACGGCCTCCTGACCGGCAGTCGCATAAGCCGCCCTAGTCGCAACCCTCGCCCTAGGCTGCCAGTACCTTGAGCATCCAACGACCCCTCGCGAGATTTTTCACCTGGCTCGCCGCCCTGGCACTGATAGTCGCCGGCTGCGGGGGATCTGCCGTTGACGAGGAGGAGGCGGCGACCGACATCGGTGCCGAGCTTGCGTTGCGTCTCGCCGAGCCGATTCTGCGCGCTTCGACCGCCGAAACGGGGACCGAGACGGCGCAAGCGCTGCAGAACCTCGAGGAATCGATGTCGGACTCCGTGCGAGATCTCAGCATGCCGGAAGGCGTGGCAGATGTGGTCGCCGGATCCAATTCCGGTTTCGCCGCAGCCAATGGTTACGCGTCGGCGTCGATCGCTCTCACCGTCATCCCTGAAGATGAGCA
>CAMYKI010000142.1 GCA_947258985.1 uncultured Acidimicrobiaceae bacterium
CCACGCCTTCGTATCGGGCCGTGACGCGGTTGCGATCACCTCGAGACCGGTGAGCTTCTTCGCCAGCTGGATCAGGATCGACCCGACACCGCCGGCGCCGCCGATGACGAGCATCGCATCGCCATCGCCGCCGCCTTCCCTGAGGCCGAAGCTGTCGAACAGGATTTCCCAGGCCGTGATGGCGGTCAGCGGCATTCCGGCGGCCTCGGTGAAGTCGAGGGATTTCGGTTTGCGGCCGACGATGCGTTCATCGACCAGCTGGAGCTCGGCGTTTGAGCCTGGCCGCATCAAGTCGCCGGCATAAAACACCTCGTCGCCGGGCTGAAACTTCGAAACTTCCGACCCGATCGCTTTTACGACGCCGGCGGCGTCGAAGCCCAGGATGCGTGCTCCGTCCTCCGGCTGCATCAGCGTGCGAACCTTGACGTCGACCGGGTTGACCGACACGCCGCGCACCTCCACCAGGAGATCCTTCGGTCCGGGGTCCGGCACGCCCGTTTCAAATTCGATGAGCGAATTTTCCGCCGAGATCGGGCCGGCGTCCCTGTAGCCAATGGCTTTCATCGTCTTCATTGTGATTCCTCGGTTGATTGAGGTGAACTCTAATAATTTTGGAATGCGTGATAAATACCCTTTTCACGAAATGATTATTCGTTTATTTTTGATAAATGGATATTTTGTCGCTGCGCCTGTTCCTGCGGATCGCCGACCTGGGCTCGGTGTCGGGCGCGGCACGAGACCTGTCCCTCTCGCCCGCCAGCGCCAGCGCCCGCCTTGGCAAGCTCGAAGAGATCGTGGGCTTTCGGTTGTTCAACCGAACGACGCGGGCTGTGTCCCTGACCACCGACGGTGCCGAGTTTTTGCCGTATGCGCAACAGGTGCTCGAGACCCTGGAAACGGGGCTGAGCGCCGTCAGCGGCAAGGGGGCCGCGGCGCAGGGATTGTTGCGGATGACGATGCCGGGCTCATTCGGGCGCCTGCATATCATTCCGGCGCTTGCTGAGTTCCAGGAACGTCATCCGATGGTCAGCCTCGATCTGCGACTGTCCGACGAAGTCCTCGACGTCGTCGAGGGTGCGTACGATCTCATCATCCGCAACGCACCGCTCGCGGACAGCACGCTCAACCCTGACCACACCCACGCGGAATACGTTTTCGGTCATTTCGCCAACACTGCGTACACGCCGGTTACCCAGGTGGTCAATGTCGTCAACCGTTCCCGCACCGTTACGGATATCGATCAACACTTTCAAAACGGCGAGAATATCTTCGCGATCCAATACGCCTGAACCGGTAACCTCTTCACGTCCAACGCGGCGGTTGAATTTCATCCGGCCAACACCCGACAGGTCATAACGTTCTTCGGTGAAGAACAGATTCTTGAACAGGTTTTGTGCGGCCTCTTTGGTTGGCGGTTCACCCGGGCGCATCATCCGGTATATTTCCACCAATGCCTCAAGTTCATTGGTTGAGGAATCAATATTCAGTGTGTTTGAAATATATGGGCCCTGATCAAGATCATTGACATACAGAACCTGAAATTTCTTAACACCGGCTTCGCGAAGCTTCAGCAGCAGTTCTTCGGTGATTTCCGCGTTGGCGTCTGCCAGAACTTCGCCCGACTCTTTGTCGACAAGGTTATGGGCAATGATTTTACCCAGGAGGTAATCGTCGGGTACCTGCAGTGTCTTGATACCTGACTCATCAATTAACTTGACGTGCCGTGCCGTTATACGTTTGCCTAAGGCAACGATGACTTTGCCTTTCTTATCAGCAATATCAACCAGGGCGGACTCACCACGAAGACGTTCCGCAATCAATTCCAGCTTCGCTCCTTCTTTGAGAAGTGAGACATTGCTGGTTTCAAAGAATGTATCCAGTATTTCTTCGTTATTCATGCCCAATGCACGAAGCAACACGGTTACAGGCAGCTTTCTGCGCCTGTCTATACGGGTGAAAATTCCATCTTTGGCATCAAATTCAAAATCCAACCAGGAACCGCGATAAGGAATGACCCGGGCAGAAAAAAGAAGCTTTCCGCTTGAGTGGGTTTTACCCTTGTCATGATCAAAAAACACACCTGGCGAGCGGTGTAATTGTGAAACGATGACGCGTTCGGTACCGTTGATTACAAAAGTACC
>CAMYKI010000143.1 GCA_947258985.1 uncultured Acidimicrobiaceae bacterium
CGCAGCTTGGTCTTGCTCCCGGTGTGGAGGATGGCGCCCCGGTAGATACGGCCGCCGAAGAGAATCAGGCCGTATGTTGTGAGAACCAGCAGCAGGATGGACAGCCCGACCTCCCACATCGGGACGTCGGAGACTGTTGCTCGCACCGCCATGACCATCGGGGACCACACCGGCACAAAAGAGGCCACCCTGGCGATCCACCCTTCCGGGTTCGCCAACGCCAGTTGTGAGAGAAAGACCCCGGGGAGGATGAGCAGAACGGGGAGCATGGCGACCCCCTGCATGTCCTCCTGGCGGGAGATCGTCGCGCCGAGAGCCCCGTACAGGAAGCTGTAGAACGTATATCCGAGCAGGTACCACAAGATGAGCAACCCGAAGATCTTCAGGCCGAGGCTGGTCACGTCGAAATCGGCAAGGTCGGCGATGGACAGGGTCAGCAGAGCGGCGCCGCCGAGCGCCGCGATCTGAACGAGGCCGAGAAGTCCGATACCCACCACCTTGCCAACGAGAATCTGTGCGGGGCTGACCCGTGACAGCACCACCTCGACGACCCGGGTCTGCTTCTCCTCCATTACCCCCATCATCACGAACTGGCCGAAGATGAGGATGCTGATGTAGAGGAGCATCAAACCGATCAGTGCGCCGGCCTCGCGGGCGGTGTCCTCGTCCGTTTCCGCGGGTTCCAGGGTCCGCTCAACGGAGACCACCGGATAGAGCAGCCTGTCGACGTCCTCCAGTGACAAGCCCATCTCGGCGGCAATCGCCTTGCGCTGGGCCGTGGCGACACCGCTTGTCAGCACCGCGTCCAGTCGCAAGGACACCTCTTCCCGGTAGATGACCTCGTCTAGACCATTGACTGCCGCAGAGATGTCGCCGGTGATTATTGCGCTCTCGGCAGCCTCGAGGTCGGTATACGTGCGCAACTCGACGTCGACGTCGAAGAGGTCGGCCTGGGCTTGGATCGCCCCGACGGTCCCCGCGGGGAGATCGCCGACTAGCCCCACGAATGTTGGCCCCGGGTCTCGATCGACGTATGCGATCAGGGGTCCGATCATGAGGACAACCGCGATGATCAGGAGCATCGACGTCAGGAAGGCCTTGCTCTTGGCGCGTTGGACGAAGTCCCTTCTGATCAGTTCGAACACCTGGCCGGTGGAGCTCATCGCCCCACCGCCTCGCGGAACAGGTCTGTGAGGTTGGGGGGTTCGAAACTGAACCGGGTCACCTCGCCCTCGGTGCGAGCCTGTTCGAGTATCTCTTCGATTGGGGCGGTTCGCGACAAGATGTATCGGTGCCGCCCGTTGTCCGAATCGGCGGTGACGCCGGCGACGTCACCGACCCAGGGACTGCCGTTGACGTCTACCTCTAGATAGCGGATCGGGGAGAGCCTGCGCAGCTCGCTCACCTCGCCGCGGAGCACTGCCCGGCCGCGGTCGATGATGACCACGTCCCGGCAAACGTCGGCTACCAAATCGAGTTGATGACTGGAGAAGACGATCGTCATTCCGGCGTCGGCCAGACTCCGCATGACCTGGGCCATGGTCTCCATCCCGATCGGGTCGAGGCCGGCAAACGGTTCGTCGAGGACGGCGACATCCGGGTTGTGCACGAGGGCGCACGCAAGCTGGACCCGTTGCTGGTTTCCGTGGGAGAGCTCTTCGAGCTTGGCGTCGATGCGGTCGGCGAGATCAAAGCGGGTGAGCCACCGGATGGCCGCCTCGGCCGCTTCCTTGTGGCCCATGCCGGAGAGTCTGGCGAAGTATGAAATCTGCTCACCGACCCGCATTTTCGGATAGAGACCCCGCTCTTCCGGCATGTAGCCGAAACCAAGTTGCACCTCACGATCAATCTCTGCCCCGTCCCACGTGACTCCTCCCGAGTCGGGGATGACGAGACCGAATACGCAGCGCATGGCGGTGGTTTTGCCCGCTCCGTTGGGACCGAGAAACCCCAGGATGCGGCCCGGGCCGACGGAGAAGCTGAGATGATCGAGGGCGACAACGTCCCCAAATTGCTTCGAAAGATCGTTGAATTCGAGCATTGCCTGCCTCCGGTGCCCACGGACACTCTGTGCGATGCCCGGCGTTGGCGCTAGGGCCTTCCGGTCCCATTCGG
>CAMYKI010000144.1 GCA_947258985.1 uncultured Acidimicrobiaceae bacterium
GACATGGCGGGCAGTCTCGATCCCGACATCATTGTTTTTACCGGAGATCAGATGGATCGCCGCGATTCCGACGCCGACATATTTGTGCAGGGATTCTCCGGGATTTCAGCACCAATGGGCGTGTGGGGCATTCTCGGCAACCACGATCACTTCAT
Organism: uncultured Acidimicrobiaceae bacterium; assembly: GCA_947258985.1. GTDB lineage: Bacteria > Actinomycetota > Acidimicrobiia > Spongiisociales > UBA5794 > JAAETI01. The sequence goes on from CAMYKI010000144.1 coordinate 156, forward strand.
CGACCCGAAGCGTTCGGAATGGGCGCTCGAGGCGGCAGGAATCAAGCCACTGATCAACAGTGCCGTGACGTTCGAACGTTCGGGCGCCTGTCTGGCCCTGATCGGCGTCGAGGATCTGCAGGCGCGGGACGGACGGGCAGCGGATTTCTCTGTGATCGAAAAGTACCCGACGTCGTTTAGGGTCTGCCTCTGCCACCAGCCTCAGGGCTGGCACCAGGCGGCGGCGGCCGGCGCCCACCTCACGCTCTCCGGCCACACCCATGGCGGCCAGATCGCGCTCACCGGTCGCAACCTCAATGTCGCCCGTTTCAGCACTCGCTATGTCGCAGGCCCGTACCGCCGCGAAGGGGCCTTCCTCTACGTGTCGCGGGGCGTCGGCGTCGGCGCCGTACCGGTGCGAGTCGGCGCACCACCCGAGATCGACCTGCTGACCTTGCACAGCACTGCGGCCAGCAAGAGCGTGGCGGCGTAGCGGTCAGCCACTCCCCATTAAGAGCGCTTCTCGCGTCGCATCCTTTGAGGAGCGCTTCCCGCTTCGGCGAGTCAGGTGCCACCTTCACCATTGTCATCGGCGCGCTCGGGACGGCAGGGCGACAATGACAATGGTGAAGGTGGCACCGGTGTCGTCGACGTCCCTTCGCGCTACTCATTGGTGTTACTACATCGGGTACAGACCGCTGTCGCGGGTGGGTGCAGCGCCAGAAAACCCGCCACCACCTTCGTCGCCCATTTCCTCTTCGAGGGCGTCTCCGAGCTCCTCTTCGACCTTCTCGGGATCTTCTCCGGCCTCCAGACGGCGGATCATCTCCTCCATCGCCGGAGTCACCGGCTCGCCGGCAATCTCGGTCATCTTGCGGACCGCGGCCGCCATCGCCCTGGGATCATTTTCATCCATGCCTTCAAGTTCCGAGGCAAACCGCATCATCTCTTGTTCCATCCGGGGATCGTCAAGGCCGGCGCCCGCATCGTCACCCTGGCCCGCCGATGCCTTGTGCGCTGTCGCTACCCCGAAACTCGACGGCACCCGCCGCAAATCGGCATTGCTGCACTTGGGACATTCTGGGACCTTTTCTGTCGCTACTCTGAAGGAGTGAAAACTGAAGATCTTGTTACAGGACGCACAGAGAAATTCATATACCGGCATTACCCACCTCCGTCACTGGCGCCACCTCTCCACGAGAGGACCTGGTATCCATCGAGACCGGCCTCCACCAGAAACTTGGGGTCGACTCGCAGAGCAAGCTCGACCGTCCCATCGCCGAATCGCCGCGCAAGCTGGTGCGGCATCGAAACTGCTCTTCGAACCAACTCTGCTTCCTCCAGCGGCACCCGAAGGATCGCGACCCCGGGAGCCGTCAGCAATGCAGCACGAATCACCGCACGAAGCTGTCCGATCCCGTCGCCGGTGAGGGCCGACACTGCGATCGAACCGAATGGTCTGCCGCCGGAACCGTTTGCTATGGAGCCGAGAAGGTCGATCTTGTTTCGAACAACCAGGGTGCGATCCCGATCCACGTCGAGACCGTCGAGCACCTCCTGTCCAACCCGGAGGTGTTCCTCCCATGCCGGGTGGGTCGCATCGACAACGTGGAGCACGAGATCCGCGTCGGTAGCCTCCTCGAGAGTTGAGCGAAAAGGCGCTACGAGGTCGTGGGGTAGCTTTCGAATGAAACCGACCGTATCGGTGAGAACTGCAGTCACCTCCTCACCCAACGCTACCCTCCGCGCACGCGGGTCGAGAGTGGCGAAGAGCCTGTCCTCCACCACGACTTCGGCTCGTGTCATGCGGCGGAAAAGCAGTGACTTGCCGGCGTTTGTATAACCGACGATGGCCACGGTCGGAAGGTCGTCTCGTCGCTCGCGGCGAAGACGCCGATCCCGCTCGATGACCGCCAACTTACCGCGGAGCTGGGCCATG
>CAMYKI010000145.1 GCA_947258985.1 uncultured Acidimicrobiaceae bacterium
AGGATCGGGAACGCCTCTTTGCTGCGTTCCTTCACCGCTACCTCGTCTCCCTGACGTACCTGGTACGAGGGGATGTCGACCTTCTTCCCGTTGACAAGGAAATGGCCATGGTTGACCAACTGCCGAGCCTGGGGACGGGTCCGAGCAAGCCCGGACCGATATACGACGTTGTCGAGACGTGACTCGAGGAGGCGCAACAGGTTGGTACCGGTGATCCCAGACTGTCGATTGGCTTCCTTGTAGTAACGACGGAACTGCTTCTCGAGCACACCGTAGATGTGGCGAACCTTCTGCTTCTCGCGCAGCTGGATCTGGTACTGAGACTCGCGGATGCGCCCCCGTCCGTGGTCACCGGGCGGATACGGGCGCCGATCAAAGTACTTCGCCTTGTTGTCATCCAGCAGCTGGCGCGCCCGACGGCTGACCTTGGTGCGTGGACCGGTATAGCGAGCCATCTAGTGACCCTTTCGTTTCTTCTGCCGGCAGCCGTTGAACGGAACCGGGGTCACATCTTTGATGCCGGTGACCTCGATCCCCATGTTCTGCAGGGTGCGAACCGCCGTCTCCCGGCCGGATCCTGAGCCGCGCACGATGACGTCGAGCTTGCGGATCCCCATTTCGCCGGCCTTGCGAGCAGCTTGCTCGGCGGCAACCTGGGCGGCGTAGGGCGTCGACTTGCGAGAGCCCTTGAACCCGACCGATCCGCCCGAGCTCCATGCCACAACCCCACCATCCTGATCGGTGATGGTGATGATGGTGTTGTTGAAACTGGCCTTGATGTGAGCCTGGGCGTGCGGAAGATTCCGCTTGGCCCGACGACGTCTTGCTTGCTGTGCCACTTATCTCTCCGGGAACCGCTACTTGGTGACTTTTTTCTTCCCCGCAATGGGCATCCTCTTGCCCTTGCGGGTGCGCGCGTTGGTGTGCGTGCGCTGGCCACGTACCGGGAGGCCACGGCGATGCCGCAGACCCTGGTAGCTACCGATTTCGATCTTTCGCTTGATGTTCTGGGCGATATCTCGTCGCAGATCACCGGCGACCGTGAAGTTGCTGTCGATGAACTGGCGGATCTCCACGACCTCGGAATCGGTGAGATCCCGGACTTTGGTGTCCATGTCGATCTCGAGCGACTCGAGGACGACGCGAGATGAGGGACGGCCGATCCCATAGATGTACGTGAGACCGATCTCTACTCGCTTGTCTCTCGGAAGGTCGGTTCCGGCGATGCGGGCCATCTGTCGTTACCCCTGACGCTGCTTGTGTCGCGGATTGGAACAGATCACCCAGACGCGCCCATGGCGCCGGATGATCCGGCACTTCTCGCACATTCTCTTGGCGGAAGCTGAAACTTTCATCGGTGTGTAATCCTGCCTCGTATCGAGTCTCGCCGATCCGTAGCATCCGCCCTGCTGGGGAATGGATGCCGTGTCGTTGCCGAGCTTCACCCAAAACCAGACGTTCGGGGGGCAGCTCAACGACGTGTCGCGAACTCGCTCACATCATCTCTTTTGTGCCACAAGAAACCGCGGCCCGACGGGGGCCGGACCCGGTATGTTAGGTAGGGTCCTACACAAGGGCAAATTGTCCAATGAGGCCGGGCGAATCGCGGACTCGGCTCCATAGCCAGGTGCTTGAGAGTCTGAGGGACCGATGATCACCGTACTCATCCCCGCCTTCAACGAAGAACAAGCGGTTGGCGCCGTCATCACGGGGATTCCGGGCGAAATCGCAGGCCATCGGACCACGATTGTCGTGATCGACGACGGTTCGACGGACGCAACCGCTGCTGAAGCCCGCCGCTGCGGGGCGGAAGTCATCATGCTGGCCACCAACCAGGGCAAAGGCGCCGCCATGCGACTCGGTCGGGAACACGCCGCAGCCCTCGCCAGCGACATGGTGGTCGCCATCGACGCCGACGGACAGCACGACCCAGCCTGCCTGCCTGATCTCGTTGCTCACGTGGCCGCCGACACCCACGACATGGTGATCGGGAGCCGCTATCTCTCCGATTTGAACCGCGGCGTCACACCGCGCAATCGATACTTGGTACGCA
>CAMYKI010000146.1 GCA_947258985.1 uncultured Acidimicrobiaceae bacterium
GGTCTGTGAACCCCCCGGGGGGTTCACCACACCCCACCGCCGACCGCTGTCACGGCCCGAGGCGGACGAAAGGAGGCCCACATGGCCCGCACCGATCGTGTTGATGATCGCGCTAAGTTTGGAGGTGCCCTTGATGACTTCCCCAAGGGCCAGATGGCCAAGCAGTCGGGAGTAACAGATATGCCGAAAGCACTCGGTAGGCGCAACGCCACTCCTTCCCCCGGCGTCGGGGCTCTGGCCGCTCTCGAAGGCGCCGCCCTGATCGTGTGGAACCTGATCGCGACCCCGTTCATCGGGCGGAAGCGGCTGCGCTGGGGCACTGTGGGAACCGAAGCGATCGATCCCCTGCCCGGCGATGAGCACGTCCTGGAACCTAAATGGTCGTACACGCTGGGTGTCGACATCGACGCCGCGCCGGAACAGGTGTGGCCATGGATCGCCCAACTCGGGCAAGGCCGCGGCGGTTTCTACACCTATCAGACACTCGAGAACATGGTTGGGTGCAAGATCGCCAACACAACCGAGGTCATTCCCCAACACCAGCATCCGGCGGTGGGGAAGGAGATCTATCTGCATCCCGCCGTACCGCCCATGCGGATCGAAGCCGCTTCGCCTCCACATGCCCTGGTGCTTGCCGGTTCACCCCCCGATATCGACGCTGAGGAGACTTGGGCGATGTCGACTTGGCAGTTCGTCGTCAGCCCCCAGCCCGACGGATCCAGCCGGTTCCTGACCAGGGGTCGCAGCGACTACAGCTCCGGCTGGAAGGTCCGTCTTGCTTTTGGGCGGTTCCCGATCGAGGTGATCACATTTGTGATGAGCCGCAAGATGATGCTCGAGATCAAACGGCTGGCGGAGCTGAGCTAGTACACAAGTTTCGCCTGCAAGTCGGCCTCCGACACCGTGACTGGGGGCCAACATCAGCAATGCAAGGAATGTCATGCCTATCGAACTCACCGCAGAGTCCGAGGTCATCCAGGTCCGCCTGTCGGGCATCCATGGCCCACTGGCCTTCAAGCAACGGCTCGAGATCCCAGCACATCTCATCACCGCATCGCGGTAGTGGACCGCGCAGCGGTCCCGGCCGGTCACGGAACCTGGTTGAAGACGCCGGGAATACACATCCCCGGCCTCGTCAGGACCGGGTCCTACGGCCGCAGTCCGACGAGGTCATCGACGCACTCGTCGAATACCTGTCGGGGTTGACGCTGCAGCTCGGCCAAACCGCCGCCAGATTTGTTGCAGCCTCACCGGCGTTCGAGAAGAATGGGATCGGAGCCGCTAGGAGTCTGCGTGCGAAAGACCCCAACGATCTCATTTGAGTCTGCGTGACCGCGCTCTTGGCGTTGGTGGCGGCAGTTTTCTATGGCTCAACCGACTTCCTCGGTGGGTTCATCTCGAAGCGGGCACCCGCAGTCTCGGTCGCCGTGATGTCCCAGGTCGCCGGGCTGCCTGTGTTGGCGTTGCTGCTATTCGTCGTCCCGACGGACAGCGTGGCCTTTGCCGATGTTGGCTGGGGTGCGGCGGGGGGTTTGTTCGGCGCGATTGGGGTTGTGGCACTGTACGCCGGTCTCGCCGCCGGACAGATGGCGGTTGTGGCCCCGCTGGCGGGTCTGATTGGCGCCGGTCTTCCGGTGGTGTTCTCGTTGGTGATTGGCGAGTCGCCTCAGACGATCACGCTGGTCGGCATCGCACTAGCGCTCGTGGCGATTCCCGGGCTGGCCTCCGGCGCCAAGAGAGGGAGCAGCGGTGGTTCACTGTCGGCCATTTCACTGGCGGTGGCGGCGGGGAGCGCGTTCGGGCTTTTCTTCATCTTCTACTCGTTCACAGCCGAGGGATCGGGGATGTGGCCGCTGTTAGGGGCACGAGTGGTTTCCGTGCCGACGCTGTGTCTGATGGCTCGTCAGCGGCAAGCTTCGTTGCGCTTCCGTGGAAGGACTCGGAACATGGTCGCGGTCACCGGTGTGCTCGACATGGCCGCCAACGCGCTGATGTTGCTGGCCTTGCAGCGCGGTCCGTTGGCGAT
>CAMYKI010000147.1 GCA_947258985.1 uncultured Acidimicrobiaceae bacterium
TCACCGAGTTCGGGGAGATGCCGAGGGTCTCGGCAATCTCGCTCCCCGACAGTTGGTAGAAGAAGCGCAGCACGAGGCAGTCGCGCTGGCGAGGTGACAACTCGCGCAAGGCATCCACGACCTGCTGGTGCTCCGCCTTGGCAACAATCACGTCCTCGAGCGAGGAGCCGTCGACGTCAATCTTCAGCGCCTCTCGATGCCGCAAAGACATCAGCCCACGCCGGTTGTGGTCCCGCGCCAGGTTGAGAACGATCGAGCGCAGGTAGGGCGCCGCCTTGTCGGGGTCGCGGATGCGGCCGGCCGAACGGTGCAACCGAATGAAGGCCTCCTGAACGAGGTCCTCAGCGGCGTTGCGGTCGTCGGTGAACAACCGTGCCATCCGCACTAGCGATGGAGCCTCCTGACGGAAGAGCCGAGCAACGAGTTCGTCGGCAGCAACTCCGTCCTGAACCGCGGCATGGGTCGGTTCCGAAACCGCCGCGCCGTCCCGAGCGAGAGCGAAGAGGGCGGCGACGAACAACCGCCGTCGCCGCTCCCTTCCGCTCACTGTTGCCAGCACCCGCGCGCCCCCTCTAGCTCAGATCAGCACAGGCCAGGCGGATCGAGGTGTCCGCCGGATAGTGAATCACGACCGACTGCGCATCAGGCCGGGCCCAGTGCCCGTGGGTCGCCCAACTCCGACCGTTGCCGGCCGCGTTCGTCGTCACCGCAGGCCAGATCTCGTTCACGGCGTCCACCGCTCCACCCATCTCATGCTGATAGTGGCTACCACCCGGTGGATCGGCAGAACACGGTGCATTGTGTACGTGCGCCGGATACACCGTTTCCGGATCGAGACCACGAACGTGAACGGCCACGAGGGTGCGCCCGTGCCGCCATGGCACTCGCACCATCACCGCCCGACCCTCGACTTCGTACCCCAGGTCAGCGCCTCCAGACAGCGTCACGAACGCTCCCTTGGTGACCTCTGCATGTTTCCGCACGCCGGTTCCGGCCGCAGCCGGGGCGGCGGCCACAACCACAAGGGCGATCACCACGATCAATTGTCCAATTCTGCGACCATACATCTCGGTCACTCCTTCGATTCGAAACTGCCGGCAGCGGGCCGGCCCCGTGTGAGCGGTTCGCGACACGGGCGGCTCAAGCAACCTCCAGTTGCCCGGGGTCGCCTTCGGTCGAATCGTCGAGTTGACGGTTGAGGCTGAACAGACGGCCGATCACCGGGAGGGTGAGCACGTTGAGTCCGTGCAGCAGCCCCATCAGCAGCAGCATTCCGCCGATCCTGATCACCGAAGCTTCGAGCTGCGGAGCGCTCACCTGCTCGGTCCATCCGCCGGAAACATCACGGTCGAATTGGACACTGAACAGCACGTAGGCGCCGAAGATCAGGTAGTAGGCGATGTCCATCAGCACGAGATAGCTCTTGCCGGTCCGGGGATTCGCCCGGAACACGTCGGCGGCGTAACCCTTGCCGTACCGCTTGATCAGCGGTCCGAGCACGAGCACGATCGTGATCAGAATGCCGACCACGATGATCTCCAGTACCCACCAGTCCATCTCTCCCTCTCCCTCTACTCCTTCGAACCTCTCAATAGTGACAGACGAACGAAGCCGGCGGGTGGGTGACAGAGATTTGAGGTTTCTCGAGTTGCGCGAGACGAGTGAGGGCACCCGGCAACCGGATGGGGCAGCGGATGAAGGGGACGGAACGGCTCAGCCGAGCCGGTACTCCTCTTTCTCGATCTCGAGGTAGGTGTTCGAGACCAAAGAGCTGACTCCTTCGAGCGAACGGACCGTATCGAGCGTGTCGAGCAGGTGGGCGTTGTCACGACACCACACCTCGCCGGCAAGGTCGTACGAACCGTTGGTCAACGCAACAACGGTGAACTCCGGCATGGCGTAGAGCTTGTCGGCGATGGGGCCGACCGGGCCCTGCACGGAGAGCCGCACCGCTGAGAAGGCGGCCAATCCAAGCGTTGCCGCAGTCGACGTCGCCTGGATGACGAC
>CAMYKI010000148.1 GCA_947258985.1 uncultured Acidimicrobiaceae bacterium
GTGCCGATGGTCTCCGCCGGCCCTACCAACCATCCCAACCGCAAGCCGGGGAGCGCGTAGGCCTTCGACAGGCCTCCACTGACCAGAACCCGATCCGACATACCCGTGAAGCTCGCCAACTCGTTGCCGTCGAGCTCGGCCCCACGGTAGACCTCGTCGGCGTAGATCCAGGCACCGACCCCCTCGGCGATCGAAACGATCTCCCGCATCTCATCCGGGGTGAGCGTGTAGCCGGTTGGGTTGTTGGGGTTGCAAACGGCGATCATCCGGGTCCGGTCGGTAACCACCCGGCGCAGCTCCTCGAGATCAGGCGCCCACTCGTTCTCTTCGCGCAGATGGAAAGCGACCGGTGTCGCTCCCAATTCCTCGGCGATACCCCAGATTTGCATGTAGTTGGGAACCATCATCACGACTTCGTCCCCGGGTTCAAGCAGGGTGTGGCAGGCGACAAAGTTCGCCTCCGAGGAGCCGTTGGTCACCAACACATTGTCCGGGCTCTGCCCGTTATAGAGCGCCGCGATCCGCTGCCGGACCTCGACTGAACCGTTGGTCTGCCCGTAGCCGAGGACCGTTCCGTGCAGCTCCTGCAGCTGCTCCGATGTCAGCAGTTCCGCCAACGTGTAGGGGTGGAAGCCACTCTCGGTCAGGTTGTACTCGACGGTGTTCTCGTAAAGAGATTGAACCCGTTCGAGCTCGAAGATTGGGAACTTCATTCCACTCCCTCCAGCACTCCCTTGGCGATCATCAGATCTTGCACGGCGACACCGGTGAGATCGCAGACCGTGATCTGCCGATCGTCCGTACGCCCAGCGGCCGTACCTGCGATGACCGAGCCGAGCTCGACCACCGAACCTCGATCCAGCACCCCGGCCTTGACCGCCTGGCGAATCTCGCCGCGAGTCTCCGACTGGGGCAGGCTGTCCACCACCACGCGATCCGCCGCCGCGAGGATCTGGGGATCGAGCTCGATCTTGTCCTCGGTGTCCGAACCCATGGCGGTGATGTGGGTCCCAGGGCGGATCATGGCCGCCTGCAACAAGGGTTCCTTGGCTGGCGTGGTGGTGACGATCAAATTGCAGTGGTCCGCCACGTCGTCCGGGCTGGGCGCGAAGTCGAGATCGAGGTCCGTGTCCGCGAAGTGCTCCAGGTAGCTCTCCTCTGCCTGCGGATTGCGCATCCACACCAGGGCCTGCCGGCATTCGACCACCGGTAGCAGATACTCCAACTGCATGCGGGCCTGGACACCGCCGCCGAGGATGCCGATGCAGCTGATCTTCCCGGGAGCCAGGTGCTTCGCCGCGACCGCTCCCGCCGCCGCCGTCCTGACATCGGTCAGGTATCCCTGGTCGAGGAGAACCGTCTCCAGGGCTCCGGTCTTCTGACTGAAGAGCAGCATGAGTCCGGAAGCCGTGGGCAGGCCGACCTTGGCGTTCCCTGGGAAACCGGAGGCTACCTTGATGACGTAGGAGTCACCTCCCCGGATGTAGCCGTACTTGATGTGGGTCTCACCCGGCGGATCCTCGAAGATCAGCTCGCCGACCGGCGGTACGACGCAACGACCCGCCGAGTAGGCGACGAACCCCTCCTCCATCAGCCCCACCAGATCCAAGCTCGGAACGATGCTGCGAATGACCTCGAGAGTGACCAAGTCTTCCATCAACCGTCCCTCCTGACTGCGGGTTTCGATCTATCCGCCCCAGATATCACCCACCGTGAATCCGTTTGGGAACGGGTCCTCCGGATCGACCACATACTGTGCGAAGCCCGTGATCCACGCGGTCCCCGAGATCGTCGGCACCACGGCATCGTATGGGCCGACCTTGGTCTCCTCGATCAGTCTGCCGGTAAAGGTGGTTCCGAGAATGCCTTCGTGAACAAAGTCCTGTTCGAGCCCCAGCTCCCCCCGAGCCCACAGGGTCGCCATCTTCGCCGAGGTCCCTGTGCCACAAGGGGATCGATCCAGCACCCCGGTCCAGGTACTCGGTCGATTCCAATCCAGCTTGCCT
>CAMYKI010000149.1 GCA_947258985.1 uncultured Acidimicrobiaceae bacterium
CGACTCGAGGCCCTGGCCGGCGAACTCGACCTCGCCGGCGAGCGCTACCTGCGTGCCACAGTGGTCTGGGTGCGGCAGCCGGCGTCCGGGAGGGTCGGAGACGCGGCCATCATCGACGCGGGTGGGACGTTGCATGGGTGGATCGGAGGGGCGTGCACCGAACCGGTCGTCCGCCGTGAGGCGAGAGCGATCATGGCGGAGGGCGTACCCCGCCTCATCTATCTCGGTCCCGACGGCGAGCTCGCAGGAATCGGCCGTCCGGGTGTGCGAGCAGTTGCGATGTCCTGCGCAAGCGAAGGAGCTCTGGAGATCTGGATCAAGCCCCTGGTCGATGGGGACTGGGCCATGACGATCCTGAATCGATCCGAGCCCGCCCGGAAGGTGGAATTCGACTGGAGCAAGGAGCCTGTCGCGGACAACCTGACGGATCGAAATGCAGCGTTTTCCACGACTCGGTATCAGGTGCGGGATCTGTGGTCCGGCGAAGATCTGGGGACGACGGAGACTCCTCTGACGATCGAAGTACTCGCACGGCACATCAGGATGATGCGGTTGACCCGGGTCTCCAATGGCTCGTAGGAGTCAGGGGATCGCCGGAGGGTGATCTTGCGGAGGTGAGATGACTTCGATCTTCGGGGGTATCGAGGCAGGGGGCACCAAGTTTGTGTGTGCTGTGGGTAGTGGGCCGGACAACCTGCGCGACGAGACCCGATTTCCGACCACCGATCCGGCTGAGACCATCGCTCGAACCCTCGACTTCTTTCGCTTGGCGGCGAGATTCCCGTCGGGTTCGACACCGATGTCAACGGGGCGGCGCTGGCTGAGGGTCGCTGGGGAGCCGCTCGGGAGGTCGACACTTTTGTCTATCTGACGGTGGGAACGGGGATCGGTGGCGGCGCGATGGTCGAAGGGCAGCCGGTGCATGGTCTGGTTCACCCGGAGATGGGGCATATGCTGCTTCCCCGCCGTACCGATGACGGCTTTGTGGGTACCTGTCCCTACCACGATGGGTGCTTCGAAGGTCTGGCCTCGGGACCGGCCATCGAGCAACGGTGGAACAAAAAGGCCGAGGATCTGCCCGAAGACCACCCGGCCTGGGAGCTGGAAGCCCACTATCTGGCACTGGGCGTGGTCAATCTCGTCTGTGCCTTGTCTCCCGAGAGGGTGATCCTGGGTGGAGGAGTCATGGGGCAGCAACAACTCTTTCCGCTGGTACGGCAGAAGGTGAGCGAGCTGCTGAACGATTACCTGCAGGCCCCGGCCATCACGGAGGACAACGACGGCTACATCGTCCCGCCCGGCCTGGGCAACCGATCCGGTGTGCTCGGTGCCTTCGCGCTGGCCGAGCGCGCCATGTACAGGGAGATGGCCAACCGATGAGGGAAAGATCGCTGCATCGCCTGATTGTCATGTGGGTTGTTTCGCTTTTGGTGGCCGCGGCATCGACGGCAGAGCTCAGGCTCGGTCCTCTGATCAGCGATGGCATGGTGTTGCAGCGAGATGTACCGGTGCTGGTCTGGGGTCGAACCGACGCCGCAGCGGAGGTCACGGTCACCTTCCGAGGGTCGTCTGTTGGCGGTCGATCCGCAGGCGACGGGCGTTGGCAGATCGAGCTGCCCGCAGGCCCGGCCGGCGGCCCGTTCCGGATGACGATCAAATCCGGGGCAGAGAGCTTGCTCATCCAGGACATTCTGGTCGGAGACGTCTGGGTGTGCTCGGGTCAATCCAACATGGAATGGGTAGTGGCGAGCTCGATGAATGCGGAGGCTGAGATGGCGCTGGCGTCCGATCCCGAGATCCGACACTTCAAGGTGCCACGCTCCTGGGCCGCAGAACCCGTGGAGAGACTGGCCGGAGGCAGCTGGGAGAGGGCGGACTCGGACCATGTCGGCGACTTCACCGCGGTTGGCTATTTCTTTGCCCGCCAACTCCGTCTCGATGTCGAGGTTCCGATCGGTCTCATCAACACGAGCTGGGGCGGCAGCCGGATCGAACCGTGGATGAGTGCTGCAGCTTTGAGGT
>CAMYKI010000150.1 GCA_947258985.1 uncultured Acidimicrobiaceae bacterium
GTTCGCCGCGCTCGAGTTCGAGCTGCCGCAACGTGTCAAAGACTGCTTGCCTCTGCTCGTCCGAAACCTCACCGAGCTGGTAGGCGGCGCGGACGAAATCAGCGGTGTCGGCTCGATAATCATGGCCGAAACTCTTGAATTGGCCGGGTACGACCCGCATCGCGTTCATGGCATCGATCATGACCTGCACAAAAGTAATGAGCGGAATCCACGTCATTCCCTCGGGAACATTGCGGCCACGTTCACTACCGTCGAGCCATGGTGGACGTTTCACCGCCCAACGCAGCGACATTTGCGCAATCGGATCGTTGTCGTGGTCCACGATCACGGCCCGCAGGCTCTTGCGGTCCTCCTCGGAAAGCTGCTCGTACTCGCCGAAGTTGTCGAACGCCCCCACCGTGCCCGGTGGCACGAGGTCGCTCGCCCCTTGGCGCATCCCCGTCTTAGACCACTTGGCGAGGCCAACGAGACCAAACCACAGGGCCCGATCGATTCCGTAGTGATCGAAGCCGGCGATGCCCTGATGCATCACGACATCGGACGAAGACCACGATCCGAGACTCTCGCCAAAGACCAGCACCTTGGGCCGCTTTGTCTTCGGTATCGCCTGGAGACGCATCTTCACGCCCCACAGCAAACCACGGAACTGGGAACGGCCCAGGGGGACCTTCTGCACCTCGAGGAACGACGGCCCGCGGCCGTACTGGATGCATGCCGTTGCGATGTCGCCTCGGGTGTACAGCTCGGCTGCCTCGATCATGGCCTGGTCCACCCAGCCCGTACCGGTTGGCGACACAAGAAGCAGGTAGGTCCGGTCGAACGCTCCCAATCGCTCCAATTCGTTGAGCATCATCTCCGATCGACCCGATGGATAGAGCGGATCGCTGTTGACACCGACGAATGCCCTGATCGGATGGGCCTTGGCCTCTTCACCGAGAGTCGCTGCATCATCTCCGATCGACCCGATGGATAGAGCGGATCGCTGTTGACACCGACGAATGCCCTGATCGGATGGGCCTTGGCCTCTTCACCGAGAGTCGCTTCGATGAGGTCCGGGGTCACGACATCAGTTACAAACCGGCGCCCTTGCAGGCCCAGTTCCTCAAACGGCGAGATGCTGTTGGGCCCGCCGGAAACGTACGGGTTGTCGGGCGGATTCGAATACGCCGGCTCAATTACCTCGTTCTTGCGGGCTATCAGGGATACACCGGTGAAGTAGAAGCCAGCCGCGCCGGCCGCCCACACGGCGCTGTTGGCGGTACGGCCGAGCAGGGCCCGCGTGCCACTTCCGCCAAAGTACGAAGCCATGCTGCGTCGTGACGATAGGAAGGCCTTGCCGATGCCCCGGCCGGCGGCCGCCAAACCGAGGCCGATACCCAGCGATGCTCCCAATGTCGCCGGCTTGTCGTCATCGCTCCACCGTTTGATGACTGCTTGGCGCTGAGCAAGCAACCGCTGGCTGTACACCATGGCGCCGGCAAACCCGGCAAGGCCGGTGACGACCGGCCGTAGCCCGGACTTGGAGGGGAAACGGTCCCGAGCCTCGATAGCGGACTGGTAGATCATGCCACCGATGGCACCGGCGGATGCCAATTCCCCTGCACTGCGCACAGAAGCGCGCATAGTTGTCTCATCATCGGTCTCAGTTATCCGGCTCACCGCAAGACCACCAGCGGCGACAACGGCCCTGATGCCGAGGCGTGCCGGAAGTGGCGCCGAGACAGGGACAACCCTGCGAATGGCAGTGTCAACCGCGGCGACGACGAGTTCTGCGGAAAGGACCGAAAGGCCCGCGGCAAAACCCTGGTGGACCGCGGCACGCGGCATCAGGGAGGGGCCAAACGAGTCGAACAGCGCCCAGGTCTTGAGAGGCGCAGCCGGACTGCTGGAGATGGGGTTGAGCTTGTCTGCCAACTCGCCTACGACTTGCGCGGATGTGGATGCGATCTTCATGGAGACATCCTGGTATTACGTTGCGCGCTCGTGCACACCCGATGTGGGTGGGATGGCCGAACCCTCAATCCCCCGGCTGCGCACCGTGACACTTCTTGTACTTCCGGCCGCTGCCACAAGCGCAGGGGTCGTTGCGTCCGAGGTCGGCAAACCTCGCTGCTTCCTCGGCGGCAAGGATCGCTGGCACCTCAGAGGGAGCCCGACCCTGTCGCAACAACTCCGACATCATCCGCATCGTCGGATCAATGTGGTTGAAGAAGGTCTTGTAACCGGCGCATAGGTAGTTGAGACCATCTTCCCCAGCCGGGGTTTGAATGAATCGGTTCTTGGGGCAGCCGCCATGACAGGCAAACCGGACCTCACAGGTGCGGCAGTAGTCCGGCAGCGA